>JALZUQ010000028.1 GCA_023301465.1 Oligoflexales bacterium
TGAACCTACTCAAGATGAACCTACTCAAGATGAACCTACTCAAGATGAACCTACTCAAGATGAACCTACTCAAGATGAACCTACTCAAGATGAACCTACCCAAGATGAACCTACTCAAGGTGATGGTAACCAGTCTGGTCAACTAACAGAAGATGACTTAGATCAAGAGCAAGATGAGCTTTCAGAGTGGACTGGAGATTTACTGTCTGTGAAAAATCTTGAAGTGACATCTATTTTAGGAGAAACAAAAACTTTACAGGACTTGTCAGCTGGAAAGGATTTTCTTGTGATAGGGCTCTACAATATGGATTGTGAACACTGTATTAAAAAATCAAAAATATTTATTGCAGAGAACAATAAAAAACTTTTTCAAGAATCTTCGATATGTAATTATGTTGGAATCATGCAAGGCGAACTACAAGAAAACTCAGAGATAAGAGAGTTTGCTGAAGAATATGGTTATCAGTTTTCAGGAGACTCTAGAACAGATTTAACCAAATCAGAATTCATTCGAACAGTATTTCCAGATATGAAGTTTTTTTTCCCCACTACGATTATTGTTAATAAAAAAGGTGACGTGATAAAGCGTTATAATACTGATCTTGGGCCTCAAACGGCCTTGGCTTATTGTCAGTAAATATCTATAAACTTAAATTAGTTAATAAATTCATTTACTTAGATGAAATCTTTTATATTATCTTTGTTTCATAAAAAGCCATAAAATTCTTTAAAAATAACGATAGAAATGCTATATAAAGTCTCAATGTTTTTTCAATGATGGTGAATATGATTAATTTTTATCGAGTAATATTGACTCTAGCTTTTATGCTGTTATTACCATTATTACCTTCAGCCAAAGCCAAAGCACAAGGTGGTCATTCAGATAACTCTGAGTCTCTTCGTATAAATGAACCAAGTATCATGGATTTACAAGGCTTATTGCTAAATGCTTTTCCATTGTTTTCAGGTCAAGAAGATTGGTTTGAAGAGGTTCAGTCTGATAGTGAACTAAGAAAAAAAGTTAATGCAATCATTGAATCAGATCCAGTTTTAAGAGAAGCAGCAGAGCAAGGCCTGAAGTTTAGAAATGAATACGTATCTATAGTTAAAGAACACGCATCGGATGCTGATTTGGGTTATTTATTAAGCCCGCAGCTACAAATCCTAAGAGACCTTGAGTTAGAAATTTACTCTCAAAAACAAAGCATGATTTTAGTAGAAATGAATGAAGATGAAGCTGCAAGAAATGCTTTAGCTGATACACATAAAAGATTTGCTCTTCCAAAAAACTGGTCAATATCAAAAATAACAAGCAATAATTTTATGCATGGTGAGTTTTATAAAGATCGTTACCAAAAGTATCTAAGAAAAGATGTTTTAAACCAAAATAAAAATGTCACAGACGTTAAATCATGGAAGAAACAAAAAATTGAAATGCTAAATAGCTTGAGAGAGAAATCCTTTAAAAAATTTTTTGAACGATATAAAAAGAGAATGAATAGAAATCTGTCTTTTGAAATAGATCAAATAAACACACCTGGTTTATTTGAAATTCCAACTACTAGCGTTGAAATTAGTATAGGTGACTTACTAAAAAGTAAGGTTTTATTTTCAATGATAGATGAAGATAAAAATCTGAAATCAACTCACTTTAATTGGACTGTAGGCAAAACTTGGGTTTCACCAGAGTGGGAAATAAGTGAAATATTAGATACAACTAAGCAATTATGGCTGCTTTTCCCATTTAGAATGAAAACAAAAGATAAAAGAGACTTTGTATCGCAACAAGAAGAAAAACCTGAACTGATCAATCATGAAAATGAAAGAGAGTTGATAGGATTTGTTTTTCAAGAAACTCAAAAAAACATTCATCTTGAGGAGTATTTATCAAAAAACAAACGAACTCTATGGCTAAAGTACAAAAATTTTCAACGTTTATTACGAAGTATTAAAACATCTAACTCAAATCAAAACAATGAACGCCTTAAAGCTGACTCAAAGTACATGTCTGAATTTGCCATGATTGATGGTCACATAAAGGATGCTCAGAAGTTGATTCACTTGAAAGAAGATCGTAATTTAAAAGATTTGCATAGAAGATTTTATAGAGAAGTTAGTAATCAATCCCCTCTCGATCTGAAAAACTCTTCGCAATCAATACAACAGCTGGTTGATAATATTTTGATATTTTCGGAAGATGATATACCAATTAAAAAGACTAAACCAACAAAAGTCAAGCAAGTCTCTTTGACTGAACATATTAAAAGTGAAAGCAATCAAATTTTATCTCAAGACAATTCTTTAGGAATCAAATGGTATGGTTACCAAATAAATGCAAGTTACTGGGAACTTCGTGATCAAGTTGCTTCCAAATTGAAAAGACCACATTATAGCACTATGCTAAATTCAGATAAGATTAGGCGTAAAGGTTTGTTTTCAAGGCTGCGTTCTGCTTATACAGATATTGTGGGTAACGCTACTAGGCGATATAAAACGTTTATGGGCAGTGCTGTTTTAGTTACTTATATCGCATTGGCTACCTCAGCAATGCACCTCACTTACGAGTATGGTGGTGATGTTGCTAGGTATGTAAAAGAAAATATTCCTAAAATTACTTTGAATCGTCCAAGTCAAGGTGATTTTGTTGAAAGCACTGATGAAGGTACTAGTGACAATTATGATAATACTTTCGTTGGAACGGTGTCTGCTGATGCAATGGCAAAGGCTGGAGGGAAGGCGAGTTTTTCTGTAGAAGTTCGTAATCAAAATGTAGAGTTACCGCATTATTTTATTATGTCTCCAATAAATCAAATCAGAAATCCACTTAATTTTAATAAAGAAAAGAACCAAATTAAACTGTCAAATTATCAACTGAATAACTATGATAATGATCCAGATATTGTCGTTAGATTAGGTGCTCCAAGATCTGGAGATACACCGATACCATCTTTTCTTGATTACGAGTTAACAGCAATTCAAGTGAAAACACATCAAGGTAAGCAGTTAGATCATGGTTATACTGTCAAATTTTCTGCAGATCACATATATAATTTAGATTTACATTCTGGGTATGAATCTACCGAAATTTCTTATGCTGCTTATTATAGATATAAAGAAAAACCAAGGTACAACTACGCACTTGATAAAATATTTGAGCTAAAACTTATTAATAATGACTTAAGATCGGTTGGTTTTGATATTATTGCTGATGAAATTGATGAGCATATAACTAGAAATGGCTCAATTTTGATTACTGAGCTTTCAGATATCATTGGTAAAGTTTCATTTTACACCTATAGACAACCAGTTGGTCCTTTTTATGGAGTTTATGGAGAAACTTTTGCTAGTGTCTCAAGATTTTTGCGGAATAATTGCTTATATGGGCAGTGTTCAAGTGGCAATGAACTATTTCATTTGTATGTGGAGCGTTATGCAGAACTTACTTCTGAGCCAATGAAATCTGCTAGAACAGTAGGGTACTACTGGGATCAGTCTACAAATCAGATCATAGGTGCTGATAAACATCGTTTTTCTAGAGTTTATATTGGAGATCAAGGGTTTTTTGTTCATGCTGATGCAACACCTATGCAAATGGATGAAATTGATAAGAAATTAAAAGCTGATGCTATGAATAGTGATATGCAAGAAGAAAATGTAAATGATAAAGCAAAGTCTTGGCTTAATAGGTTAAATCAATATAAAAATAGTTTGTTTGCTGCATTAAGATCTTACTTGAGCTCTAATTCAGAGAGCTCCACTAATAAAGAAAATGATAAAGGTGACAAACCTTCTTGGTACGTTTTTGATAGGCAAAAGAAATTCCAGCTGGAGATGTTTGATGATCCTAGTTTTGATGATGAAGTTAATGATTATAAGAATTTAGCTCGCAAAAAAATTCTTGAAATTCATAATGATTATGATAAGAAAATTTTACAAAATGAAATTTTTCGTAAGTTATCGCTCCATTTAAGAAAAGAACTGCCTGTATCAGCATTGTATGTAACTATTAATGCTTTAACAGATCTTAGGTTGATGCGATCTAGTTACAGTTTAGCCATTAAGAAAATTCGGAATGTTTTTCCGAATATGCCATTAACAAGAAATAGTTTGTCAGAGCCTGAAATTCTTAAGGAGTTACTGAATGCTATTTATGACTATTACAATGAAAATTTTGACTCAGTTAGATTGTCTGCAAGTGAGAACAGTCTATCTAAGAAATATCGAGCATTAGCTTCTTCTTCTATTCACAATCCAATTCTTAATCTGCTTTACTCTATTAAGTCTAGTGATTGGAGTCCAGTAGATGCTGGTTTTTTTAAAAAAACAAATTGTTTTACAAATTTTGATGAATTGAAAACGGAGAATATGAGTGGTTTCCACTGATGTAAAAAGAATTTTTGGAAAGATTAATTATTTTATTCTAGCCTCAATGATCTTTCCACGTTTTACTTCTCTTTGAATGCCAGCCCAAACAAAATCCAAGTTTTTATCCATAGAGTATGAAAAAGCAGTCATTAATATTGAAGATAGGAAGTACTCTTGCTTTTCTTTTGATGTGTATGGGTCCATCCCAAAGTTATAAATAGAAAACATTGATGGGTATTGAGCATCGTCGTGTGTAGCTCCTTTTATGGATATTTCAGCAATGTTTTTTGGTACTTTTTCAAAGAAAAGCTTTCTCCTTCTGGATAAAAATACTTTTTTATCTGCTCCAAGTAAAATAGCCGGTGATTTTATCTTTTTCAGCTTCCCGATAACATAATTACTCACAATCGCAGGATCTAAAAGAATCAAACCCAAAACCGGAGCTCCCATTCCTGCCGCAATCGAAATTGCTGACCCACCAAAAGAGTGGCCTGATAAGATAATTTTTTTGTGATCAAAATTCTCTGCTAGGATATCTGGCCATGTATGCAGGTATTTTGTTAGGAGATATAAACGTTTCCCGTTTCTAATCCAGTCTTTTACTTTTGGAAGTTGTACAGTCATCACATAGAAGCCCCAACTAGCCAGTCTTTCTGCTTGAAATCGGTGTGCTTCTTTCAAAGATTTATTTCCATGACTAATAATAATCAATGGAGATTTATCTTTATGTTGAGGTGCAAACATATCGTATGAAATCAACGTATTTTTTGTGACTTGTAGGTTTTGGTTTGTCGTCTTCTTAATTTGAAATGGCCCAAATTTCTGAAAAAAACTTAGTTTTATGTTTGAGTCTTTTAGTCTTCTTTCTAGGCTGTCGAAGGTTTCAACGTTAAGGCTAGTTCGCGATGTGCGAAGTGGAGTCTGGCAGTTTGTTAAAAAAAGACTACATAAGATAACGATAAGTATTGGTTTTAAAATATTCATACCTTACTACTCGGTAAAAACTGCTCTACTTTTAGTCGTTCATCCTCTCTTGGGGCTTTAAATCATTATAATGTTTGATTTTTTCTGGGAAATTTGTTTTTGTGTTTTCGAACTCTAGGACAGGTATAACTATTATGCAGCACATACTCATTTCACTATTGATGCTCAACTCATCCCTTTTACTTGGTCTGAAGATTTCCTCACCTTCTCAAAGCCTAGGTCAGCTTTGGCAGGGCTCTAAAGTGGAGTTTAAGTATCCTCTTAAAAACAATTCATCCAGAGCAGTTGAAGTGATTGGTATTCACGCTGAGTGCGGGTGTGTTATTAAAAAGAAGATACCCCATGTGATTAAGCCGGGCGAAAAGTCTGAGCTACAGCTGACACTAGATACTACGCAGTTTTCAGGAAACCTTAAAAAAACAATAAGTTTCATGTATAAAGATAAAACCATCAAAACAAAGCTCCTCAGTGTTTCTGCAAATATAAAAACTGAATTTTTGGTTAACCCGCCAGTATTATTGTTTGATGAAAACCAAACAAAGCAATCATTAACCATCGTAAAAAAAACTGCTGGAACTACTCTGGGTGAGCTTCGTTACAGACACGATTGGTTTATTGTCAAAAAAGAGAAGGCCTCTAAAGGGGTCGAGACGACTTATTGGATTACTGCAAAGCCGGCCTTTTTGGCGGGGGTGAGTAGTAGTGAACTAAGTGTCTCCACAGACTCTCAGAACCTTCCAAGCATCACTTTAAAGGCACTCAATACAAATAAACGGAATAAGTTATCGGAGTTGTCAGAACCCATAGACTTTGGTTTTATCAAAAAGGGTGCTAGGGTTAAAAGAGAGATACCTTTGGGTAAGCTTGAGGGGCAGCACTTTGGTGATGAGGCTCAGGTTTATGTCGCAGATCAGCGTATCCAAGACCATAGTAAATTTTTTGACTATGAGCTGATACACAAGAAGCGAGGTAAGTTCCTAGAGGTGAAGATTTCAAATGTAGGTCATACATTTGGTTTCGTGCGGGGGAAAATCAAAATAAGGCATAAAGATGGAAGTTTACTTTATGCCTTGAACACAGTGGGGTACTTATCAAAATGACTTATTACTATGTTTTTTTTAGTCTCATATTTTTAGTCGCATTTATCATGTACTGGTTTATCGCACCAAAAGATGATTGCGAATAAACTACCTTATTAGCTTTTTATATTTATTCTCAGCAAAATGCCTAACAAAATCTAATGTCCATTTTTTCTTAAATTTATCTTTATGAAAAATGGCAGCAACTCGCATATTCTTTAAGTATTTATTTGCAACTTGGTGAATATCATCAGGAGTAATTTGATTTATTTTATCCGGGAACTCATAAAATGGCTTTGTTGATTTAAAGTAGAAGTATTCTCTCGACAAACTACTTTCAAATGCACCTTGAGACTCAAGCCTCTGATAAAAACGAGTTTTAAAAACAGGTTTATACTCATCCAGCACACTCTTGCTTAATTTTTTGTTTTTTATACTGTCTACAACCATCTGAATGACTTTGATGGTTTCTTCTGGTTTAGAAGTAGAAACACTAATAACACCGACTCCAATAGAGTTTTCAATACCGTACGAGTGGACAGAATAAGAAAGAGATCTCTTGTTTCTTACTTCATTCATCAGCTCTTCACTTAATACTTTAAGCATGAGTTTGATTTTTGTTTTATCGGCAGATGTGTAGTCTGGTAAGTTAAACTTAAACCTTATGTATGCCGTAGGGATATCTCTGTGTTCAAATGCCACGGTGTTTTTTGGATTAAATACAGGCTCTACAACTTTTTTTGAAATACTTGGAAATTTTTGAATTTTTCCAAAAAGACTATCCAGTTTTTTCATTACCGTCTTGGCAGGGAGGGAGCTCACTACGGTGATGAACATCTTATTGCTAGACTTTAATACAGAGTGAAGCTTTCTTAAATCAGAAGTTTTTAAAGATTTTAGGTGAAATAAATCTTCTTTGTAGTCAGAGTAGTAAGGGTGTCCGGGTCCGTAATAAATCTTATTTAATACATCATTTGAATAGCTAGACGGGTCTTGGGGCGTCGCTTCGAGTCGACTCTTTGCTCGTGCACGTCTGGTTTCAAATCCTTTTTGGTTGAATTCAGGGTTAATGAGTATGTCTGCAAGTAAGTCCAAGCCTTTCTCCCAGTTATCGTCGGTCGACGTTAATCCGCAGCTAGCTAGTTCAAGGCCTGACCCACACCCAATTGCTAATGAGTATTTTTCTTTTATCTTATCGGTTTCTTCTTTGGATTTTGACTTTGTTGAATAAGGCATAAGTGACATCATCATAGTATATGCGACCCTGTCTTTGGGTTTTAAGTCCTTAAGACCTTTTTCAAAGTTTATGGATAATCGAAAAATGGGCGAACTGTTAGAGCTTCTATAGAGTACCCTAATTCCGTTTTTAGTTTTTAGGTTTTGAGTTAGCTTCATTTGTTTGTCAACGTTTGCACTTAGAGAAGCTGCAAAACCAAATAAGCTAAATACTATAAGAGTTATAGTGAGTTTTTTCATTTTTTAGCTCCTTTTGCCGGTGATTTTCCTTTTGGGAATAAAAATGCTTGTAAATGCTTTTTTACAAGAGGTTTCGAAGTGTCTGAGAGTCCTGCTTTTTTTGCTGCAGAGGGAGAAAGAATGATTGATTCATGATGAGGCTGGTTTTGAAACCACTTTTTTGCAAATGCTGCAACTTGTTCTAAGGTGATTTTTTGTAGGTTTGGAATATATGAGTTGTAATAATCTAAGCCACCTACAGCCCACCAAAATGCAAAAGTGAGTGTAAACTCAGAAGGGACATCCGTTTCCATTTTATGGTTCACGATTAACTGCCTTTTGACATCATCCAAGATTTCTTGAGAAAAGTAGTTTTTGTTGGACCAAAGTTTGATTTCATCATAAAGAGCTTTTTTTAGTTTTTTCATCTTTTCTGGTTGAGTAGATCCGTAAACAGTCAGTTCACCGGAGTGTTTTTGAGTGTGATAACTTAAGCCTGCACCAAGTGCAAAACCACTTGTAATAAATTTTTTGTTAAATTTTGAACTGCTGTGATTTAAAAGACTAATGAGAGCATCTGCGGCATATGTATCTTGAGGGTTATCTTTTGTCGTGGGGCCGTTAAATGCAATGCGAACACTTGGTTCTGTAATCAAAGGATTTAACATTGTGTAACTATGATTTGATTTAATGTTTGCGGGTTTTTCGTATTGAAATGGTTTCCAATTTTTGGGGTTGTCCCATTTTTTAAAATGTTTCTCTACAAGCTTTAATGCTGAACTTGGTTCAAAGTCTCCACCAATAATAATAGAGCTGTTTTTTGGCACCATCACTTCATGTTTAATTTGCATAAGTTGTTTTTTGGTGGCTTTTTCAATCAAAAAACGGTGGCCAAGAGGAGAGCGTAAGTATTCTTTTTCTCCGTACCGAAGAACCCGGTTAAGGTTGTAGTACATGAAGTGCGGAGAAGATTCTGAACGGTCGTATTCATCTAGTACAACAATTCGCTCTTTTTCTAGTTCATCTGTTTTTAAAAGAGGGTGAGCTATGGCGTTTGACATAAACTCAAGGCCGTCCTCTAAGTTTTCTGAAGGAAGCGTAAAATAGTACCGAACTTTTTCTGCGGAAGTATCACCGTTGTAACTGATGCCTAATTGCCTGATGCGACGTGCAAAGCCTTCTTTGCTTGGAATTGCCTTATTGCCTTTAAAGAACATATGTTCCCACAAATGCGTTAGGCCATTTGTAGATGCTCTTTCCGTCATACCGCCAGCTCTTACTGCGAGACAAATGGTAACGAGGGGGACTTTTTTGGCAGGAATCATGAGAACTTCCAAGCCTTTTGTCGTTTGTTTTTTGATGATTTCAATGTTTTTTGCATTTGCAGTCAACCCAAGAAAGGTCACAAGCAAGATCAACAGTCGCATTATCTTTCTCCTCCAGAATAGATCTCTATTTTATCAGATTTCGATATTGTTTGGTGGAAGAGGTATAAAAAAAGGCTCAACACTGTTGAGCCTTTTCTATGAGTTGTGAGAGTTGACCTACAAGTCCATGGACTCGGCCAAAATTTCTGCTACATCTTTAACCTGAACCTTATCGCCATGGCCCTTGGTTTTGATACCATCTTGCATCATCGTCATACAGAACGGACATGAAGTCGCCACTGTATCAGCATTTGTCGCAATGGCTTCTTCGGCACGGTTTTCATTGATCATGGTTCCCGTGTCTTCTTCAAGCCACATACGGCCACCACCAGCTCCACAGCAAAAGCCGTCTTCTTTGGAGCGAGGCATTTCTGTGAGTTTCACACCCGTTTCCTCAAGAGTGTCTCTTGGGCTTTCGTACTCATCATTATGTCTACCTAGGTAGCAAGAGTCGTGAAAGGTGACGTCTTTAGCATCTTTAGGGACTTGAGTTGACTTGATCTTGCCGTCATCAATTAACTGTTTAAAAAGCTGAGTATGGTGAACGACTTCTGCCTTGTACCCAAAGTCAGGGTATTCGTTTTTGATGGTGTTAAAACAATGAGGACATCCCGTGACAATCTTTTTAATAGAGTGCTTTTTCATGGTTTCTACGTTTTCGGTAATGGCTTGTTGTGCAAGGTATTCGTTTCCTAAACGTCTTGCTGTATCTCCATTACATTTTTCCTCAGTGCCAAGAATAGAAAAACTCACTCCTGCTTTTTTCATAACTTTTGCAATGGATTTACTTACTTTTTTATAACGGTCGTCATAAGACCCTGCACACCCAACCCAAAAACAGTATTCAACATCGGAGTCTTCCGCGTAGGTAGTAATGTCTTCATCTTTTGCCCAGTCGGCTCTTGTGCTGTGGTCCACGCCACTCCAAGGAGTAAAGTTGGTTTCTAGATTATTAAAGGTTTGCTCCAGCTCGTCAGGGTGTTCGCCCATGGTCATGGTTTGGTAACGACGCATATCCACAATGGAAGGAATGTGCTCAATGCTTAGTGGGCAAGCTTCCATACACGCTCCACAAGTCGTACAAGCCCATAGTTCTTCTTCGCTGATAAACCCTTTAATCAACGGTTTATTAGCTTCAGAATCACCGACAGAGTCTAAGAGGGAGTATTTAATGTCGTGAACAATTTTTCTAGGGTCTAAGGGTTTTCCTGTATTGTAGGCGGGGCAAACCTCTTGGCACCTACCGCACTCAACACAAGTGTATCCGTCAAGCAGCTGCTTCCAGCTAAACTCTTCTACTTTACCAACCCCAAAGCTTTCGGCGTCATCACTAAACTCCATAGGTTTTAGGCGGCCGCGTTTTTTAAGGCTTTGAAAAAAGATGTTTGGAATAGCCCAAATAAAGTGTTGGTGTTTTGAGTTTGGAAGATAAACCAAAAACCCAAGAAGTGCTGCAATGTGAATCCACCACATAAAATGGCTGTAGGTTTTCCAGTGTTCTGTTCCAAAACTTAGTAGTCCTGTTAAAAAAGTCGAGACTGGTACGTAGCTGGTAGAGTACTCTCCCATACGTGCTTTTGCACCAATCGTTAAAAGTGCCGTTACTACTAAGGCAAAAATCCAACCAAGTACGACATATGCATCTTTACGTGAATCAGAAGCCAGTGAGTTTAATCTTGAGCTAGACTTTGCAAGTCTCCGGTAAATCGCCACCACAATCGCCAAGGCGACCCAAGCATTAGCGATATCTTGGCTGACAAGAAATACATGGAACAAGCTCTTTGGTAAGATTCTTTCAAAGGTAAATGTAGAAACAAAGCCATTCATGATGGTTTCGGTGGTGCCAATGGTAACAAGAATAAAGCCCCAAAAAATCAGTGCATGCATCAGGCCTGGAATAAAGTCACGGAACATTTTAGGTTGAATAAATGCTGTCGTGAATACATTTTTGATTCTTGCGAGTGGTTCGTCATACATGCTGTCTACTGGTTCTGCACCAAGTCTGATGTAGCCCCAGATAATATAAAAACGGTAACAGAAGTAACCAAACGCTCCAAAAAACAAAATGGCAAAAATCATGGAACTAAACATTAGCGTTTCCTTTCTATGGGCCTTCTTGAAGCCCGGCTTGATCGAATGCTGTGACGTTGAATCACGGCAATTTCATATGCGACTTTAGATTCAATCCAACGTTTATAAACGAGGGAGAGTTCTTTGATAAATTTAAGGTGCTCTGGATCCATCAGGCCAAGGCGTTCGGATTTAGCACTAGAGTTTTCTGAGCGGTACTTTGCTTTGATGGACTTGAGCTTGTCAGGAAGCAGGTCTTTCATCCGTTTATGAATCTGTCTTGCATCGAGGTAGTCTGATTGGCATTTTCGAATATAAACACTCAACGCATGTTCACTGCGAGGTTGTTGTGAATACTGTGAGGTTGCCGAAAGGTTCATCTTACAATTTGTCTCAGATACTGATTCATAAACTTAGCTTCATCGTCGTTCATGGAGTTTCCCATGGCTCGATCTAATATAAGTTCTCTGTATAATTTATCAACTTCATATCCACCAACATTGAATTTAACATCACCTTTGATGCGTTGGCCGTGGTAGTTATCTCCACCGACTCTTCGTCTTTTTCGCCTTCCAGAGCCGTTTTTACGCTGCTCTTGCTGTGCAGCACTTTGGGCTTGCCGTAACAATCTATTCGCATAATCTGAGTGTGATTCTGCCTTCACAAAATCATCATTTGCACCAGATTTCATCACTCTGTCCATTGACTGAGCTGCTGCTTTGATTCTTCGGGCTGCACGGGGGGAGTGAGCACGAAGTTGGTTTTCTAATTGTGTGGTTTTCTTTTGGTTGCTTCCTTGGATGGCTTTTGCGGTTGGCCATTGAAAAGAAAGATCTTTTTTGTTTTTGGTTTGAGCTCTATCTAGTATTTTAGAAACTTCACTTTGTCGCTTTTGAAGTTCTTTCAATGCGTTTTGAGCATTACTCAGAGCTTTCTGGCGTTTCTTTGCGGTTTGCTCTTGAGACTTGTCTTCGGATACCTCTAAGTTTTCAACCCACTTTCGGTAGGTTTCGACAGTTTTGCTGAGTTCAGCTTGGGCGGCATTACGCTGTTTTTGTGTATCAAGGTTTTCAACTTTTGCTAGCTTTTTATCTAGGTAGTCTCCAAGCATTTCTTTGCTGTTTTTTGGAAGCATATCTTTAGGCATTCGGTCAGTGCGTATTTTCCACCTACGTTTTCGTTCTACTAAATATTCCTTTAGTCCACCTACAAGGTTCTCAACGCTTCCTCGTCTTCGTGCTTTTGGTTTTTCAAGCATACGAGAAAGGCCTCGTGCAGCAACAAAAAAGTCTCGGTCGCGTTCTCTGTCATTTAGTAATTCATGTTCATATAAAAACTCACTCAACTCAGCAAGAAAATCTGCACGATCATCGGTAGAAGTGCCGTCTAATAGTTTTTGAAGTTTGGGCTGAAAGTTCCTTAATAATTCTCTTCGGTCAATAGAGTCAAAAAACGGTGTTTCTAATGACATTTTTACAGCTTTATTCATGTGTTCCATGGCTTTTTTGTCGAGTTTTTCTAATTGTTTTGAAATGTTTTGATCGACAATTTCTTTTACGTTTTTTAGGGATCTCAATGCACTCAAATAACGACCATAAGCACTGGAGGTTTTGATGCGAAGGGGTTTGCTTTGCCCTACGAGTGGAGTAGGGGTTGCCTTGTCAATAGCAACTGCTACCACAATGACTTCGGCGTTATCTCCTGCGACGTAGGACTCAAGTATAAGCGGATAGCTAGAATCGTATTTTTTGAGTCCTTCTTTCATGACGCGTGCCACAAGTTCTTCAGAACGGTTTTGCCCAGAGACAATTAATAATTTAATTTGCTGTAGGGGATTTTTTGCATCGACTTTAATTTGGAGTGGAAGCGGTTTGTCGTCGTGCCATGGTTGAGTCAGGTCAACCCTAGAGGTTAAAGATACTTTAGGGACCGGTAGCTTTTTGATGTGAACATCTGCCAGAGATTTAGAGCTAAATGCAGGAATATATATTTTGGAAGAGTCTTTGATGGAAAACTCAAGGCCATATACTTTTTCGTTTGGGTCTTTGGATGGGAGTTCAGACATCTGAAAATCATGCAAAATAGTATTTCCGTCTTTTACCTTGATGGCAGGGATGCCGGAGAGTTTTTGAGTCGTAGTAATAACGATTTTTAGAAGGTTTTTATCGGCAAGTTTGAGTTTAATGTCTTTGGCCTTTGAAAATTCATAACTCATTTGGTCGTCTTTATCGAGGCTTCCTTGCAGTACTTCAAGTTTTGAGGTGAACTTTAACAGGTTTCCAGGGCTAGAAAATAACAAGTACGATTGTGATGTGAAGTCTTTGATAAGGCTTAAGCAAAGGAAAGATATCACAATGAGGCCAATGGACGTGAATATCACAGGTTTCGATTGAGACCATTGGATCTTTTTGATCTGTGATAAATGTTCATTTGAAAACTTTTTGGAGTCAGAGGGTTGTTCTATTTGAAGGTGAATACTGTAATCAGACTCTTTAATATATGAAGACTTTATATTGAAACTAATCCAAACAACAGAAAAGCCAAACACGATACAAGCAATACAAAATTGAGTAAACGCAAATGCTGGGGCATACCAAAAACTTAAAGACCCAATAAGCAAACAAAGGAGCAAGCTACAGCAGACAAAAAACAGCCAACGCATAGCTGAGTGGCGACGAATGGTGTTGTTAAACTTTTTTGTCCAAGAACTGTTCAATATAATTCTCCTTAGTGGTTAATATTTTAGTAAATTCAAAAGTTTATATCAATTTTGATTGATGATCTTTTCATCTAAAACATGACTTTATAGATGTTTTTTTATTGACGTTGATTAAATCCGAGTTAAACACACCATCGGTGTCTTGGTTGTGATATTCTATACTCTATGAATAAAAACATGAGAATACTCTTACTCTCTGTTTGCTTTATTGCTGCATTGAGTATTTTAATCGTTGGACTAGGGAATGCTCTCGTTCCTCTTATGATTGCGTTTGCAAGTGCTTATGTGTTGTTACCGGTGATTAAGTTTATTGAGGCAAGAGGGGCTTCCAGAGTTTTTGCAACAGTTATTGTCTTTTTGGCATTTTTAGCCGTGTTACTACTGTCGTTTGGATATGTCGCTCCAGCCATCTATTTTGAATTTACATACTTTTTAAGTCAGCTACCTAGTCAGATGGTGGTGCTATACAAAAAAGTAAATTCTTTTTTAGCTCAGTATGGGTATGCGATTGATTACAGTTTGGACGACTTACTACTCAAGATGCAAGGTGTTTCAACCGCTTCTATTTCGGGCTTACTGAAAAGCTTTGGTTGGATGGCTAAGAGTTCTACTTTTGGTTTAGTGAATATTGTTCTTGGTTTTTTAAATATATTGATGATCCCGTTATTCTTTTTTTATATCACCATTGATTTCGAGAAAATTAGTAAAGATCTTTGGAGCTATATTCCTGATAAATTTCAACCATAACTCAGTGGTTTTTTAAAAAAGTTTGATACGGTCTTAAGTGGTTATTTGCGTGGACAATTGATGGTTGCGAGTATCTTAGCTTGTTTGTACGCACTCGGTCTTTGGGCTGTCGGTTTGAAACACGGGATTCTCATTGGGTTATTTGCTGGTTTTTTGTGTGTTATTCCCTATTTTGGTTTTGCGATTGGGGTGTGTTTATCTTACGGTGTCATCATTGCAACAGACTCTTCTTGGTCTCTCTGGGTAGGGGTTGGATTAGTTTTTTTGGTGGTGCAGACTTTAGAGGGTTTTTGGATCACGCCTCGGCTTGTGGGTAGTAAAGTGGGATTAAGTGCTTTTTTAACTATTTTAGCATTAATCATTGGTGGAAATTTAGCTGGGCTAACTGGTATGATTTTAGGCATTCCAATGATGGCTCTTACAAAAAGCTACCTGATGGATTTAAAGCTTAATTTAAACCAGTCTATTAACGAACAAGATGTGAAAATCATATCTTAACTCAAGAAATTTTCTTTGCTGTAATAGCGTACTTTCAATCCATAGTATTCATAAAGGCGAGGGGGGCTAAAATGTTACGAAAAGCATTATTGATGACAGGTCTTATTTTATTTTGCACTGCGTGTCCAAATTCAGAAAGTGTTGAGATTGGTGAGCTATCTGAAGGTGACTCTATTGTGAGAACATATGAATTAAAAACTTCAGATTATAGAGACGACATAAACTACACAGCAAATTTTACAAGTAAGCAAGACTCTAATAAAAGTTTTCGTTTAACTTACCCAAGTCGTTTGGTTATGAATGGGTCGGAGTTTTGGCATGACAAAGCTTTTATTGGCGATAGATCTTTTTATAGCCTTGATAATCAAGTTTTAGATCAAAAAGAAGTTATTTTTGAATGGTTTACAACTTCTGGTGATATTGTTGAAGATGTTGTAGAGATCCCAGATTTTCCTCTTGTATCAGAAACTCCTGATCGTAATGTTTCTGCTCAAAGAAATTTTGTGATTTCTTTTTCTCAAAGTTTTCAAAAATCAGACCGAGTGGAGATTGGTTTCTCATCATCTAACTCATGGTTGAATATAGAGGGTGCAAGGATTGCTCGAAACAAAATCGTGATCCCTAAAGGTTCATTAGCTCTGTTATTAAAGAAATCAAACGAAGATATGCCTGACTCTTATGAATCAGACAATATTTCTGGCTTACTAGTCTACACAATTATGAGAAGTGCCGATCAAAAATCTTCAGATGGAACCATGCTTAAGTTAAACTTTCAGCATGAATACCGAAAAATACGTCTTAATATAGAAAAATGATGGTCAATGAAGAGACTTATCTAGGATCTAGCCTCATTTTAGGTTATGGTGGAGTGAGTTTCTAGTGGGGACGTCATGGCTTCGACAAGCATGAACGTTAGGTAGAAAAGCATGTCCGGGGTTGGTTCGCGACCCGGTTATTAAACACGAATCACTTTTTTATTTGGCGAAAACTTTCGTTTAGCAGCCTAATAGGCTGCCACTGACCTCGAGGGTGTTGAGACTTCTTGGAAGGTGTTATTTCCTCAACTTTGCAGTTTTGTTTTCCGTCTGTAGACAAAATAGTGAGCTTAATCAGACTGCGGCTTGGAGAGACCTGTTCGTGGGTGCTTTAAGCAAGAGGATGATCACGAGGCTAAGCATGTAGCGTTTTTACTCTTCGCGTGTTTGGACGCGGGTTCGATTCCCGCCGTCTCCACCACTCTTAACCTATTGAAAACACTAACGTTTTAGCTGTTCACGATGTCCCTCGTGTGGGATTCGTGTGGGCTGACGCGTGAGAAAATTTCCAAG
>JALZUQ010000029.1 GCA_023301465.1 Oligoflexales bacterium
TCCACCACTCTTAACCTATTGAAAACACTAACGTTTTAGCTGTTCACGATGTCCCTCGTGTGGGATTCGTGTGGGCTGACGCGTGAGAAAATTTCCAAGCTTCTTCTTTTTCGACTCAAAGAGTGATGTGCATACCTCTGGGTTGTGCGAATATCGCTATGACCTAGAATACTTTTCAAAGCCCAAATCTCATCAATCTCAATCATGTACCAAGAAGCAAACGTATGCCTCATGTCATGAAACCGGATATCAGGAACCTTTGCTTTTCTGACTATGTGTTTGAAACATGGTCCAGCAAGTGCTCTATTATTGACCCGGTTACCCCTAGAGGTAAGAAAAATGATTTCTTGATGGCCGCTCATTAACACCGCTTCTTTTAGAGTTTTCGCTAACTCACCTTTGGGATTAAAATCCACCCATCTCTCTAAGCCATTTTTACAGCTCCCGTACTCCTTATACTTGTCACTCCATTGACGTTTTACGTGAATTCTTCCACGCTCAAAATCAATGTCTTGCTTAGAGAGTCCGACAATTTCTCCCAGTCTCATTCCAGTTTCCAATGCTAGTAAGAAAGCTGGGTAATAACGACTTCTCAACTTAGCTTCTTGAAGAAACTTTCGTATATATGTTTTTTCATCCCACCAGCCAACTTTTGAACTGATTTTTTGAATTTTAAGGGAATCTAAATCATAGGGGTTTCTTTCTAGCATTTTCCACTTGATCGCTTTATTGAGGAGTAACCTCAGAACGTGTAAGCAGTTGTTGACAGATTTTGGAGACATCTTTGAGACTATTGAACTTTTGAAGTGTTCTAGTAAAATTCCATCTATCTTATTTAAATTGATAGAACAAAAAAACGGAACAATTCTTTTTTCAATATCCAGAAGATAGCGGTCTTTTGTGCTTGTCTTAATATAAGGTAGATGCAGTTCATGAAATTTAGAAATAAGATCCCTCATATTATAAATCTTCTCAGCCAATACTTCTTTTTGGCTTCGATATTTAAAAATTGTATCTTCATGCCACCGCAAAGCATCAATTTTTCTATTAAAGCCACCTTTAGTAGCAATTCGCTTTCCATTAATGGAAACTTCAGCTCTCCATTTGTTTCTAGATTTGTATACAGCCATAAAATTAGCTCCTTTCCAGCCAGATCAGAACCTGATCCCGCGGAAACCAAAGCTTTCCTTTTATTTTTCTGTAAGGCATTCCTTGTTTGTGAATCCACCGATAAACGGTGTGTTTACTATATTGATGTTTAAGCATCTCAAGTAATTCATCAAAAGTCACCAAATTTTCAAAGAGCGGAGTGTTTTTGGTTTCACTCATAAATCCTCCTTATTTTTAACAATATTTAGCGAAAATTGAAACAAAAATACTAAGTCTAAATGTCTATTCTGATGATTTCAAAACGAAGATTTCCGCTGAATTGTGGGTAAAACCCGATTTTATCACCTACTTTTAATGTTACATTTTCGGTCACGTTAAAGTTGCAAAACTGATCAAAGGATGTGAGGTCGTAGATCATAAGTGAAGTAGGTTTAATGGTTTTGATTATTTTATTGTTTTTTACCATATGGATGCCACATTTTTCAGGGGATTTATCATAGTCTGTTTTGCTTTTTGGGTAACTTGAAAAGTAGATTCGGTATACACCGTTGCTTTTTGGATTGAAAAAACCATTGTGATATTCATTTAAATCATCAATAGATTTTTCATTAAAATCCACAGTTTTAGCTGATTCAGTGAGCAGAGGTGCTGAGTTTGAGTTCCAAGTGTAAGAAGCAAAACTCATTTTTTGATGACGGAAAATTTCTCGCCATATTCCATTTTTACCACCGATGAATTCAAAATAATCTCCGGGAGACACGTGCTGTGTTCCACCTCCAACAAGTTTAAAATTCTTACTCGATATTAGTTTGTATTCACGTTTGAATAACACAGAAATAAATCTACCGATATTTTCGCTTTCAATTCCTTTGATCGTTGGTTCTAAAGACTCTATTTCAAAATATCTCCCATATGGTTTGAGTTTTATGTAGCTATCAAAAGTGGTAGATATTTTCCGCACAGTTATATTGAGTTCTTTTTCAAAATCAAGAAGAAATTTCTTTGATTGACTTAGGTAGTCCTTTTTTATTTTTGAGATAGAAGTATTAAGTTCGAGTGATTTTTTATTTAAAATGCTTAAGGCTTTACTTTCCGCTGTTTTAAATGCTTTGCTTTCAACGTCTTCTGCCTTTCTTTTTAGCTCAGTTTTTGATGTTTCAGATAATTCCTTTTTAATTTCATTGATCTGGTTTTTGAGTTCTGCCTTAGATTTTTGATTGATTTCCTTTGATATTTTGGCTTCATTTACTTTAGCCGCTTCCAGTAACAATGGTTTGCAATCTTCTTTAAGATTTATGGTTGCCTTGGTTTTATTTGTTTTTTCAAATTTTTTTCGATGTTTCTAATGATAAGTTGGAATTGAAAAAAGAGATGAAGTTACTTTCTGCGATTCAGCATGAAAACATCGTGAATGCGAACTATAGGTCTTTTGTTGAGCTTCTCTCTGAGAACAAAAGATTTGCTCACGTCAGTATCGTGAGGAGAGGAGAGAATTTCGAGCACGGTCTAAAGCCGGGTTTGCTTCCAATATGCGTAAGTGAAAACGTAAGTAATGCAGGTATATCTTTACATGCATGTTATTCTAAAAAAGGCGTTTCACTTTTGTATTTAGCCGTTTTAATTTTTGCGATATTTATTTTTTCTTTTTATTACTTTCTTAAAAATAATTCTGAAAAGATCTCGATAGATGCTATCAATAAATTTCTGAGAATTCATGGTCATGATTTCCCAAATGTTGCTTCAATCCATGAGCTCGCTTCAAAGGTTTCAAGTTTAACTTTTGAGTTGAACCGGGCCTCTCAGTCTCAAAAAGACTATTTTGTATTGAGTGCTTCAAGGAACTATATTTATCAGGTGATTCACAACTTAGATGTCTATAGTTTGAAAATCAAAAGCCTTGTGAAAAAAATAAGTGGAGACAACAATGACCTGATTAAGAAAGAACTTGAACTAAGTGCCAATGAACTTGAAAAAACACGAAATGGTTTAGTGGAAATTAGGAATCAAAATTTTGAAGAAATATATAAAAGAGAAATGATCACAAATCCTTACAAATATTTTGGGGATTTGAAAGATCAATTTAAGGAATGGCCTGAAAATTTTAATAAAAAGGTTGTGATAGATATTGACAGTAGCGGCTTCTCAAGTAAGTCAATAAACATAAAGTATCATTTGCTTTCAACTGTCATAAAAGAGCTTGTAAAA
This sequence comes from Oligoflexales bacterium, assembly GCA_023301465.1. Lineage (GTDB taxonomy): Bacteria > Bdellovibrionota_B > Oligoflexia > Oligoflexales > JALZUQ01 > JALZUQ01. The sequence continues at coordinate 3,316 of JALZUQ010000029.1, forward strand.
AACTCTGTTGAGGCGATTCAAGATGAGGGGAAAGTATCCGTTACGTTTTTGACTTTGGAATCTGGAGTTAAAGTATCGGTTGCGGATTCAGGGCATGGTATTTCAAGCAAAAATTTAATGCACATCAATAATGGCTTACACCTTCGGTCCAAAATTAAAGGAGAGTTTGGTGGAACGGGATTGTTTCACATTAGCTCCTGCCTGAAGGGTTTAGGTTTTGAAGTTGAATCCTCTAACTCCATCTATGGAGGCTTCATGTACAGTTTTGTAATTCCTAAGGGTGCTGCAGGTTCAAATGTTCAACACGGTAATGTCCTGTGACCTCAGTGGTGAGTTCTTTGGTAGATCTCTTCAAAAATATGCACGTTATGTGGGCACAACTAATATGTAAAGTATTCAAGGGTGATGAGAAGGTTGCATGCCAAATGGTCCAAGGCGATTAAATTTAATCATATAAGATACTTAGTTGGGCGCGACTCGTAAACAAAAAATTGGTTTTTATTTTTGAAATAGATAATAATTTGATACAAGCCAAATATTGTCTCGACCCCTGAGTTTAGGGTGAAAAATCGCAAAGACTCTTTCAAGTTTGCTTTTTTTTAAGCTTACCATAAAATCATGAATAGTCTTCAATGTCTTTAGATAATCTAAACCAGTCTATATTTAAACAACGTACAGTTTCTGAAAGCGAATTTTTTGCCAATGAAGTTGATTTTGTGATCGTCTTAAGCAATAACTCTCTAATTTCCAAAGCGGTACTTTTTGAAACAACCATAGGGCCAGAATAAAACAAACAATCGTCTGATAAGTGTGTTTGAGACTGAGTTTCAAGAGCCTTTACTCGCCAATTAGCGTGGTGATTTTTTACAAATGGAGAATCATGACCTAAGTGAGTTACTTGAGGGCCTAGTGAAAGTTTATGATCATTGCTTTTGATAACCAAGCCTTTGTGTATTAAAAAATTTAAAATCCGCGATGTTGTGTTCAAATCAATATCGAGATGTCTTGAAATTATTTGGGTAGAGTTTATATTGGGAATATCAGAAATAAGGCGAATAGCACTATAACACCAATGTGAATAAAAAAGCCCATGATCTTCATTGGTAAGCTCTGTGTACTCTAAATTTTTTTTTAATTGTTTCTTTGACTTCCTCAGAGCCTCTAATTGGCTATCTAAAACCTTTTTTAGTGCATAAGTTCCAGCTCGCTCTCGTTGTATTAATATCAAAAAGTAGTCACGTTCAAGCGGGCTATGACCTAAATACCTTGATACTATCAACCCTTGATCAAGAGTTAAGTGTCTTTCCCCTCGAAAAACTTGACTTGTCACTACCGAGTTTACTTTTAACTCATTAGCAATTTTTCGAAGTTGGCCATGACCCTTTTTGGGTTGGTTATGAATCCAACGGTTCACGATTTCTTTGTAATCTAATAAATCAAACATAATAATAGATAACATTTTTGTTAAGTATTTCAATAACAGATAAAATAAAAAATGTATAAAGTGATGCAAATTTAAATAATAGTATTTTTGTGCTAAAGATTAATCAATAAATGAAGGCTTATACTTATGAAAAAAAATAAACTTAATATTATCATTGTTTTATCTGTTCTTCTCATTCATGTATCACCAGCGTTATCATTAGGAGGAGTCGACGGCGGGGGTGGAATTGGAGTTCGGTGTGGGACGAAACTTGAGCTTCTAGACATCTATGAGGCTAAAGAGCAAGGCCTACGGATTATCAATAATCCTAAGGATTTAAATGAGGCTCTAGGCCTTGTAAGTAAACTAACTGTTAATCACTATTGGAATCCTGAAAAAATTTCTAAGTCAAAAATTGCGAGACTATATAAGAAATATATTTTTCACCCAATTTTTACTGGCAATACTCTGGCGTTAGACGATGAAAATTTTAAATTACAGGTGATTTTTGGAGGAGCTCTTCAACTTTCTACTGATATTGGAAAAATTAATCTCAGAAAAGGCTGCTCATTAGAACAAGTTGCATTTTTTTCTGATAAAGATCGAATATTAAAAATTGATAACAAAAAATGGCAGGAGTTAGACTGGATAAATAAATCTGCTCTTGTTCTCCATGAATTAATGTATTTTTCATACAGAAGACACAGCATTGAAAATATCATTATCAAAGAAACAATAACCTCGAAACAATCTCGAGAGTTTGTCGGCAAGCTTCTTTCTAAAAAAGGTTTAACACCAAAATTTCATGGAATTCCATTGAATGATTACACAAACTGTGCATCTGATGGTGAAGGAAAAATTCATGACTTTTATGCATATAATGACACAAAGAATAACTTGATAGTTGTTTTTAACTTACTATATGGTCTTTCAAGTGATTATCAATTGATTTCTAAGTTCAATGGTTTAGAAGTTTCAAACTTTTGGGATCAATCAATCATCAATCAAAGAACGAGAATTCATTTTACTGACTCTCCTTATTCACCAAAAATAATGATTGAATTAAAAAAAGATAAAAATAAAAATGCGAAGATGAGAGTGTTAGACTCATCTGGTTCAGCAATAGGGCCATTTAAAGAGATTGTTTGTCAGTAGGGTTAACTCTCATGTTTTGTCTCGTTGTTCAGATAAAGCATAATAAATTTTTTAGGCATTACTGCTCTGCTCGCTGCTCGGAGCAGTCCTAGTCTCTAATTGATAAAAGCAAACGGAGACTAGTTTTTTTATTCCATAAAGTTTTAAAATTTTTTGTAAATAAACAAAAGAAATATACTTAGATTTTCTCTAGGTACTGGCCATACTCAAAAATATTTTAGATCAAATAATTTTGATTAATTTCTTCCCATGATCTGATCTAGTTTTTGTATTAGCTGATCTGTGGCAGGTAAAATCATATCACAATGACCAACGCCGAGCCTATCGCCCCAAATAAAACCTATAAATTTTCCTTTTGTAGTGAAAGTTTTATCGCAAGATGCTCCTAAATTCACTTTCCACCAGTAGCTCTTAGGAAATTTTTTTCTCCAAGTTCTTGAAGTTTTGACATTATATAGATAGGAATTTCCAAAAAACGAAAGAGGAATTGTCCAATTTAGTTCTCCAAGAATTGCTCCATCTGCAATTTTCATTGTTTCTTCCAATGTTTGGTTGTTGCATCTGATGCTACATGCAATCATGTCAGTAGAAATGCAGAAAAAAATGAAGATTAGAAACAGATATTTATTCAACATTTGAACACCAACATATAAAAATCAAACCAAAATCGTTAAACCACAGTTTAAAGTTTAACAAAAATTTTCTGCTTCTACCCTAGAAAAATGAGTGAAAAAACTCCTAATTCTTTGGCTATGCGAAATGAGTCACTATAGCGATGTTACTACGTTTAAAAATCTGAGATGAACCTTAGAAGCAGGACCCTATTTGCTCTTAAAAGCCGAAATAGTGGCCAACTGTATAAGCAATAAGAAGCACATCAATTCACGTTCTTTTCTTTGCTTTTGTTATATATAAGCTCACGAAGCAAATATCTCTGGTAAAGATC
>JALZUQ010000030.1 GCA_023301465.1 Oligoflexales bacterium
TCATTGGGTTTAAATTATGAGAAAACACGAGGAAGATAGAGGCATAGGGTGTGGTTACATAGCAGAGGTTTGGGGTTCGATTCCCGCTGGGCCCACCATTTGGTGTGGCCGCTCAAATACTTGGAAACGTCTCAATGGAAACCGTCGAGGTTTATGCCAAAAGATACAAATCAGCTTTGACAGATCTTGCTCAAAAACATTGGCAAGAAGAGTCTGCTTCAGTGTGAAGTGGCACCGATTCTTGCACTCAAATTTCGCTTCAATAACCAATTTTTCCAAAATAGCGGAGAGACTTTTTGTTTCTTGCTGTTCGCAATTGTTCGCAAACGGCTTTTTGGAAAAAATTGTTTATTGAAGTTAGCTACTTAGAAGGAAATGGCGGAGAGAGGGGGATTCGAACCCCCGTCACCGGTTAAGGTGAACACGCTTTCCAAGCGTGCGTATTCGGCCGCTCTACCACCTCTCCGCAGGCAGCAAATGTAGTATTACTGGACAGTTACGGCAAGTGTTTTTTCACTTCTAACGAGTTCAAACTAGAATAATGAGGCATATCAATTCTATTCACAGCATTTCACTGTTTAAATTTTAAATAATTGCAATAAATCCATGTATCTAATCGTGAGTCTTTAGAAGGTCATTAGCACATGCTTTTATTTTAAGGACAAACAGTAAATCATATTTTATGTAATGTAACTATCAAGACAAACTTCTTTTGAATTGGATCACCAAATTGCAAACTTTCACAAAAGAAAACTTACAAGAACTTTTTAGATATGCAAACGCCCTGACTCACAATGAACCCGATGCTTTTGATTTAGTTCAAACCGCCATGACGAGAGTTCTTGTTAAACAACCAGAAAATTTAATTGCATATACTAAAACAACCATACGAAATATTTTTTATGACCAATACCGCCGCAAAAAAAACATCCCCATAAGTAGCTATGACGAAAACACGAACATCATAGGTATTCATGAACTAAATTTTGAAGACACTATCATCAACCGAAATTCAATAAACGATATCATGAAAGACCTTGAACCTATTGATCGTGAGTTACTATTTCTCTATGGATATGAAGGCTTAACATTTGACGAAATAGCTAAGAAAATGAATAAAAAACGAGGCACTTTATTATCTAGAGTTCACCGAATTAAAAAGAAAATAAGAAAAACCGACAAGAGAGAAATCCATGGAAACTAAAAACTTAAAATCAGCAATTAAAGTTCATTTTTCTGAAGTTTTTCTATCATCAGATAAAATCAACACACTACTAGAAAATCAAGAATGCATACTGTCTGATATCGAAAAAAACACAAAGAAAAACTCGATTACAAAACGCCATTTTTTTATGATCACATTCGCTGCTGCTATATTAATAGGTGTGATTTTATACCCACCTTTCTTTTATCAAAATGATCTAACACATCAAATTGCTACAGAAGTTGCTTACAACCACCACAAACTTAAAGACCCAGAGATTTTTTCAAATTCATACTCAGCTGTGCAAGGAAAATTACATCGACTTGATTTTACGATTATCCCATCAAAACTCTTATCACCAGCATTGATTTTGATTGGCGGTCGTTACTGCTCTATTAAAGGAGTTTTAGCAGCCCAACTTCGTTACAGGCATTCAGATACCGGAAAAACCTTTACAGTATATCAAGCCCCCTCTACAAAGGACTACAAAACTACTTTTAAAAACTTACAAGAGACTCAAATAGATGGTATAACCGTCAAGATTTGGCAAGAAAAAGGCCTTCTTGTTGCTGAGGCAAACTAACCTTACAAACCAAAAGAGGATTTATGGATTTTTTTCAAACCGTTGAAAAACGCAGAAGCACTCGAAAATTTACAAATGAGCAAATACCAAAAGACGTACTAGACAAAGCCATTGACACAGGACTATTGGCACCAAACTCTTCTAACTTACAACTTTGGGAGTTTTACTGTGTCACATCAAAAGAAATAAAAGAAAAGATGGACCTCGCCTGCCTTTCCCAACCTGCAGCCACCACCGCAACAGCTTTAATTGTTGCAGTATCTAGACGCGACCACTGGAAACAACATCAAGAATTGATTTTAGCCGATTTTGAAAAAAAGAATATGAACGATGAAAAAATCATGTACTACTACAAAAAACTTATCCCTTTTGTATATGCACACGGACCATTAAGTATTTTAGGTTTATTTAAAAGAGCCATTGTGACATTGATGGGGTTTTCTAGACCAATGCCACGCAGCCCATTTAGCAATAGTGAGGTAGATACTGTCGCTATTAAATCTTCTGCATTAGCTTGTCAAAATATAATGAACGCCATTTCTGCACAAGGTTTTGATAGTTGTCCTATGGAAGGCTTTGATGAAAAACGCGTAAAAAGCATTTTAAATCTTCCATCCAAAGCAAGAATTACTATGGTTATCGGCTGCGGTAAAGGTGATCCTGAAGGGGTTTATGGCGAGAGAGTTAGATTCTCAAGAGAAAACTTTGTAAAACACCTCTAACCATAATTTTTTTAGCGACAGTTACAGCGATATTTATTTTCTAAGTCGATGACCGTTACAACTTTTAATTTATTTTGACATTCAGCCATAACAACTCTTATCAATTGACCATCCGAACTTCGTTTCTCTTTTGAAACGATGGGGCATGGCTTGGCATACTGATCTGACTTTCTCGCGTTCACTCTGCCATTATTATAGACATCTGTAACCTCAGATAGACTAATTTTGCGACAATTCATCCTGCATTTGCCGTGGTGGGTGATGATAAAATCTGAGCTTTGGGCACTTCTTGAGCTTGAAGCACTATCACTTGGGCTTCTTGTGTCATAAAGCTTACCAAATGCTGCAACGGCAAGAAGAACCACCGCAGAAATCACTTTTCTAGATGTAAGTAGTTTTTTTAAATTAGCCATGAGATTTGCCTCCAAGTGCTGGTACATGCTTACAAATACCGTTATAATAAAAATAAATCAAAAGAAGGTTACTTTTAAATGAGAAATATTGCTTATGCTATTTTATTGACAGGAATTACCGCTCTTAGTTTCAACAGTTTTGCAAAGAAAACATCACCTAAATTAAAAGTGACCGCCAAAAAGCAAGTCGTTGCGATTATTAATAAGATGGTAGATGGCAAAAAAACTTGGGTGCCTTCACATCATTCGATTAACTCCACACAAGAAACCGAACTAGTATTAGTGAACACGCTCGACGCTGTTCATGGTTTTGAAATTCATGGATACATCAAACCTATTGCGTTACTACCTTTAGAAACAAGAAAAATCATACTGAAAAAAATTCCTAAAAATACAAAAATCAAAATTTCATGCCATATGCACCCAGCACATGTAGGGAGTACCATCGTTGCGAAATAGCACAACCATCATCAAAGGTATTGCTTTTAGTATTATCACTGTATTTGCCAATACAAGTTACGCAAATTTTATTGGAAATGACTTTCAGCTCTTTAACCCGGCAACTTCCAGCTCTAAGTACATTAGCGTTGAAGATGCACAACCTAGAAAATTCACGGATTTTAATTTAGGGATTTTCCTCGATTACGCAACAAACACTTATAGTGTTCAAGAACCAACAAGAGCAGAAAAACAACCAACATTTAGAGAGGGAAGTGAAAGTTTAGTATCTGGATACTTGAACCTTTCTTTCAACTTACTTGATAATGTCGAATTTAATTTTGGAATGCCGTTTGCTATTTCGAGCTCTGTCGATTACCCAAAAGACAAGGTTATATTAAACATACAAGGCATTACCGATCTAAGACTAGGTTTTAAGTATGTATACGAACTAAATGAAATGATTCGCGTAGCCGCTCTTGCACTCGTAAATTTTAATCAGATTGTTTCTAACCCCTACATTGGAGACAATAAAACTCCACACTACACAGGCATGGTTGTGACAGATCTAGTTTTTTCAGAAATGTTTGATATGAGCATCAATATCGGATACCGATATAGAGGGATTGGTGCAGAGACTATTGATAATTTTCTTACGACACCGCTTGGCCCTCAAGTTATTTATTCCCTCGCATTTGGATCCACCTTTGCTAGTGCAAAATCTCGTGTTTTTTTAGAAATCCTAGGGGCACAGGATACAAAGCATGAAAATAAATTTTTGAACCGAGTAGAGAACGCAGTAGAAACTAGACTCGGCTATCAGTTCTTTGATGGAAATAATTTTCGGTTTATGTTTGCTCTTGGCACAGAACTGACTCACGGTATTGGCACCTCTGACCTTCGGTTAATAGCTGGCGTTGATCTTTTAAATGAAGTAGATAACCGCTATAATAAATATTTAGCTTCTAATGCCGTCAGAGATGGACCGAAAGACGAATTTGAAGCTGACCAAGATGACGAACAAAAAGAAGACGTCAATAAACTTGAAACCGTATTAATCGCTTTTAAACCATACTCTCACACTAAACTTCGACGTGGAAGCACTGCTAAACTTCAAAAGATTCTTGATATCATTAATGCTGATGGAGAAACAAAGTACCTTGTTGAACTTTTATCAACCTACTCTGACCGAAGTAGATCTAAGTCCAAAGCAATAGCCATCGGCGAAAAGAGATCTAACATGGTAAAAAAATACCTCACAAAGAAAATCAATGATATTGATCTTGTAGAGTTTAAAGAACAAAACAATGTTTTTAAAGAGCAAGAAATACTGACAAGAACTAGTCAAATAGGAATTGTGTTACGTAAAGTTGCTCCCTAAAGAGCAACTTTATCACGATAACTCTAAACTAATACTTTATCTACGTGATCGACAATCATATCAATCTCAGCAGAAGTGATTTTAAAGTGCGGCGTAAACCTTAATGCGTTTTTTCCGCCATGGATAACACCAAGACCCATTTTTCTAAGTTTTTCTTCTACTTCATCAAATCCAACAACAGGATATTTACTAGGTTCAAGCTCAACACAAAAAAGCAACCCGGTGCCTTGAACATTTGTGATAACGCTTGGTTTTTTTTGTTGGAGAGCTTTAAATTTTGTTAAGAACTCTTCGCCACGATCTACAATGTTTTGCCTCACCTTTGGAGTAATTTGATCCATCACAGTACACGCCACTTCGAGAGCCCGTGGATTTGTTGTCATCGTATTACCATAGACCCCTTTAACATAAATCTTAGCAGCACTTTCTGTCATGGCTAAGATAGATAAAGGATACTGACCGGCATTCAATGCTTTAGAGTAGGTTTCCATGTCAGGTGGAAGTTGGTTTTCAAAACCCGGATAATCACAAATACTTAGTACACCAGTAGCTCTTAATCCAGCTTGAATAGAGTCCACCAGTAATAAACTACCGTGTTTAGTCGTTAACTCCCTTGCCGCCTTATAAAAATCAGGGTCAACCGCAAGCCCTGGGTTTCCTTCACCCATGACTGGCTCCATTAAAAACATCTCGATGAAAATATTGTTAGCTTCTGCGTGAGCATAGACTCTCTTTAGATCTTCAACATCGTTTGTTTTTACGGTGAGTGTGTCTTGATACCCTCTAAAACTTGCAAGCGGGTTATACTTTTTTCGAGTCGATGGTGAAGCCTTTGCGGGTCTGTCGGTCCTACCGTGAAAGCCACCTTCTACAGACAAGAACTTAATGTCTTTTCCATGATGGCGAGCACCTTCGTCTGTATGATTTTTTGCGTTAATATCAGAAATTCTAGCTGCAACCGTAACGGATTCAGATCCAGAGTTCATACAAATAAATTTAGAATACAGAGGACTCACTTTTGAGCGAATACCAATATTTTCGTTTAGTTTGTTGACTAGTTTTAGCTGACTAATGTTTGGAGTCATGACGTTTGCAATCACATGGGGTTTTGCCATGGTATCCATAATCTCTTGAGGAGAATGACCAAGCCCTAGCATACCGTAACCACCAGAATCGTGAATCACAGCACCGTGAACGGTAATGATCCACGGTCCTCTAGCAGCTAAACTAACATATGGATTTGTTTGGTTTTCAGGATAAAAGTTTACTAAACCATGTTGGAGTTTGTCGCTCAGGTCTTGCTCCCCCATTTTTAGAAGATCGCTATACCCGTCTTTTTCCATTTGGTTGTAAATTTCACCTGCGTCTTTGATGGCATGTCGTAATGTCGCATCTACTTCAAGAAAATTTGAAATTGTTTGATCATCTAAACCGGTCGTTTTTGCTTGACCAGCATTCCCTCGGATTTTTTGCAACACATCTAACATAACCACTCCCAGCAAGTTCTAAGTTAAGCACCAAAACGACACAGTTGAGAGACAATGATATTCGTAAAGTGATCATCGACACAAGCGTTAAACTGAGCCTCACCTACTAGTTTACTAAAACAACGGAAGACTGGGTAGCGACCATTTTTGCTGTTTTTTTGGTAGCGAATCCTTGCAACCGTTCCCTTCAAAGGGTTTACGAACTTTATATGGTTATCGCCATAAGAAATACGGTACTGCATCCCACCGTTTGGGTTGGTGAATGTTACGTGAACCTCCTTGATTCCAGCTTGCTCATCGTAACGTGCCAATGGCTTCAAACCATTGGGGCTTAGAAGCCACGATTCGATATTGGCTGAGTTCCCTGCTTTGGTTGTGAGTTTACATTTTTTTAGTGACTTGCTGATGGAGTCTGTCTTGGAGGTTGCAAGGCGACGCATTGCCCCAAAGTCCCCCCAAGCCTGACTTGATACTAAGAACACCACAGAACATATCCATAACGATACCTTCATTCCTCTACCCTCCCCGGTAAATTAACAAAAATTATTTGTTATTAATAAATCAATTCATTGATGTTTTGTAAACCCGCTAATTCATGAGCACACAAGTTTTGCAGCCATATGCTTTGAGACAATACTTCATGCCATAATGACTGGATGAGGTGATTCAAAATTTGAATAACCTTTGAAAGAATTTACGATTTTTAAACCCATCAAGTTTTCAATACTCTCTTTATAAAGACATATATGACTCAACCAAACAGGAGAAATTTGCATGAAAATAAGATTATTGGTGATTTCAATGGGCATGCTTGGCTTAACACTCAATGCTCATACCCCAAACCAAAAAAACACCCGGTACTGCACACAACAATCTGCTAAAACAACTCTAATAAAAAAGGAGACCCCCATGGAAGTTGAAAAGGTATATAAACTACTGAATGAAACACAGTGGAAAAAATTTCATGAAGACGGTGAGTTCTATGGGTCGCCTGTTGATTTAAAAGACGGCTTTATTCACCTATCAAAACCATCTCAAGTCGCTAGGGTTAAAGATAAATATTATAAAGATGTTAGACCTCTTTATATTGTGGAGTTTCAAGGAAAAGATTGGCTTAAAACACTAATTTGGGAAAAAGCCTCTAATGGAGATTTATATCCGCATTTATATGATGAGCCTCTTAAATTTGAACATGTTTATATGATTGAGATTTGTAGGTGATGATTGGCTGCCGACATCAAGGGCAGCATTGATATAATAAATTGCAAAAGTTCTTTGGCTTAAAAGCGGGCGTTCGATGAACTAACAACATCTAAAAAACCCTGTAAATCATGATAGTCAGCAGCTTCAACGACCAAAGCAAATCTTTTCAAAAAGTACAGATATGAAAAAACCTCATTTACAAGAAAGTACTTTTACAAGCTTCATGCATTTTATAAGATGGAGCACACAATTTATTCTAAATTGAAACTTAAAGGAGAGTATATGAGAAGATTAGCTTTATTGCTTGGATTAACATTAGTAATGACGGCATGTGGAGACGATGATGACGGCTCAGCACCATGTCAAGGGTACGAAAACCAAACTGTAACTTTACTAGGCTCTGAACTGCCAAGTGCAATTGTTTTTAGCAGCGGCAATGTTGTAGACCCAGATGCAGAATATGAAATGACTGTAGGTGCAAATCCTCTCTGTATAGCATCAGTAACACTTGACGGCATTGCCGTTGCTGGAGGAGGACTGGTAGACACTACTGGAACAGACACTCCAACAGCCACAGGAACTTTTACTTCATTAGGAGCACCATTAACTGCTGGAGCACAATCTGCTTCTACTCCTTCATCCATAGATATAGACACATGGTCAGCTATCTCAAATAGTGCAACTGCAGATGTTAATACTACTGTTGCTACTGCACCTCAGAATATTGATCTAGTTTTCTTGCATGATGGTACTACGTTGAGCTTCTACTTACCTAGTAGTATCCCTGCTTCAGTCACAAACTTTGCCGTTTTTGATGGTGTTGTTAATTCTGCTGTTATTTATAGAATTAGCCTAACCGAGCCAACGACAGATTCTGCTGTATTTCAACAAGCGGTTGCTGAAGGTACAGAAGTTACTTCAATCCAAGTAGATGATATCGGCGGCGGTGTTGAGGTATTTGGTGTTCTTACATCTGAAGGAAAGTTAGTTCAGATTGCAGTAGATACTGTTCAAGCTCCTGCCGGTAATGCGACAATTACTATCTCAGGCTGGGACGCTGGAATAAACTAAAACCTAAGATCAAAAACTTAAAAACCAAAACCCTTCTGGTATCATCAGAAGGGTTTTTTATAACCAACTGATTAAACTAACAATAAATACATGGAAACAGAATAAGAATAAAAATCAAATACAAAAAAAACTACTAAGTTAGCAACTCTGCTAAAAAAAATGCCACAAGACATAATCAAAGTTGTCCATCATACAGAATGAAGTCGTGATTTTTGTTTCAAGCAGAAAAGACCTACTCTACAAATCAACTTTTAATTTTGGGGTTTTCGGGGTCTATGCACCTGAAAGCAAAACAAACCATGAAGTGCTTCGTTTACTTTCAGAGTACAATTTAGAAACTATTTAACGCGTCTATACAGACGGGTGAATCATCTTACTCGGATCTACTGCCTTATCAAAATCTTCAGCACTAATGAGCTTTAGCTCTAGTGCTGCTTCTTTGAGGGTTTTGTTTTCCTTGTAAGCCTTCTTTGCAATCATGGCAGCCGAGTCATAACCAATATGTTGGTTTAGAGCTGTCACGAGCATTAGTGAACGGTTGAGGTTTGTTTCGATAGCTTCTGGGTTTGCTTTTATTCCATCTACACAACGCTCTGTAAATGAAACCGTAGCGTCTTCCATCAAACGGGCCTGCTGCATGACATTATGAAGCATCATGGGCTTAAATACATTTAACTGAAAATGGCCGTGGGTATTTGCAACCGTCGCAGCCATATCAAAACCAATGACCTGTGCTGCTACCATGGTTAATGCTTCGCATTGAGTTGGGTTTACCTTGCCGGGCATAATAGAACTTCCGGGTTCATTCGCTGGCAAAACAATCTCACCAATTCCACAACGAGGACCACTTGCAAGCAAGCGAATATCATTTGCTATTTTCATGACATCTGTCGCTAAGACTTTAAAGGCAGCCGCAACTTTTAGAACAGCATTGTGAGAAGATAATCCCATAAACTTGTTTTCTTGGGTTCTAAAAGGAAGGTTTACTTGCTCTGATAGAACTTTTGCAAACTCAACCGCAAACTCAGGATGAGTATTCAGTCCAGTTCCCACTGCTGTTCCACCTTGGGCAACCTCATAGATATCCTCTAAGGATTCTTCAAGGCCTTTGATACCAAAATCCATCATTTTCACATAAGCAGAAAACTCCTGACCCAGTGTCAACGGGGTAGCATCCATCAAATGCGTACGACCAATTTTTGTGATCTGGCTGAACTCCTTTGATTTTTTGTGGAGCGAGTCTCTCAAATTCCTAAGAGCCGGTAATGTTGTTCTTGCAAGTTTTTCTGCAATCGCAACATGCATCACCGTGGGGAATGTATCGTTACTAGACTGTGATTTATTCACGTCATCGTTAGGATGGACAGGGGTTTTAGAGCCTAGTTCACCACCAGCAATTTGAATACAGCGGTTTGAAACAACTTCATTTGCATTCATGTTTGACTGAGTCCCAGAACCTGTCTGCCAAACCACCAGCGGGAACTCGTCGTTCCATTTTCCAGAAATCACTTCATCACAAGCTTGTATCATCAGTTTTTTCTTGTCTTCTGATAGTTTTCCTAGCTGATGATTGACGATTGCAGCAGATTTTTTGACATAGCCAAAAGCACGTATTGCAACAGGATCTAGCCGATCTGTGCCGATCTTAAAGTTCTCTAGGGATCTTTGGGTTTGTGCACCCCACAAACGATCCGACGCTACTTCTATGGTTCCAATACTATCTGACTCTTTACGAAAACCTGCCATTTCTACCTCAATGAAAATACTTTATTTTTGTTGTAATAACTCTTTTACGCTACCAAGCGTTCCCAATGCCGTCGATGCTTCGTATGGCATATAAACCTTATCTCCGGGTTTTGTTTGAAACTGGTTTAAGGCTTCGATGTAGTTGCCTGCAATCAAAAACTGACAAGCTATTTGTGGGTCTTTTGTAATAGCATTGATTTGCTCTAGTGCTTCACGTTTTGCAATCGCAACACCTTTGATAGCTTCTGCTTCACCAAGTGCTTTACGGATTTGTGATTCTCTGTTTCCTTCTGCTCTGTTGATTTCTTCTTGTCTTAAACCCTCAGACCTAGAAATTCTAGCCTGTTTGTCACCCTCTGCTTCAAGTACTTTTGCACGACGTTCACGTTCTGCTTGCATCTGCTTTTCCATGGCTTGCTGGATATCTGTAGGAGGCATGATATTTCGAAGTTCAACACGGTTTACTTTTGTTCCCCATTTATCAGTTGCTTCATCTAAAATTAACTTTAACTTAGTGTTGATGGTGTCACGTGATGCTAGAGTCTCATCCAGTTCCATTTCACCGATAACGTTTCTAAGGGTTGTTTGAGCTAACTGCCCTACTGCTACAGGGAGATTTGCAATTTCATAGGTTGCTTTTATTGGGTCCATGATTTGAATATACAAAAGTGCGTCAATATTGATTTGCACGTTATCTTTTGTAATTACTGATTGTTCAGGAACATCCAGCACGGTTTCTCTTAGGTCAATATGAGTATCAAAGTTAATCATGCTGTTTCGAACCCAGTACATTGCACGTGAGTTTTCTACCATTGGAATGATTAAGTTAAATCCACTACTTAGAACCCTGTCAAACTTCCCGAGCCTTTCGACGACAACACACTCACTTTGCTTTACAACTTTGATGCCTTTTAAAACAAGCACAACCACAAAGCCTAATAGTGCTAATCCAAATAAAGTTAACGTTTCCATGATACTCCTTTTTTATATACAAAATGAATGACTTAACTAAAACTTAATACTAAACCAACAATCGAACCTGCACTTTATTACCGTCAATTTTTTCAATAGTAACCTGTGCACCTTTTTCTATTTTTTCTTGATCCGAAGTAAATGCACGCCACTCATCTCCGTAAAGCTTGACACGTCCAGTTGTTGTTGTGATTTCTTCAATCACGATCGCTACTTTTCCTATCATGCCGTTTGCGTTTGATTTAACGCTATCAGACTCAATCATTGGCTTTACGAATCGGTGCATCAGATAAAGCACGACAGTAATATTGACTGCAATGACTACCATCATCAAAGGCCATGAGTGGATGACAGGAGCAAATAATGCAGAAAGAATCAAACCCAAACCGATCGGCAAGAGTACAAAACCCGGAACAAATATTTCCATAGCTACCATCAAAATTCCAGCAGCAAAAAGAAGTTGCCACACCTCAATTGAATATCCAAAAAAATCTGTTGTCATATTACACCTTCACGGGTTAATAAATTATATATAAGCACTTTATGATACAAGAAACTATACGAGAAAAAACGTGAGCGATAAAGCAGAAGCAACGCCTTCAAAAGAACAAATTAAAAAAGTCACCACAGAGTTCTACGACAGAGTGTTTACAGACCCCATGATTGGTCACTTCTTTCATAATAAAGATAAAAAGAGATTAATTAATTCACAGATCAGCCTCACTAAAGTACTTTTTTCAGGCACTATTCCTGAAGGCCTCCCACAGAAAATGGCAGATATCCACCATGCTTTGCATATCAACGGTTCTCAGTTTGACCGTAGACAAATGATTTTAAAAGAAACCTTAGAAGACCTTAAGACCCCAAACCACCTCATTGACGCATGGATTGATGCCGAGAAGAGCATTAAGCCTTGGATCATCAGACACCAAAACTGCAGACACTGAACACCTGTATCGACAAAGGCTTCTTTCGAAGCTAAAATAGTGATCTTGCAAAGACCCTGACAAAGAAAGTATTCCAGTATGCTAGATCTTTTACTTTTAAATGACGAACTCTCAGACGATCAACGAAGCTTACAACAAAGCATTCGCAAAACCCTTCAGTCACCTAAAATCAAACAACAAGTCATAGAAGCCTACCGCAGTGAAGTAACACCAAGAGAAATCCTTCAAACCCTCGCGTCGGTGAATGCATTTGGACATAACTTAAATGGTTATGAATTAAAGAACTACGACGCAAAGACCTATGGTCTCATCATGATGGAGCTAGAAAGGCTGGATTCAGGCATTAGAAGCATTGCGTCTGTACAAGGTGCACTGGTGATGTACCCAATTTGGAAGTACGGCTCAGAAAAACAAAAAGAAACTTGGCTACGAAAGCTTTCTAAAGCTGAAGCAATGGGAGGCTTTGCCTTAACTGAGCCCCAAGGTGGATCTGATCCTTCTGCAATGGAGACCAACGCAAAGTTTTCTGATGGCAAGTGGACCTTAAACGGAAAAAAAACTTGGATAACCAACGGAACCTTTGCAGATATTCTTATTACCTGGGCTAGGACTCCAGATGGAATTCAAGGATTTATTGTCCCCGCAAAAGCAAAAGGCGTGAACATTCAAAAGATGTCCCATAAACTATCGTTACGTGCTTCTGAAACAGCCGAAGTAACGTTTCAAAATGTAGAACTAAGTAGTGAAGACATACTTCCTCTTGCAAAAGGACTTAGAACCACCCTTGATTGCTTGAATCAAGCAAGGTACGGAATTTCATGGGGCTCTATTGGAGCAGCTGAAGCCTGCTTCGAAGAGACTTTTGCCTACGCCGAAAAAAGAATTCTTTTTAAAACCCCTCTCACCCATCAACCTCTGATTCAAACAAAATTTGCTCAAATGCTTACAAAAATTCAACAAGCAAAATTACTTGCCACCAGATTATCTGAACTTAAAGATCAAAACAAAATCCAGCCAGTGCATATCAGCATGGGTAAATCTAGCAATGTGGAAATGGCGGTCCAAGTTGCAAGAACATGTCGAGATATTCTTGGAGGTGTCGGAATACTGGACTCTTATGAAACCATGAGACATATGTGCAACCTTGAAACGGTATCAACATACGAAGGAACTCACGACATTCACTTATTAATTATGGGTCAAAATTTAACAGGCCAGCAAGCATTTGCAAGGCAGCTATAAGGTATTCATGAAATATATTCTTCACATTTTAGTATGTTTTTCGTATTTGACTTCCAACATTGGGCACGCTCAATCTCCTCAAAACGATGGGTATGAATGGAAGTTATTGCCCATTCCCATTTTATTTTTTACTCCAGAAACCTCCCTTGGGTATGGAGGCATGTTAGTGACTTCATACCAAAAAGCAGGTCTTCCTGTGTCAAATCTTCGAGTCATAGTGTCTTCTACCCTCAAAGATCAATTTGCCACCAACCTGCACCTTGATCATAATATAGGGAATCGAGATTACCGAATTGAATTGAAACTCAATTACAGAGTTTACCCTCTTAAGTTCTTTGGTATTGGACCCAACTCAAGCTTTGAAGACGGAGAAAACTACACTCCAGAAATTTTTGAAGCTTGGCTATATGGCGAGAAAAAAATAATAGACAACACCTATCTGAGTGCTGGCTATTATATTGATCGTTACACACTAAAAAAAACCAAAACAGATGGGATCATACAAAACAGGAATATTCAGGGTGATGAAGGCGGAATGACATCTGGGCTCAGACTAGCAATGAGTTATGACAATAGAGATAGAAGGTATGCATCAAAGTCTGGTTTGTTAGCAGAATTGCAATTATTTAGTTTTTTAAAGGAAACTGGAAGCGATTTTAAATACAATCAATATAACTTCAATCTTAAGTATTTTTATTCTCCAACAAATACTGGCACACTTGCCACTCAAACACTGATCACGTCCATGGAGGGCGAAGCTTCATTTAGGCTTCTTGCTGGTTTTGGAGGTTTTAAAATCATGAGAGGTTACTATTTCAAAAGATATAGAGATATGAAAGCCATCAGCCAACAAGCCGAATGGAGGCAACATCTCTACAAAGACTTTGGAGCAACTGTTTTTGCAGGAATCGGGCAAGTTAACAATGTATTTTCATCGGCACTTTTAGATGATATGAAAACCAACTACGGCGTTGGCCTAAGGTATACAGTCGATCAAAAAAACCGTTATAATCTCAGGGCTGATTTTGGGTTTACACCTGAAAGTGGTTTCAAACCTGCCGTATATGTTGCGGTATTCGAGGCTTTTTAAAATCATATATGGGAATCAATATGTTTTACACTTATAGAGTTTTTATTATTTTAATCGTGATGCTTTTACAAAGCTGCATTATGTTCAACAAACGAAATACGTATCACCAGCTAGCTAAAGGCAGCTTTCCGGCAAGATCGAAGCAACAGTATGAAGCCACCAGCAAAAAATTCATGGTAGCAACTCAAGGAAAAGAAACTTCAAAAGCAGCTCAAGAGATTTTGCTCGCTGGCGGTAATGCTTTTGATGCTTTTGCTGCAGCGTCATTTGCTATTTCCGTTGAAAGACCTCAATCCACAGGTATTGGAGGCGGAGGTTTTTTAGTTGGGTATAATCACAGACTCAAAAAAGCGATCGCCGTTGACTTTAGAGAAAAAGCACCTCTTAAGGCATCTCATGATATGTACTTAGACAAAAATAAAAATATTATCAAAAACCTATCTAGACAAGGCGGTCTATCAAGCGGAGTTCCGGGAGTAGTTAAAGGTGTTTTAGAGATCCACGCAAAGTACGGCAAACTATCTCGCCAGCAAATCATGAAACCTGCCATTCGGTTGGCAAGACAGGGTTTTCCTGTTTACGCTCATCTTGAAGCTGCTATCAAAGAAAAAAAACGACTCCTTTGGAAAAACAAAGACATTAGAAGTACTTTCTTCAAAGGCAAAGGCACGCCACTTGTTATTGGAGATATTCTCAAACAACCGCTACTTACAAAAACATTAGAGCTAATATCTAAACATGGGTCAAAAGCATTTTACTATGGTAAAATCGCAAACCAAATTGTTGCAACTCAAAAATCAGCAAATGGTCTTATTCGCCTTGCTGACTTAAAAGCCTATGATGTTAAATACAGAAAACCCATCACCACAAATTTCTTGGACTATCAAATGTATTCCATGCCTCCCCCAAGTTCTGGTGGTGTTCATGTCGCTCAAATACTAAAATTAACTGAGTCCCTCAAACTAGATTCAAACACCCCATACGATTTCAAAAACATTCATCTAACCACCTCAGCAATGAAAGTCGCTTATAGGGACCGAACAAGATATATGGGAGATAGTGATTTTGTCATGGGAGGTGTTCCAACAAACGCCCTACTTGATCCAAGGTATATTCATAAGATGCAAAACGTCATAGAAAAAAGCGACAAATCCAATATAAAACTTCAATCCATCGACAAAAAAAACAAATTCAAAAGACTTAAAAAAGAGAGTCTAGAAACTTCTCACTTTACCATTGCAGATTCAGAAGGAAATATTATTAGTAGCACTCAAACCGTCAATCATTGGTTTGGTTCTGGAGTCTTTGTAAAGGGTGCTGGGTTTGTCATGAACAATGAAATGGATGATTTTTCTGCAAAGCCCGGCGTGCCAAATATGTTTGGATTAATTGGTGGAGATGAAAACTCAATTTCTCCTCAAAAAAGACCACTCAGCAGCATGTCCCCTTCGATATTTATTAAAAATCACCGTCCAGTATTAGCCCTTGGAACACCTGCTGGCAGCAGAATTATCAATTGCGTCACGCATGTCGCACTTAACTATCTTTATTATAAAAAACCGTTATGGGAAGCTGTTGCTGGCTTAAGATACCACCATCAGTGGCAACCTGATGTCCTCACCGTAGAAAACCCAGGTTTTCACCCTAGCACTATCAACCAACTAAAATCTGCTGGATATAAAATAAAGAACAAAGGTCTTGGCTGTAAAGTCCAAGCCATAGCTTTTGAGAACCAGAACATTATTGGAGTTAGTGACCCAAGAGGCGAAGGGTTGGCTGCGGGTCACCAGAAAATTTTTATAAATAACTCACAAAAATCTGATGACCCGAATAAGATCGATAAGGATTAAGTATGGTTTTTCAACTATAAATTGATATTTTTGTCTCTAAGCGTTTTTAGAACACGATCAGCCATTACTTTATACCCAGCATCATTAGGATGAATTTGATCATGCATCTTAGATGAATCCAACCAAAGCCCATCCATGACACGGTCTACCCATAAGACCCCATTTTCTTTTGCCACTTTCAAAAGAGTATCTCGCCACTTAGAACTTACAATGGGTGGATCAATATTTAGATAAACCACTAAAAAGCCATGACTTGAGAGTTTTTGAAATATTTTTGATAAATTTTGACTAGCGGTTTGAAGCCCATGTTGTTTCATGATGTCATTACCAACGAGGGTTATAAACACAGCGTCAGCTTGAACCTCGGTGACATCACCTAATCTAGCAAGAGCCGAAGAGGTTGTGTCTCCATTCCTTCCTTTATTAACTAGCTCAATCTGAGTCATCTTGGAGAGTTGACTAGGATAGTTCATTCCTTCTGAGGAGCCCTTACCAAATGTGAGGCTATCCCCAAAAAATATGGCTTTATTCAGTGATGTTGGGACATTTTTAATAGGCCAATCAGTGGATTCTTCTGGCCAGAACCACCATCCACCCACCAAAATCAATAATATCATTGAAATTCTTTGCATAATAAAAATTTTATATTGAAAAACCAGTACTTACAACCTAAATTAGTAGTATACAAATACCAATAAAGCAATGAAGCAGACAGGGTTGATAACAATGAAAATTTTATGGATGATAACCATTCTAGCGTTTAGCTCTCAGGCTTTTAGTAAAACTGACATCAAAAAAACCAGCCAGAATGTCACAGTTTCCAAACCAATGACACTCACCGAGAAAATTGACGGTTTTCTTAAAACATATGTGTCGGATAATGGTGGTGTAGACTATATCGCCATCAATAAAAAGTTTAGCGACCTCGAAAAACTTTTGTACCTCCACAAAGAAATTAAGATGAAGGAATTAAGCCGTCAGTATTCAGAAAACGAGAAACTAGCAACTTATATCAACCTTTATAATATCGGGATGATCTATAACGTTTTAAAGTACATGAACTCAAAAAAATTTAGACTTACTGCAAGACGATTCTACCGAAGATTGGACATCAACAACATAAAAATATCAGGCAAAGATATTTGGAGTGGAGAATACACTCTTCCTTTAGGTACTCTCAAAGTGAATTTAAATGATATCGAGCATAAATTAATAAGAGGCGTTAATGCAGGATCACTATCCCCATATAAGGTAGAAAAACTCGACCCTCGAATACATGCTGCTGTCAACTGTGCTGCGATAAGCTGCCCAAAACTCTCTAATAGTGCATACACCCCAGAAAAGGTACAGTCTAAACTACAGCGAAGCATGGTTGACTTTTTGTCTTCTAACGAACAAATACAAAAGAAGTCTCTAAGCACTATGAGAGCAAATAAAATTCTTTATTGGTACTATGATGACTTTGATAATCACGGAAAAAAACTAGGACTTAAAGGAGCTGGTGGATATTTATCTCAATTTATAAACCCGAAAGCCAAAGACAGTAAATGGAAACAGCAGTTTTTTAAAAACAAGTTCAACAACAGATCCAAAGCTGGATTTTTCTTTAGCTCTGACTTTGACTTCCACTACGATTGGCGACCTAACGATTCCAGAAACCTTAAATAAAAGAGACTATTATTCATTCTTCAACAGCATTATTTTCAGAGATTAACAAGCACACAAAAGTTGTTCTCTTTCACGCAAACTATATTGACAAAGACTTCTCCCTTCAAAAAGACGCTTTTATTCTTATTGAAGAAGGAGTTATTCAAAAAATCTCAAGAAAAGATCACTTTGCTGAAGACATACTGAGATTTGACTCTTCTGAGTACTATATTCTACCGGGATTTATCAATTTACACACACATTGTGCCATGAATTTCCTAAAGGGGTTTCATCAAAACACAGCTGATGTTGTGAGTGATGTATTCTTTGAAACCGAAACTCAACTAGACCTTCAAAAAGTTGAAGATTTTAGCTACGCATATATTTATGATGGTATAAGAAGTGGTGTAACGACCTTCAATGATCATTACTTCTTTAGCAAGGGGACCCAAAAAGCCCTTTCCAGCTTGGGAGCACGTGGTTTTTGCGGTGAAACCATTATGAACGACGAAGGCCCCTTCCCCTACCCTTCTCAAATCACAGACAATCTATTAAAGACCATAGATAACGAACTCATATCACCGGTTTTAGCTCCACATGCTTCAGACACAGTCAATGAGCAAACTTGGATAGAGCTTTCAAACCTATCCAAACAAAGCAATACACCTCTGCATTTTCATTTGGCTCAACGCTCTCATGAAAACGAAGTTACACAGTCTAAATACAAAAAATCACCCGTACAATTTCTTCACGATTTAAAAGTCCTAGGCCCTAATTGTATTGCCGTGCATCTCATTCATGTGGACGAGAAAGATCAGCAGACACTTGTAGACTCCAAAACAAACTTAGTCATTTGTCCGGGCTCTCAAATTTTATTTGAACATGTGTCCCCACTACTCAAAAAACTGCATGAAATTGATCATGTCAGTATTGCCACCGATTGTGCTGCATCAAACGATAGCTGTGATTTACTTGCTGAACTCAGACTAACTGCAAGTCTCTATAAACAAGAGACGGGACAGTACCTATCTCCAAAAAAACTACTGAAAATGATTACCATCAACCCTGCAAAGGCATTAGGAGCAGAATCTCATATTGGAAGCATAGAGCAGTCTAAACAAGCAGACTTAGTTTTTTTAAAGAAAACCCCAAACTTTCTTCCAGAAGAAAGGCTTTTAGAGCACTTGATATTCAGTAATGCATCAAAAGACATTGAACATCTCATGGTTGCAGGAAAGCCAGTACTTAGCAACAAACAACCTGTGAATATGACGGAACAAGAAATATCAAAAAAATTCACATCAGCTTATAAAAATATAATATTTCCAAAAAATTTATAGCTTGCCAAAAATTGGTACAAATAAAGCAGAATACAAAAGTAAAAAAGCACCAATAAGAAACGGCCATAATGTTAAGTGCATACCAACCACTCGAAGCTTAAGGTTTTTTGTTTTTTTGAAGTTCATCAAACCTCGAAAATGGAGCAACCTACCCACAAAAAACAAAACTGCAATAGGTATACAAAGATACGAAACATTCTTTAAATTTAACTCTAACAACAAAATGAGAATGACTGATAAAGGAGCGTATGAGACAAAATTACTATGAGCACTCACGACGTATGGAAGTAATATACGTGATAAATTCCTAGTTCATTCCTTATCTTACATAAGGTTGTTTTTTAATAAATTGAGGGCTGTAATAGCTATCCAAACCAGAAATACAAACAACGTTACTTTTACGAAAGTCAACGGTACTATCTGCAGCTAATATTTTTGTATCAATATGCAAATCAACCATTTTTCCAATAACGAGAACCGTTTCGTTAATCTTGATATGGTGTTCTTCTTCAAATTTCATCCCAAACTTTAAAGGGCTTTCTTGGACATATGGAACTGAAAAATCATTGAGATATTCTTCTTGAAACCCACAAGCCTCAAACTCAGAGGTTTCTTTATCAAAACCTCGTGACGTCTCATGAGCGTTTTTTATAAATGGTGAGGAAATAGCATTGATCGTATAAAATCCGGTTTCTTTGATATTTTCGTAAGTATGACGACTCACAAATGTGGGCCTCGTTGTAAAACCTACGATTGGAGGATGAGACCCATAATGAGTCACAGAACTAAAAATAGCTAGATTGGTGCCAACCTCACCCTTTGTTGCAATAAGATTAGCACTTTTAAAACCTGTTATTGAATTGATGAGATTAAGCCTTGGAACTTTATCCAAATTCATAATCTCATCAAAAGTAAAAGTCTTAGTTTCCATCTTGCTTGCCGGCTAGTGCATCTTGAAGTTTCTTGATTCCTTTAAAACCAATGACTTTGGATTGCATCGCACCATTTTTGAAGACAAAGAAAACCGGAAGAACTTCAGTACCAGTAATCTCCATGATTTCTGGATGTTCTTCAGTGTTTATTTTAACAAATTTAAAGTTATCAGCTTCTTTTTCTTCTAAGCGTGAAGTAGCAGATTCAGATAACTTGCAAGCACCACAACCGGGCTTCCATAGCTTGAGGAAAATACTCTTACCACCGTCTAGAGATTCTTTTAGATCTTTTGGGGTCCAGTCTTCCATGACTCCTCCTTTATGAGACTTCTGTAACTTTTCCTGTTGCCATATCACAAACCGCTGCAACGATCTTAAAGCTACCACTTTCTACGCTTTCACGGATACCTTGGCTCTTTTCCATCAACGCAGCTTTTGTTGCCAACGCATGCTCTGCGATTGCTTTTGCAAGATGGTCATCACTGGTTTTTGTTTTTTCAACAGCTGGCATAATATGCTTCACAAGGGTTTTGAGTGCCGGGGTTGGTGCTTGATCATTTTCATTAAAACACCTTAAAGCCTCGCCGACTGCACCACATTTGGAATGCCCCATCACGATACACAACGGTGTTTTAAGTACTAAACAAGCATACTCTATGGACGCAAGTGCAACATCGTCAACAACATTTCCCGCTGTACGAATCACAAATAATTCACCCACAGATTTTTTTTGAAAAATTACTTCAGGTGGAACCCTTGAGTCAGAACATGAAACAATAATAGCTTCAGGGTTTTGACCTTTAGCATCTAATGATTTTAAAACTTCATTGGTAGAACTACCCAAAAAACCTTCATTTGAGGAAATTAGATTCTGCATTTTCAGATCCTTATATTTTGTTGAATATTAACCATAACTTATTGCTATATTGTCAATAATTCACATATTATTCAACTCAAAACACTCTTAAAGCCTCCTACTAAATCAACTTTAAAATGCTTTAGAATACAATGCTTTTTAATTGATTTCTAATGTATTTTATATTAGGATTTTGCACATATCTCAATGTATTGTTTTTCTAGAAAGGACCATCATGAATAGAAAATTTGCCATCGTAGGTATTATCGTACTGGGGCTTTTAACACTTGCTTACTCTTCTGGCCGGTACTACATCGCTCAAAACATTGACGAGACCCTAGAAAAAATCGAAAAAAGATTTACTGGTGTTGACCTTGAATACAAAGACTTCTCAATTGATCCCTTAGGGATGGAGTTAGTATTACACGACGTATCAATGAACTATAATAAAGAGTTTATTGCAAATCTACTTGCGTCTTTTGACAACGGAAAACAGACCATAGACGATGAAACCCTTAAGTTACTAGATAGCGTCACTTTTACAATTGACGATCTTGCTTACCGTAAGTGCGATTTTAATCATGCAGTTCCACGCTTTTGTGAAGCAAGCTTTAACAATATGATGGTAAATGTTGATCACCCTGAATGGGATAAAGTAAAAGAGAAAATATCTGAAATTGTCGGTGGACCACTTGAGGTTGATGGTGAAATCAACCAAATCTTTAACGAAAAAGAAAACATTCTCACATCAAATGTTAGCTACAGCATCAATAAAGATTTTTCAGCAATGGAAATCAACCAAAAAGTAAGCATGGATTTTGATAAGCTAGATCAAATCGTTGGTGAACTTCAAAAACTAGACACCCAATCTATAGATCAAGAAGCTTTAACTCAAATGTTTATGCAAAATCTGTCTGTTTTTACAGAAATGGAACTTGGTCAAATGGGCATGAAGATCACTGGATCAAAATCATGGAACTTACTTCTCGCTCGAATACTAGAAGAACAAGAAAATTCTGAAGCAGCAAATGCAATGGATTTTGATACACTTCGTAGTAGTAAGTATATGGATGGAGAAACAAGGTGGGACTTTATAAAAGATATTGTAACAGGAAATCCAATGTTACAAAAAGCTGAATATGCCGGGTTAGTTCCATTTATTAAAGACTTCATCAAAAACCCCGATTCTCTTTCGATTGAATACAAAAGCGATAAGATGAAAAACCTTATGACTTTATTTCTTGAAAACTCAGCGATTCCTGTCACGGACGGACTAAAATTAAAAGAGCGTGGTATCTCTTTTGAAATCAATAACAAAGCTGTTGACTTATAAGTCTTTAGCTCCCATTCATACCTATATCATAGAGCCTGTTACAAATTAAACTGTAACAGGCTCTTGTTTTTAGACAATCAAACATATGTCCCTACCTTGTATTAGAATGGACGATGCCTCATAGAAGCCTCTGCTTTTTGGTGTTGTCTATGATGTTGGTACTCTAGACGTTCTTGCTCACTTGCAAATTTCTTAGGTGTACTCCTATAGAAACTTACGAATGAGAACATTCGTCTCCAATGTAATCGTTTTAGACGGTTTAACGCCTTTGCACGTATCATGCTATTCTCCTTAGTAATCTTTTAGATCATGCAAATACTAGATCAAAAAGATGAATCAATAAAAATAAGTTGGGGAATTAGTCTTAAGAGACCGAAGAAGCCTTAAACAATATGATCAGAGAGATCTCATTGCCGAAGGTTTCTTGGTCAATGTAATAATATAATCAATCATAGGAACCTCCTTTCAGTGTGTAAATTAAGCATACTAAAATGACTTACCAAGTGCAAACTTTCTTTTCATGTTAAAATATATTGAAGGAGGGTTTCTAATGAAAATGAAAAAACTATATATTGCTGAGTCAACTCATGACGCCCACATCACACAAGACCTTTTAAAACAAAGAGGCCACGAAACAGAAATGAGAGACGCAAACCTTGCATCAACCTTTGGTCAAATACCTTTAAAAGCAGTAAAAACAACGCTATGGGTCACTGAAGAACTTTATGCAGACGCAAAAAAAGCCTTAACCGAAATAAAAAGCACCCCAGAGAAAGAATATAAACCATGGAATTGCCATCGCTGCGGTGAAAGCATTGAAGGCAACCTTCTAGAGTGCTGGAATTGTTCTGCCGAAAAGTTCGCTCATTCTCACAAGTAAACTAATCTTTCACGACAATCTGAACTGATTTCCCGTCTTTTTTCTTAAATAAGCAGTAGTCTTGAAAGATAAAAAGAAACATCAACAAAAACAACCATGATGAATGAAGTGGTACAACGTGCCAACCAAAAATTTCAAAATTACCCTTATGAAGTCCTTCGCCAATCAATACAACACCAATTAAAGCTAATATTTGAAGACCAGTAAAAGTAAAAAGTTCGAATTTTTCTAAAAATGCAGACAAGCGATCTGCCAAAGCGATCATAACGATGACTGATATAGAGATTGAAACAATCATGACCCATAGAATATCGGTAAGTGCAATCGCAGTTAAAATAGAATCAATTGAAAAGATAACGTTTAAGATAACAATTTGAGTAATCACTGAACGAGTTGTCGCAGGCTTTTCGTTTTCTCCATCTGAGTGTGCAAGGTGAGCTTTTTTTGCTAGATGAATCATCTCAGTAACACTTTCAAAACATAGAAAGATACCGCCGCCAACCATGACTAACACTTCGAAACTCAAATCACCGCCAATCCAATCAAGGTGAAGACCCCAAAAAGGTTCAGTCATTGCTTTCATCGCATAATAAAGAACGAATAATAATATAATACGAGCAGCTCCAGCCATGATGACGCCAATATTTCTAGCAAACGCTCTCTTTTCTTTGGGTAGTTTATTTGCCTCAATAGAAATAAAAAGAGCATTATCTATTCCAAAGATAAGCTGCATCATTGTCAATAAGAATAAAGGGAATATCCAGTCCATTAAAAGCTCCTCAAATACAAGTTTTGATAATAGCTTAATAGAAAACACTCAAATATCCAAATTTACAGCTAAAACAACAAGGCCCTGCATGATGCAAGGCCTTAGTATTAAGTTGATGTTTATATTTTTTAGAAACCACCACTGATTAGACCGCAAACAACCGAGATAATCGCACCAGCTGTTGCACACCTATCACCAGTACCAAGTGAGGATCCTAAACCACCAGTACCAAGCGAAGACCCTAAACCACCCGTTAAGTCTGAAAGGCCAGAGCTACCACCGATTGTAAACGCTGAGCCATCTCCAGTATCAATGGTCAAACCACCACTTGAACCTGACCCAATACTAATATCTGATTCACTACCTAGGGAACTACCAGAAGTTGTACCAGTTGGTAAAAGTGTACCTGATGCTGCTAAATCATCCGACGTAGTTGATGTTGATAGCCCATCATCAAATGAATCATCTGCAACTGTTGGTGTAAGCTCTTCATCAAAAGGAGATGAGGTATCAGTCCCAGCTACAATTCCTGCTGGTGAACCACTGTTAGAATCTAATGTAGGCTCTGCTGGTTCTTCACCACAACTAATCATAAACCCTAGTAATAAAATATAAGCGTATCTCATGTGCTCTCCTCTAAAATAAAGCGTCTCTTCAACTTAAATATATACGATGTTCAAAGGTCTTATCGGCAACACATGAGGCAAGATATAACTACAGAGAATAAACTTGTAATTACAAATACTTAAAGAGCCTTTTTTTTAGAGATATGTATAAGTTTTTAAGGACAGCAAAAACAGGACAAGCCTTAGATGCCTTTCAAGACACGATCTTTTCTAAACCCTGATTGTTCTTTGTCACCATTACCAACTTGCTGGTCACTCCAAAGAACACAAAGTGCCTTTGCAATAATATCTTTTCTAGAGATCACACCAAAAGAACGAGAGTCATTTGTATCAGAGCGTTTATCGCTTAGAACAAAAACTTTATCTTCGTCAATTTTTATAGGACCCCACTCAAACCATGCATCATTATCAGAGTCAAAATTGAGCTGATAAGATTTTTGATAAATGACTTCTTTGCCTGTTTCATCAGATACCGGTTTATCATTTAAGTAAAGGATACCACCTATCACCTGAACTTTATCGCCGGGAATGCCAACAACTCTTTTTACATAATACAACGAAGGGATATGTGGATTGCGAAAAATAACAATATCTCCACGCACAGGATAAGCCCAACTATAAATCGGTGTTTTCTGAAAAGGCAGAGTCAAGCCATACGCTAATTTATAGCCAAGGAGACGATCTCCAGATTGAACCGTCGGATTCATGGATCCAGTTGGCACGTAATAAGGGGAAATAATAGACCAGCGAGCAATAAAAATAATGACGAAAGCAACTAACAAAGAAAACCAAAAAGGTTTCTTGTTCACTTTTCTATACTCCCTTTCGACAGCAGAACCATCAAGATCCGCTAAATCAGAAAGTGTTTCTTCATTAGAGCTATAACGTGTCATTGTATCTTTGGTATCACCTTATTATTTAATGTCACACCTACTTTGGTAATAATATCTGCAGCAATAAGGGCTGCGTTATTACCGCATGTAGTTAAGTCTTTTCCAGCTGCATAGCTATGTAAAAAACCAGCTGCAAAACTATCACCGGCACCTGTTGTGTCTACGACATCAACCCTGCATGGCTCTATATCAAACCGCTTCTCACCTTGAATAATCACAGCACCTTTTGATCCACGCTTTAAAACTGCTATCTTTGTCATGTCTTTAAGCTTTGCAGCTTGTTGTTCTAAAGTTCCTTCAACCAACATGTTTGTTTCTTCTTCATTTGCAAAAACAATATCTGCATAGTCGTTGATTGCTCCCAGAAGCTCTTCACGAAAGTTCTGAACTACAAATGGGTCAGCCACATCAAGACTGACCAAACATCCGTTTTCTTTTGCTTTCTTCATGCTCGCATAAGCGGCTTCTTTGAGGTTTGGAAGCGTCCACATATATCCAGACAAATGGAAAATAGATGTTTTTTTGAAGAAGTCATCATTTAGTTGGTTTTGGTTGAGTTGTGAGGCAGCACCTAAGTGAGTAACCATTGTACGTTCACCGTCAGGGGTAATAAGCACAAAGCAAGTACCAGAATGATGGTCGGATGATTTGACACTATGGTCTTGAATTCCTAAGTCTTTCATTCTCGCTGCCATTGCATTGCCTACTTCATCTTCACCAATACAGCCCATGAATTTTGTTTGGTTTCCAAGAATACTAAGAATACGAATCGCATTTAAACACGTACCACCAAGCTCTCTTGTTGGACTCGAATTATTGGTAGACTCCATAACGCTTTGTTGAAGTTTCTCGTCAGCGAGCAACATCGTGCCTTTATGTAAATCGTGTTTTGCTAAGAAATCATCATCTACTTGAACTAAAAAATCCATCAATGGAGAACAAACACTAGATATAAATGGTCTTTCTGTCACACTACCCTCACTTTATCATTTGCTGGTAAACGTACCAAAAAGATCAGAATAATTCTTCCAAATTGTCTGAGCCATTTCAGCCTCGGAAATGCCTCTTATTTGTGCCATCTCTTTAACAGTGTCTACGACATTTGCTGGTTCGTTACGTGTACCGGGAACAGGACTTAGGTAAGGTGCATCTGTTTCTGTTAGTAAGCTTGTGATGGGAAGCTTTTTAGTCATAGACTGAAAGCTTTCACTACGCTTTATGTTTGCAGGGATTGAAAACTTCCAATTGTCATGTTTTTGGGCAGCTGCTACGGCGAACTTGGTTTTTCCACAGTAGCAATGAAAGTCGACTCTTTTTTGACCATGAACATCCAATAGCTCTATGCATCGTTTTTCTAGTTTTCTGGAGTGGATAATAATTGGCAAATCATGGTCATAGGCAATTTCCATCAAAGCTAGAAAAACTCGTTCTTGCTCAGCAAAAGTTTCTACACCATGCCAATAACCATCTAAACCACACTCACCAACCGCAATAATGCGACCGTTTTTGGCTTGCTCCTTGATAAAGGCAATTTCTGCTTTTACATCAAAAACCTTTAGATTAAGCTTATCGTTATCGCATAAATGAGCGATTCCTTGGCTAGGGTATATTCCAAGTGCAGGCTTAATTTCAGGAAACTGTTTGGCTAGCTCTAAAATTTGACGATTTGACTCAGGCTCAAGACCATTGACAACAATTGCTTTTAAACCTGCATCAACTGCACGCTGAATCACCTGATGAAGATCAGGTGCGAATTTGGGGTGTGTGAGATGTGTGTGTACATCGACGTACATTGTGCTAACCTACCTTGATTCTCATAGCATAGGTGTTTCATGGCACAAAACCAAGTTATTCTTTGTCATTTTGGGGGCCCCACCAAAAAAGAGCAGGTCCGGCCATTTCTTAAAAAATTATTTCTAGATCCATTTATTATACGTGCGTCTTTTCCAGATTTTTTCAGAAGATTCTTAGCAGAGCGTATATCTTCCAAAAGGTGGGAACACGCAAATGCTCAGTATGAGCAAATTGGGTACTCACCCATCAACCATTACACGGATGTTCAAGCCAACCACCTTGAGGCTCAGCTTCAAAAAGTAGATCAAAACACCAAAGTTTTTGTCGTCAACCGCTACACAGAGCCATACGCTGAAGAAGTAGTAAAGGACATGAGCTTTGAGCCCGGCACTAGAAATTTCTTAGTAAGCCTTTATCCGCATTTTTGCCACTCCACAACCGCATCAAGTTTTAGAGAGTTTGAGCTGGCTTTTCGCCAAAAATGTAAAAACCCGGGTCAATTCCCACGAAGGGTTTATTCATGGTGGTGTCACCCAAGTTACCTTGATTATAGTTATCACCTACTCCAAAAAAAGCTTTCAGAGGTTTCTCAAACAAACAAAAAGATCACCGTGCTCTTTTCGGCACATGGACTTCCAAAGCGTTATGTCATGCGAGGTGATCCTTACTACTACGAAATCACCGCTCACTTTCAAGAGCTTCAAAACCGTGCCATTCAGTGGTTAAACTCAGAAAACAAAAACATTGATATCCGTTGGGAACTTGGTTTTCAATCTAGGGTTGGTAGAGTGGAATGGGTTGGCCCATATACAGAAGATGTTATCGAAAAAACTGCTGATTCAGAACGAACCATTGTTTTAGTTCCTATCAGTTTTGTCAGCGATCATATCGAGACTCTTTACGAGATGGATATTGAGTATAAAGACTTAGCTCTTAAATCTGGCTATGGTGGATACAACCGCGTAGAAGCACCAAATGAAGACCCTAAACTGGCAGAGTGCCTCGTGAAAATTTTACAAAGTAATGGGTTTTAATGAAGGAGATACTATGAATATTGCATTTTATTGCGTTGCTATTAACGGTTTACTTCCAATTTTATGGGTTGGTTTTGCAAAAATGTTCGGCGGCTTCAAACTAAAAGACAACGTTCAACCAAGAGAATTTCTCTCAAAACAATCTGGATTATCAGCAAGAGCTAATGCAGCACAAGCAAACTCATGGGAAGCGTTTGCACCTTTTGCTGCTGCAGTGATCATTGCTTATGTTGCAGGAGGACACCAAGACACTCTTGATAAAATATGTATGTTTTATACTGGTTTTCGAATTGTTTATGGCATCACTTATCTAGCCAATCAACATATTTTTAGATCTATTGTTTGGTCTTGTGCATTATTATGTAACTTAGCTTGTTACGGTCTTTTAATAATGTAGTTTCACATGAAGCAACGAAAAATGTACAAACTCACAAAAAACACACTGACAAGCTGCTTAATCATTTTAAGCAGCTATTTACTTGCGTCAAAAAATTGCCATCATTATTTTATGAAAGCACCTAAAAAATCTAAAACTGCATTTGCAAACTTAAAAGCAGCAAAACCCACATCTTTTCTATTAAACAAAAAACAAATACGCAGCATATACAAACAATCAAGGCAAAAATGGACCGATGCATACAATCAACAACAAGTTGATACAATCCTCCATGCTCTTAGTAACAACCCAGGCGACGCTCATAAAAAAAACCTAAAAAACCTGAAAAACTTAAGACTACACGGGCAAATACTAAGAAGTAACATCATTATTTTAAATACCTCTAAACTTAAAACAAATCACTTTTTAGACTTTATTAGAGTACTTGGAAAATTAAACGACTCATTAACTAACAGACACGAAAGCAAAACCAAACACTACGCCGACATCCTAATAAAAATAAACCAAAATAATTTTATGTTAGATCGCTTCAAACCTTTAGAAAAACTGCAATTCAAATATAGGATAAACAGATTAATCAGATCTATTAGGGAAATGTTTTCAAAAAAAGAAGATTCTATTTCTGCAAACCACCTTCATCATATTAGAAAAAAACTAAGAGACATCACTTTTATTTTAAAACAAGATCAAAGCTTTAAGAACTCCAAGGTCAAAGACGACTTTTACCTCTATATGAATCATTTAAACTCTGCACTTGGGTGGATTAATGATAAATCTGTACGAATAAGCATTCAAAAAGACATAAAGTACTCATCCATATATGTTTTGCTACCAAGATCATTACTCAAAGCACTAACAAATGCACTTGATCTTCTTGATGAAAGCATCAACTTATAACATTATTCAGAACGACTGATCTGAAAATATCTAGAAGCGTGTTTTTCGAAAACATTCCTTGGCTTTGCAAACAGGTCTTTTGAATAGCTTGAATCACAATACAGACTGTAATCATTCGTAGACAAGATCAGATAGCGGTCAATCATAGGGTTTGGAAATATGATTTTTTCTTCTTTATATTCCCACATGCTTCCTCTACTCAACTTGATGTTGCTTAGTTTAAAGTTTTCCAGAACACAAAAACTGGTCCTCAGTTTCTCTATATCTACAATATTTGCTTTCCTTGTCTTACCGTTTAGGAACACTGTGAACTTTGCTTCTTTGTCCACAGCTAATGGACTTACAAGGCCAACACTATACGAAGACGAAACACAGCTAACAAAGACAAAAAACTGTAATATTAAACTAATTATTTTCATGGTGGCTCCCCAAATCATAATTATATGGCAGATCTTATGATAATACTCTAAATGAATCCTTTTATTTTCTTATTAAAAACAAAAAAAATGCCGACTCCACTTGGAATCGGCAAAACTTTTAAAAATAACGATTTACTTCTCTTCAGAGAGACCATTTCTTTTGTTTTGAGTTGCTGCATAAATAAGTTTTCTAGCACGTTGAATACCGCCTATACCACGCATACTTGGTAGTGCGTGAGAGGGGTTAAAAGACATCGCTTCACATGTTTCATTTTTTGCAAAAGAATTCTTAGGCAGTGAAACAATCGCTAATGTCTTATACTCAGGCTTCGTTCCATCTTCTAACTCCCATGGAAGAGCTGCATCTTCAATGGAAGGCATCCCAGGCTCATGAAAAATTGCTTGCAGCTCAAAACAGTATGAACCTGTACCACTTAACTCTTTTTGAAGACCGTTTGCTAAAAAGTTAGGATCTCTCTTTTCGGCATCTGATGGAACCAGCTGAGCTTTAATGCAAGGTGTTAAACGATATTTAACAGCTTTTTTAGGCCCAAAAGCATAAGGAACCCAACTATTATATGTTTCAGCTAAAACATTGTCCGTTTTACTTGATCCACTGACCTGTAACAAACGACCAACTGGTGCTTGTAGATCAGGTTTTAAAGTTGAAATATACTCTTTGAAAAATATTTTTCCAGGAATTTTTGCAATATCTTCTTTAGAAGCACCAGACTGAATTGCTTTTCCAACTGCAGGTTTTATCATTTGCACTGCTTTAAAAAAAGCGGGATAAGAACCAACATCATTTACCATGAACTCTTCGATTGCATTAATCATGATAATATCTGCTGATTTATAATAATTCTTTGGGAGTTTATATTTTTCACCCGGAATATCAGGAATTAACTTTTGTAGATTTTCAGGTAACAAAATCTTAAGAGCCAAGCCTTGCGAACCTGGAGTTGCATCGTGAACCTTAGGATCAGAAGACCCAGAAGAAAACCGCACAACACCTTTATATCTTGCATTTGGAGTAGCAAAAATTCCTTGCTGATACTCTTTAGCAAGGTTTGGACTAATGTTAATATCAACATTTTCGACACAACCATGAGCTTTAGGGTGAGCATCACGCTGGTTTGTAATTGAATTTAAAATATTTGAAGTTAGTACTTGAATGAGTGCTGTTTCTTTTTTTGCATCTACGCCGCCATTTGCATCAAGTTGAGCTTCCAAAGAATGACGCTTTTCGTTATCTGTTGCTTTAGTTCTACTACTTGTTGTTGTTGATTGAGTACTACAAGATATAATAGCAATTGTAGTCACCATAAATAGTGAAAATGATATAAAAATTTTCATAGAGTCTCCATTTCTTAGGGGTGTTTAATTATTTAGCTTATTGCTAGAAACGGTTTATAGACCGGTGTAGATTAAAGTGTCAACATGATGTTTTGAATAATCAATACTTATTTTTTTTAAATAAAATTAAACACTTATATTCAACTGACATAGATTTTTTTTGCCAAATGCTCTCTAAGATCACTATGAGAATCCATTGGGCCTAAGAAATAATCTTCTAGATAGCTGCCTGCAACTCCCGCTGCCGCTTTACCCCCATCTAATACTGCCTTATAAAGCAGTTCAGGGCGATAATCTTCAGGCTTTGCATCAAATAGCCCAAGACGATCTTGGTGTTGAAGTCGGTCTTGGTAATCAAGCCAACGCATTTCCTCCCATGGGTTTACAGTCACATGGGAGTCTGAACCTATAGAAAATTTCCCACCAAGACGCAGAAACTTCCTAAGAGGAAAGTAACCGTCTCCAAGATTTGCTTCTGTTGTGGGACATATAACGACGTGAGCGTTTTGATCGACAATCATGTGGAGTTCTTCATCACTCACATTAGTAGCATGCACTAAATGCATATTAGGGTGATCGCCCTGCTCCTCTAAAAATAGTTGGGTAGGAGGTTTACCGTAGTGTTTCACACATTCCCTAACTTCTGCTACCTGCTCTGATAAATGAATATGAAAAGGAAGGTGATGAAATGCAGATGTTATTTCTTTGACCCATTTTATGGGGCAAGCCCTTAAAGAATGAACTCCATACCCTAAACGATGGTTACCAGACTTTGGGATCAAATGAGAACATGCTTCTACGTGGTTTAGAAATTTTGTTGGAGATTCAAAATAAAAACGTTTTTGAGTCTCTTTGATCTTTTGCTCAAAACCACCTGAGTGATAAAAAACAGGAACAACTGTCATGCCAATACCTACGTCACTAGCAAGATCATATAAACATTTTACAGTGTCTAAAGGGTCATTTGTCACATGATGGAGATAATGAAACTCAACAACGTGACCATAGCCACTTTCAAGACATTTTGTTAAAAATTTTCGGTTTATTTCTGCAAATTTATCGAGATTCATCTCAGAAACTAACCGGTACATGGAGTCACGCCAAGTCCAAAAGGAATCTGATTGGTTACTTGAGTATTCGGCTAATCCAGCCATTGCATATTGAAAACCGTGAGAGTGTGCATTGACGATACTCTCACAAAAAACTTTATTTCCAACTTGCTTTATCACGACCTAGACAAAGATCCTGTAGGTTATAAACGCCCCAATGTAGGCAAGAGCTAGCATATAAAAGAACATGACAGCCGGCCATTTCCAACCTCCAGTTTCTTTTTTTGCCACCATAAATGTGGCTAAACATTGAGGAGAAAATATATACCAAACCAGCAACGCCATCCCCGTTGCCAAACTCCAACTTGACTGGATTTTTTCAGTGAGGCTTTTTTGAACCACATCTTCATCATCAGAGTCATCGAGAGCGTAAACCGTTGCCAAAGCAGAAACCATGACTTCACGAGCAGCAAAACCGGGAATAAGACCAGTAGAAATCCGCCAATCAAAACCGATTGGCTCAAAAACTGGCTCAATAAATTTACCGATACGCCCTGCGTAAGAATACGTAATGTCTGGCTGATCATAATCAGTCGGTGCTTGAGGAAAGGTAGCCAAAAACCAAAGAGTAACCGACACCCAAAAAATATAACCGCCAGCTTTCTTGAGAAAGTTCATACTCTTTTTCCAAAGAAAAACAGCCATGAGCCTCAAATCAGGCATTTTATAACTAGGAAGCTCCATCACAAAAGACCCTGAGTTTCCTTTCAGTGTCGTTTTTCGAAAAAGAAAAGCAATGACAATAGCAGCCACCACACCAAACGCAAAAAGACCAAACATGGCTAATCCTTGAGCTGTCAAAAAACCAAACACTGTTGTTGCAGGAACAAAAGCTCCGATCAATAAAACATAAACGGGAAGCCTAGCACTACAAGCCATTAATGGAGCAATCAAAATCGTCGTCAATCTTTGACGCTCGTCTTTGATGGTTCGAGCTGCCATCACACCGGGAATGGCACAAGCGAATGATGACAATAGCGGTACAAACGATTTACCTTGAAGCCCTATTAAAGACATCCCACGGTCCAGCAAAAAAGCTGCCCTTGTCATATAGCCTGTGCTTTCCATTAGATAGATAAAGAAAAAGAGCATGATAATCTGCGGCAAAAACACCAATACTGAACCAACGCCAGCAATAAGCCCATCTACAATGAAACTCTGAAAAAGCCCTTCAGGAAGCACGCTACTTACAAACGCTCCCAAGCTTTCAATAGAGCCTTCGATAAAATCCATAGGAATGGAAGAGAAAGTAAATATTGACTGAAACACCACTAATAAAATCGCAGCAAATATCAGCGTTCCAAATATAGGGTGTAATAGAATAGCGTCTAACTTCCGTGAAATTCTATCACCATCTGTCGGTGCCGACACGACTTCTGATAAAACCTCATCTACATAATCAAGACGTTCTTTTACTGTATCAAAAGCTTTAATCTGTTGTGGTTTTGTAGGGTTCTGATCATAAAAACTAATGACTTTTTTTAGGCTTTCTAATGAGTTTTTTTTTGTAGCAACCACCGGAACAACTGGAACACCAAGCTTTTTTTGAAGTGCTTCATGGTCTACTTTGATGGATCTAGACTCTGCAATATCTGACATATTTAGAGCAACTACAATTGGCTTATTGATAGCACCTAACTCTAATATAAAACCAAGGCTTCTTTTAAGTTGAGTCGTATCAACAACAGCTAATATAGTATCAATATTATTTTCTTTGAGACGCTCTACAGAGATTTTCTCGTCTATTGAGTTAGGCTCTAAACCATATATCCCGGGCAAATCAACGACTTCAACCTTACGCTCATCAAGCAGCAAGGTTCCGCGTTTTCTTTCGACGGTTACACCAGGATAGTTACCAGTTTTTTGAAGAGATCCTGTCAGCGTATTAAATAAAGTGGTTTTCCCACAATTTGGTTGTCCAATTAAAAGAACAGATGAACTCATGATAATTCCTTCACAAAAATTTGCTCAGCATCTGATAAACGCATTGCAATGACACTACCTCGAACGTTGATGGCAAGAGGGCCACCAAATGAAGAGGTTTGATATAAAGATACTTCTTCGCCTTTCACAAAACCCAAACACTCAAATTGTCTTTGAGTACTTTCGGAGTCGGCAGAGTAACTACTCACTTGGTAAGTTTTCTGTTTTTTTGCATTAGCAAGTGTGAGAGACATGCATTTCCTTTCTATCTCAAACAAGCCTAGGTGCTGCCTAAGCCATTGAGAATGATTATCAATATTATTGAAGCATGTCTAAATTTATTTTAAAAGTGTAAATTCAACCTTTTACAAGAACTTGATGGGCTTAGCAGTAGCGTCAAAATGCCGCTCCATAGGCATTCCAAAGACTGGCTCCATTCCGGCCCATATATCTTTTGGAGTGAGCATGTGACCGCCTGCTTTTGGTTTACCTGTTTTAAGGTCAACAGCTTGTGCGACATGAGCAATATACTTGTCGCCATCTTTTTTATGACACTCTTGATTTTAGTGATCAAGGTTTTAAACGTGGGTTTGTTTTATTAAAAATGGTGGTGCTATTGACATTAAAGGCGAACAACCAATGTGGGTAAAAATCGATTAATGAATCATATATGGTTCTGATCAAATTTCATCCAGAAAAATAATGGAGTTAAGATGGCAACCAGCAAAAGTGGCAAAGTAATCCATTGAACACCCCAGTAAGGAATTAAAAAACCAACACTGGAATAAACCAACATATTAATAAGACTAAGCCTAGAGTTCACAAGACCCCATACTTCTAGAGATCTTATA
Source organism: Oligoflexales bacterium (assembly GCA_023301465.1). Classification (GTDB taxonomy): domain Bacteria; phylum Bdellovibrionota_B; class Oligoflexia; order Oligoflexales; family JALZUQ01; genus JALZUQ01. The sequence continues at coordinate 35,406 of JALZUQ010000030.1, forward strand.
TCTTGTGGGATACGCGATTGAATAATCGCCCGCATGTTTCCACCAATTTTCGCCGATAACAAACCAGAGATTGCAAATACAAAGCAACTAAACCAGAATTGTGGAAATTGATAAAACATCCCAAGCAACACCCCGTAAAGGATAAATAATTTATTAATGTATGTTTTAACTTGAAAACCTGCAGTTAAAAAAGCAACAAGACCACCTACACCCCAAGCACCAACAACATATCCAATTTGCGACTTTGTATAAGAAGCTAAATTAAAAAGCCCAAATTCACCTGCATTAATCAAAGCCCCTAAAACTAGTACTGAATACCAAAAAAATAAACTTTTACGCAGACTAGAAGGATAAGATATTTCTTTCATAGAGTAAAATTGCTTTTTAATAATATCAGATTCGTGATTTTTTGTAGTAAGATCTTGTTTGGTCCCTTTAAACACGAATAGAAATAGTATGGCAGCTATGCAAAATGTAACAGCATCTACAACATATACAAATGAATAACCTAAACTAGTCGCTAAGCTAGCTCCAATAGGCGGAGCAATACACAAAATACTTGCAGACAAACTACCTGCCTTCGTTAAAACCCTATCTAATTCAGCTTTCTCAAATGATTCAGCAATGAGAGTATCTAACAATGGCTTTGCAAAAGCAGAAATGCAGCTTGCAACAAGTAAGTAGAAATATACATTCCAGAGGCTATCAGCTCGAATCAACAACAATACATTTACTGCCATAAGAAACAAACTTATTAAATATGATTTTTTTTGATGTCTTATTGGAATAGCATTAACAGCACTTCTAGAAAGCAGTAAAGCAGGCATGCTAGAAATTAAAAATGCATAAGCTACCTTATCTGCACCAAACTTTTCGTTGACAAAAAGTGCTACCGCTAAAAATGTCATCCAACTACCGAGTGCAGAAGCAGCTCCAGCAATATAAAATAAAGTTTCTCTATACATTAAAGACCTGTGTATTAAAAAAGAAGTTCTGTGTTAGTCGACCATCTTGAGCCTCAAAACCAAAACCGTTTGCATGAGAATGAAATAATTTACTAGCTTTAAAAACCACACAGCGATTATACTTAAACGGTACAGTTTTTACTACATCCCAAGCTTGATCATCCAATGTATCTGGAACAACGACCTTTTCTTCGAAATCTTTTAAATCATTGTAGCCCAACACCTTCATCCCTTCCCCGCTTGGAGGGCCATATAAACCAGTTCTTTTATGCTGATAAAGGTTTGTACCAACTTTTTTTGTATTTGGAAACGTAGATGCTAAGTAAACAACAACCGTCCAGTCAGTCATGTCAGTATGCACTTTGAGCCTTGAAGAGCCGCCTTCGAGGATATAACGAAAGTAACCCATTTTATCACGTGATGATTCTAAGTCTATTTTTGCACCTACTATTTTTTCAAATTTTTGAATCACTGATTCTGATAAACAAGGAATTTCAGACTGAAAGCCAGGATAGTTAGGAGTAGATTTATTTTCATAATTTAAACTCAAAGCAAAATTTCTGACCTGATCTGGGTTTTGGTAAAAATCATCAATAATATATAATTCAGACATATGTTTTCTCACTTAAAGCATTAAAAAAGAAGTTTTGAGTAATACGAGCATTTTCTTTATTTGAACCAAAGAAACAATTAGAACCATGGAAATATTTTTTCCCTTTAAGAATGAGACACCGGTTAAACTTCATTTCACAATAGTCTATAACTTCCCAAGCATCTTCAATTAATGAGTCTCTTAAAACTATGTTTGTATCAAACTCTTGTTTTGTGAGACCAAGATCTGATAGTTCACTTCTATTAGGGTAATGATCAAGACCCGTTTCTTTATGCCGATAAAAACAAGTCCCACCCTTAGAGTGTTTGTTTAAAGATAAATATATGACTGCTGTGTAATCCGTATTATCGGTATGTACTTGAGTTCTTCTCTTATCTTCTTCACACATAATTCTAAACCTACCAAAAGCATTATTCTTAGGTCTGCAATCAATACGTTGCCCTACAAGCATTTGAAACCTTTCAATAACTGATTGACTGTACGCACTTATCTCGCTTTCTATACCTGCGACATTATCACTTAAAGCACCTTGTTCATGGTACTCAGTATTCAAAGAGAGATTCCTGACAAGGTGAGGCTCCTTATAAAAATCATCTATTTGAATGAACATTTTTTCTGAATTCATACTATCTCCAGAATATTAATTTTATTATTTAAAAATTCAATTCTTTCATGATCTATTTCACTTCTAACAACAACAGAAACAAATTGAGTCAAAAAATAATCGAGCTCTGTTTTTGAAAACACAGAAAACTTTAAAATTCTATCAAAGGACCATTTTAGAAAAATCTCATCTAAATATTTATGATTCATACCGCCTATAACCACCGACAAGAAAGACAAAGCATTTTTTGACGATGATGTGATCTCAGATAAATCATTCTCATTAATAGATTCATTTTTTAAGACAGAATGCAAATAATTATTGTTCAACATACCTGAATTATTCCAACGAGATGCAAACTCTTTATCAACTCCTTCAAAATCAGGAAGACTATCTCTTACCTTACTTATCAAAACATTTTTTTTATATTTTATTCGATGTTTTTGAATATTTAAAACAAGTTGATCTTTTATTTTTAAATGATCAATGTTCATCAATCTAAATTGTCGATTTTTTCTTGAAGCTATCATAGTCATATTACGACGATAGGGTATATAGGAAACTTCATTCGTTATTGTTTGTAGTTTAGATGCCACAAAACTTTCTGCTACTCCAAGCTGTTCGATTGATAGCGGTGAGGCTGTAGTAAAACAATTAACTGCGACAGACCCATTAAAACTTAATACATCATTAAGTTTGGAATAGAATTTTTGGTGATTCATACACGGGGCGTACCCAGTATTTGTATACAAATCTACCCATATAAGATCATATTCAGAACGACAAGATTCAAGGAATGCTTCAGCGTCATTGTGAACAAACTCTAGACATTGAATATCTGGAAAGTAATCTTCAAAAATTTTCTTTGTTTCTAGCAAAGATTTTTTATCTGTATCTACAAGTGTTATTTTACAAGATGAATGACTAGCTAAAATTGGTCGAACACAAGCCCCTTTACCCGCACCCAAAACCAAAACTTTCAATTTATCAGCACTTGGTTTTTGAGCTAAAAGCAGACCAAATTCATCCCAATAATCACCAGTAAATACGTTAGAAGTATGCCAACATGAGTCAAAACCTCGGCTCTTTTTCTTTTGTATAGATATTTGTTGGTTTGAGTATAAAATAAAAAACCTCTTAAATAAATAAAGCAGTGGGCTTACGCCCACTATGATTACTTAACCTTTAGAATTTCTTCGATTTCCTGCTGTTGTTTCGCAGAAATAGATACCGAAGGACTAGTTGGAAATTGCATGTTATTTTCAGAATGACTTACTGGATTAATGTTCTCTTTTTTCATATGATTCTCCTTGAGTTACTTATATTATTAAGTACTAATTAAATTTTTAATAAATTGAAGATAACTTTACTTTTTGAAATTAAAAACTTTAACCTCCTTTCAGAAATCACAATGAGCAAGTTCTTCAGAAAGGAGTACTTCAAGCGACATGCCAAACTGTCTTATCGAGTATTATTCGATTAAAAAACACTAAATTGACGCAAAGATTAAATGAGATTTTTTTTTATTTACAGGCAACATATATGAAAAAAAACTCTGTTTTTATAGTGATTATGTTTAAATTAGACAAAAACTCATTTTTGAATGACAGCTATAAATGATTTAAAGGATCTTTGATTATCTGTTGCACTGCTTAATGTTTACGCCGCCATTTTAAGTAAGATCGGTGTCAAAATGACACCGGCAAAACCAAAAGTAGACTACTCTAATTATTTTCAGACAAGTGATGTAGAATTTATGAACGTTTATTTTACAAGAGCTCGAACGGCTGCACCAGAGTTTCTCAGTTCATTTCTAAAGTTTCGTCTTAAATGGATTAATTGATTAAAATCTTGTTTAATCTGCCCATTTAAAAACATGTTTTGAGGAACTTTTCTTTCACCTTCAATGGCTGCTGCATCAAAGTCTACTTTTGTTGTATCACGTGAAATAGTTTTAGATTTTTTTGCAGGCTTATTACTAGTTTTTTTAACTTGATTTGAATCTGCGGATTTGTTGTTTTCAGAATTCGAATCTTCAGTTTTTGTCTCGGACTGTTTTTCTTCAGTTGTTTCGTTTTCTGAGAGATCATCAAGACCTAATTCATTTTCTAATTCACTTTTAGACTCATCTGCTTGAGAAACTAAAGGAGATGAAAAACAAAATAATGCTAGTAGAACCCATTTAATGTGCATCAAAAATCTCACTTTCCAAGTCTTGAATTTCACCTTCTTCAGGGCTTGCTTGTTGAATTTCTACATCTGATTCACCTAGTATTTCATCTTCAGGGCTTTCATCTTCAATATCTTTTGCCAACGCCTGAACTTCTTCATCTGTAATAGGAGATTTTCCTTTTCTTGCTTTTGCGTCTTTAATTTCATCAATCAAAGCAAAAACACTGTCAACAGAAGATCTTTTTGCCATAGGTGTTTTAAGAAATTTACGTAGGTTTACAAGTGCTTTATCTCTTTTATCCATTCGATTATACATTACTGCTGAATTGTATAGAGCAACAGGGTTCTTGGGACTTTCATCTAATACTTTATCAAATTTATTTTCTGCTTTTTCATAAGCACCAGCTGCTGTATCGACAATAGCTGAATACATGATTGCATCTAAATTTTCTGGAAAAATCCTTAACACTCTTTCAAACTCTATACCGGCCTGTCTTACTTGATGATGATTCATCAATAGAATTCCTAAATTCATTCTAGCCGCTAAGTCACGTGAGTTTAGTTCAATTGCTTTATTAAATAGTGCTTTAGCTTGACTCGTCTTTGATTTTTGAACAGCCAAAAGTGCCATTAAATTAATAATTTCACTATCTTTAGAATTAACTCCACCAATATTATTGATAATAATTGAGGCCAGATTATAGTTTTTATTTCTATACGCTACTTTAGCTAATATTTTTTTTGCTTCAACACCTTTAAGATCTTGCTCAAGGGCTTTACTTGCATATTTCTTTGCCGATTTAAACTCTTCTCTTACCAAGTGTAATTTTGCCAAATCCAAAAAAGATTCTTTGTTTTTTGGATTTTTTTTAATTTCTTGTTTCAACGCAGTGATTGTATTCTTGATGCTTTTGTTTGATTTAGGACTTGGCATTGCTGTAGGTGAAGCTTTCGTGGAATAAAGCGTAACTTGGCCACGATCACGATCAACACGTGATATCTTTGAGTTTGTTGTTTGACAAGAAACTGCCGTGAGCACAAAGGTTAATACAAAATAATTTAATTTTTGAAACATTTTTTCAAACTCCATTAATGGGCTAATTCTGATGTTAATTTTCTGATTTTCAATGTATGAGATAAGTATACTGGCGACCCTGTTTTTAAGTCTATTTTAGGGTGTTTTTTACTATCAATACTTGTCATTTTCTCATGAATTTTCATACTCCACTTAGAGAACGTCTCAAGGTCTTTAGTGCCTTTATACGCTTGCATATAGTAATCTTTTGCTTGATCTTGCAACGGAAACGCTACTTTTTCTAGGTCACTTTTAAATTTATTTACCGCAGCAGTACTTCCTTCTGGCGGCAAAGCCTTGAACAAAGTTTCAGCAAAATTATCATGCATTTCACCTAAACGATATAATGAAGCTATCGCGTATTCCGCATTTCTTACAGCAACAATCTTTTCATAGTTTTTGGCAACAGATTGCAATGCTTTTTGTTTTGCTGCTGCTTGCTTCTCAATCTTAGATGGTTCACGAAATTCCAACTGTTTAAACTTCTTAAAATTTAATTCATTAATTTTAAAATAAGATTTTGCAACAATCTCTCTTGCATCATAAGCTTCTTGATTCTCATTTTGCACGAGCAAATCATAGACATTGTTTAAAGCATTAAAACCTGCATTTCTGTCAACATGGTTATATGTGATTTCTGCTGACTTTGCAGACGCAAATGCAACTTGATTTGAGTTTTTCATGAAATTTTTTGCATAAAATTGATAAGCCTGAGCAGACTCTGAGTATTTGTTGATTTTTTCTAACAAAGCCGCCTTCTCTAGTTGTGCATCTCCTGCAATATCAGAGTTAGGATATGACTTAACATAAGCATCAAATAACCTGACCGCTTCTACTTCATTTTCCAAACCTTTATTCAAAGCTGCAGCATTATAAAGAGCGTCAGCAGATCTTTTGTCTGAAGGATAATCTGAAGCTAATCTTTTATAGTAGATTGACGCTGTTTTAAATTCTCCAATTGCATTGTTTGTTTCTGCTAATGACGCAAATGCATTTGCTCTTAACGGTGACTTCTTAAAGTTTGAAATTAAGTATTTTGAAGAGCTCAATGAAGCAGAAATATTTCCAGCTTTTCTATAGTTGATACTTGCATTATACACAGCCTTATCAGAATTTTTGTCAGTAGGAAAAGTTTTTGCATATTTCATAAACTCTTCTGCAGACTTCTCATTATTCCCAAGTTTTTCTTGTTTGGCTGCTGATTTAAACATTGCAGTTCTTCGCATTTTTTTAACATAGATACCAACAGGTTCTTGAGACATTAGAACTTTATTTTTCATAAATGATTCAGCGTCATTGATAACATCCGTCCACTCAGATTTTTTTGAAGAATAACCTAGAACAAATTTTACTGAAGATTTTGCCTGAACTGTCAAAGGTCGTTCTTTTGTGATTGTTTTGAATCTTTCAATAGCAGCACTATAATGACCATGATCAAAATACACTCTTGCAGCTGTAAACCTCATTGGGTCGCCTTCTTTGGCTTTCGGTAGTATTTTCATATATTGATCAATAACATTTACAAGTGCCATTTTTTCTGTTGGAATTTTAAATTCGCTTTTTGCTTCACCCGGCTTAGGAAGCTTTGCATACTTCTTTGACTTAACAAGTGTGAATATTGAATCAACACCACTATTAGCAGCATCTTTTAAAAATTTACCTTTTTTTGGTTTTTGCTCTGCAACCATCATATAGTTTTTGGATGCTTGAGAGTACCTCTTTAAATCATATAATAGTTCAGCCATATAAAACCGAAGTTCATAGTTGTCACTATCTTTTGGAAAAGAAGCTAGAAATGCACCATATAGTTTTACAGCAGATTTTTTATATGACTCATCTTTTGTCTTAATAGCTCTTTGATGATAAATCGTCGCATATCTATGTAAGTTATGGTTGGTTTTATCTTGAGCGTTTTTTACTGTATCATCATCGTTTTTATATTTTTTTATCCATTTTGTTTTGCCTACAAACTCCTTGTTCATTAGGAGTAAGCTAGCAACCGTTTTCTTTGGTTTATTTAATTTATCAAAAATCTCAGCTAATCTGCTATAAATTTTCGGTGTTGACTTCCTTAGCGAAGCACCTTTCAAAAGTCTAGTGTAAATCTTTGCTGCTTGTTGGTTTTTACCTTGTTCCATATAAATCCAACCAAGTCTCTCTAGAAAATCATAAAACTTTGTTTTTTCATCTAATGAACTAAAATACTCCCATGCACTATCAACTGACTCTGCATCAGCCCATACCATCACAAGATCATTAAGTGCTTCATTTCTAAGATCAAATTTCTGTTTGTTTTTCTTACTTGTTAGTTTTACAACTAATTTAAATGCTGCAACAGAACGTTTGTAGTTTTTTGTGACGGCTTCATTTGTATCACCTTGAGCATTATAGTATGCCCAACCCAGCTTATATACCGCATACGGATAGACTTTAGATTTTTTATATTTTGATACTTTTTTATATGCTGCAACTGCTTGTTTGATCTCATTACGATCAAAGTGAAACTCACCTAATGCTAAGTATGCATCAGGAATAAGTTTGCTTTTTTTGTGATCTTTGAACAATTGATTAAAATACAGAACACAACTATCATCACCAATTCTAGCGAGGGTTGTTGCTAATGCGTAAATAGCTTTATCTGCTCTTTTTTCTTTTCTAAATTTTCTCACAAGCTTTCTATATTCTGCGAGAGCTTTCTGCATTTCAGATTTTGACCTAGAATAACTAGCTACAGGCTCATTACCTTTTGCACCAGCTTTTTCCCAAGCGTCATATCTCTTTGTAAACGATTGTATTTCTAAGTCACGAATGTAATCGTGACGCTCAATTAAAATTTCACCTTTTCTTAAAAGAAGTTCAAATTCACGAAACCCACTAACATTCGAACTTTTTAAAATTGAGTCAATAGAACGTATTGTTTTACGCCTAATTTGATCTGCTTTTTTCAGATTTGCTTGACTTATGCCATTTGAACCAGATTCTTTATAAAAATCGGATGAATCATCAATTGTTGGTGCGTTTTTTGCTCCTTCAACGTCAAACGTTGCACGACCAACTGACCCTGAAAATGCGATTGAGTCAATCAACATTCCAAAGCCAAAGCATAAAGCTAATGTCAGCCTTGTTTTGTTCATTTTTTTACTCCAATTCATCATAGTAATTTCCTTTAAGAATCTTCTTTACTTGGCTTACACTTCGTCTTCTCATTATAAATATGCGAACCTATTTCATCCCACCAAAACTCACGTTTTTTATCACTCCAAGACTGATTCCCTCTACCCCAACCTTTGATACGTTTTTTACTAGTTAGCTTTCGTATCTTTGTACTTGCGTGTAGTTCTTTACCTAAAAGCTTGTCTTTTTCACTCAAAAGGAGCTCCACAAACAAAAAATCAGCTTGGCCATAAAGCTTGTCGTATGCTTCACTAAGTTTTTTAAGTTCAACAAGGTAAGTTTTGCCTAGGTAGTTTTGAATAGCCTTAGATATCTCATCAATTTTGTTCATAACTTGCTTACTAGCTTTCTTTACCCCATAGACACCACGTTTCTCAAAACGACTTGCTTCAACTAAAAAATCAGCGAACTCTTCTCTCCCAATTTTTAGTGCGTCTTGATCCGCAATAGTTAATAATACCTCACGCGGAGCACTCAAAGACTCAGAAGACACCCCTGTCAAAACGTTCTCCAAAAGCTTGTAAGCTTTCTTAGCGTCAAACGACTTGGCTTCCACTGCTTCACGAAGAGCAGTAATGCCCGGTGCATATTTCTCTAGAAAATCCGCTAATGCATTCTTACTATTTGCGTAATCACATAAGAAAAAATATGTAGAAGACCTCAAAATATCAATCTCTGGGTTACTTGTTTCTGGAAAGAATGGGCTCGTCGCTCCATAAAGAGCACCAAGTGCATGGTTCGCTTGACCCATCATAAACAAAGCCCAAGATTGTTCAAAAAGAGACTCATAAAAAAGCGAGCTTTTTCGTGTGACTTTCCTATAGTACTTGTAAGATAACTGAAAATTGCCTTTTTCGTAGTATATTCTTGCCAGAGCAAGATTTGAAAAATCTTTTATGATTCTTTTCTTACGAGCAGAAAGCGGAGAAGCGTTTGTTGCTGATTTTCTTAATATATTCTTGAGGACTAAAATTGCTGATGATAAATCGTTTTCCCTAACATAGGACATAGCCTGTTGGTATTTACCTGGCATGTAATATCTTGAAGATAAATTAAGGTTTTTATACATATTCGCTGCGAGTTTATGCTTATTTTTAGCTGCAACGGCAACTCCCAAAAAATAACTCCAATCAGATTTAAAGTAAGGTGGGTTTTTTGTGATTTTCTTTTTTATGATTGCTACCGCTAGGTTATCCATAAGTTTATGAATATCTCTTTTTTTTGTGGTTGCTCTTAAGATCTTCCACAATGGTTTATAAACTTTCGTCATGGGCCTAGAAGTAAGCTTTAAAGAATCTACCGCATAATAACTGGCCATCACTGGATAATTATCATCAGCAAGCATTCTTGAAGTATAGAGTGCCACTAAAGAGTTTTGCTCAATATCTAAATTAGACTTCTGTGAAGACAGCTTCATTAATGTACGCCATAATTTCTTCTTACTATATGAACTTTGACGATATTGCTTTTTTAATTTTTTGATTGTCTTAGCTATCTTTTTATTATCAGATACAGGTTTTACTTTATCTAATGCTGAAAGTTCACTATGACATAACAACGTATAAGAGAAACATACTAACATAATAAATACTGTTAGCGTTCGAATTTTATGATGGATATTTGTGAAATACTTCATAAGAAGAACACACTCACACCGGCATCCACAGACCATGACTGCCTTAAGAAATCTTCGTCGGTGAATTGATTCGTTTCATTCCAAAAACGATCTTTTACATCTACTCTTAAAGAAAGGAATTTATATAAGTATAACCTAATACCAAAACCGAAATTTGGAGCAATTTTGTTACCTTGATCAGTATTGACTGAACCAATGCCTATAGATCCATAAATATCAGTATAAATGATTGCTAAGTCAAAAAAGTTCAATTTGCCATAAAATGGCGTCATCACGGCTGAACCTTCAATAATTGTACTTACTCGATTGCGGTGAACATCTACTCTTTCAGTTTTAACTCGTGATGTTTCAACATCCAAAACATCAAACTCTTGCATCTGAATTGCATCAAAGTCCCTAGAATCAGAGTTTGTCACACTGGCATATTGTATATCTAAACCAAACCACTCACTCACAAAAATGGAAGCTCTCACACCAAACAAAAAAGTATCTAAGAAGGCTTCGTTTGTAATAGTTCCAGCAAACAACCCTAGCTCTGGACGAAAACGTTTTTTAAAAAAACGATTATGCAAAACAGAAATACTTCGTTCTTTGGTTTTGGTTCTAATCTCATCGGGCTTGATATCTAATGCAATAAGTCCGGATGGTGATAATAGTCCAGAGACTACGAGAATCATGATCGCTAAATTACGCCACATACATTTACCTCTAAAAATAGAAAACAGAGCTTCTGTATTTGGATTCGGAGTGGGGTTTGAAAAGTTTAATTGAGTTTTGCAACAACCCACAAAAAAGACTACTTCACTAACTAATACACAGACTTATGAAGGGTATTTTTTGCCTAAAATTCAATGGTTTTTGGATGAAAAATCAAGATAAAGAATACTATTTTGTAATCATCAAGAGCCATAGTGCTCGTGCGTAAATTTATTGGCACTATTATTGCTAACAATTAGAATTTTTTTTCTATTTTATTTGGTTATTAAAGAAACCAAAAACATCCAAAAAGAATCAATGTAGGAACCATCGCTCCCGCTAAAAGATAAATCGGACTTACCATCTTGTTAGGGAAGTACTTCGACAAAATCGACTGCCCAGCAGGGTTTGGAGCGTTTGCAATCACTGTCAAACCACCACCTGTTACCGCACCGGCAACAACCGCATACTTCGCTGTATCCGATAAGCCGGGAACCAAAGTACTCAGGTACGTAATAGCGGCATTGTCATTAAAAGAAGTTAAAACTGTCGAAACTGTGAATAAAGCTAGACTCCCTAATCCTCCGAGCACTGGTTCAATCCACCACCCTTGAAGACCACCATGGGTTACTAAGCCAGCCAAAAAGAAACCAACTAGTATTGGGCTTTCAAGCTTTAATCTATTTTGATGTTGTTCGGTCGCATGCATAAAGCCTAAAAAGAACAAAAAGCCACCTATAAACAGCACAGGATAATGAGCATTAAATACTGTCCACCCCATAAATAAAACATGGACCAAGGTCACCCACCAAGGCACTAAGTCCGTTAAGTCATCAGAGGTGACTTCATCACCGTGTTCTTTATGTTCTTTAGATTCTTTGAGCTTCGTATTGATACGTTTAAACTCCGAGATAAACATCATGTAGTAAACACCCGTTGCAATCAAAATACCAACGAGGGCTTTCCAACCAAAGTGAATTGCCATAAAACCCGATGTCCATTCCCAAGGAGCTGCTACCATAAGAACTGGAGGAGCAGCAAAATTTGTAAATGTTCCACCAACGGAAATATTGACAAATAGTAGACCAATCGTCGCATACTTAAACTTTACAGAGGGTTTATGAACATAAAACTGTTTTCCAAGTAATAATGCCGCAATCGTTATAGCTGCAGGCTCAGTGATAAAACTCCCAAGTAAAGGGGCTACAATCAAAATAGACAACCACCAAGCAGACGGCTTTTGACCACCCAGAGATGCTAGGATACGCAAGCTATTTTCCGCTAGATTTAAAATAGGTCTCGTCGAAGCAATCGCCATGATCACCACAACAAATAATGCTTCAGTATAAACAACTTTATGAGAAAGATACTCGACGGCAGTATGCCAATCATAACGAACACAGATTGCCACAATAAGAGCAATCACCCAGATCCCAAAAATTGCCTCTACTTCTCCAAGAAAGTGGAATATACGTCCCCAAAAAGATACATCTTGGTTTTCTTTTCCAATGGAGCCATCTTCTATAAGTTTTTTGACGTGTTTTTCTTGAATGTCATGCCCAATTTTTCTGAAGAAACCAGCAAAAAATGTATGAACAATGGCACAAACAAATATAATAGCTGTAACTAAGTTAAAAGGTTCAGCTTCGATTCTTCCTGCAAGAATTTCTAACAAACCACCTGAGTCTTGGTAAGAAGTGAGCGCCCTAGGGATGGCTTCGCCGATGCTTTCACCGGAAACTTGCAACAAAGATGCTATGTTCATTTATTCACCTTCTATATAGAGAATCGTTGTTTGCTCATTGGTATCACAAACTTACACCTCGGGTGAACTGCGAATGGAGAAATGTCTTAGAATTAATCATACTTGGTTTATTGTAACTCACATCAATTCGATGCTTGATTCGCCAATCATACAAAATTATCCTATAAAGCTAAGCAACAGATGCAAATGAAAGTAGACCATGACTCAAAAACCCCTTCTCGTTACAACTGCCCTACCTTACGCCAACGGTGATCTTCATATTGGGCATATTGTAGAACATACTCAAGCAGATATCTGGGTTCGCTTTCAAAGAATGTCTGGAAGAGAGTGCTATTTTTTTTCAGCAGATGACACCCATGGAACGCCCATTATGCTCAAAGCAAAATCTCAAGGCGTCCAACCAGAAGAACTGATTGCAAAAGTTCTGGAAGACCACAAAAGAGACTCAAACGATTACGGCACTTGCTTTGACAACTATGGATCAACGCACTCAGAAAGCAACAAAGCTATCACTTACGATATTTTTAAATATCTACAGTCCAAAGACAGCTTTGAAAAAAAAGAAATAGAACAGTTTTACTGTGAGCATGATCAAATGTTTTTACCAGACCGCTTTATTGGTGGAACATGCCCTGCCTGTAAAACGCCTGAACAATATGGCGATCAATGTGAAAAATGCTCAAAGACATACGAGCCTAAAGACCTTCTTGAGCCAAAGTGCAGCCTTTGCAAGAATACACCAATCCTTAAACCAACAGAACACCTATACTTTAAACTTTCAGACCACCAAGACTTTCTTCAAAAATGGGTCCCCGCTCATACTCAAAAGGCGGTGTCTCAAAAACTAGATGAATGGTTAAAAGAATCACTCCAAGACTGGTGTATTTCAAGAGATGAGCCCTACTTTGGCTTTGAAATCCCAGATCATCCTGGCAAGTATTTTTATGTTTGGTTAGACGCACCTATTGGCTATATGAGTTCTGCTCAAGACTGGTGTAAAAAAAACAACAAAGACTTTGATAAACTTTGGCAAGATAGTGAGATTCACCATTTCATTGGAAAAGACATCATCGCTTTTCACTGTCTTTTTTGGCCTGCGTTACTCAAACAAGCAGACAAAAACACTCCTGAAGAAGTCCATGTTCATGGTTTTCTTACTGTAAATGGTGCAAAAATGTCCAAATCAAAAGGCACCTTCATACTGATCAAAGACTACCTCAAGTTTATGGAACCGACTTATCTTAGGTATTACCTTGCTTGTAAATTATCTGCGACGGTGGATGATTTTGATTTTAGCCTTGAAGATTTTGTGAACCGAGTGAACTCTGATCTTATCGGTAAGATTACAAATATTGGATCACGTGGTTTTCAAATGCTACAAAAGAAACTCGACGGAAAACTTGCTCCATTAGATGGGGATTCCCTGAAACTTTTAGAAAGAGCTACATCACGCTCTCAAGAAATCTCTGCATATTACCAAAACTGCGAGTTTTCAAAGGCAATGGTTGCAATACGTGAAGTTGCTGAAGACGCCAATAAGTATTTTGATGAAACAGCACCTTGGAAACTCATTAAAACTGACCCTGAAGCCACAAGACAATCTCTTAGTTTAACGATCCACTGGTTCAGGGTACTTGCAATATACTTAAAACCTGTGATTCCTGAATTTGCAAAAAAAGTTGAAGCATTACTCAGTGAAGAGTTTAGCTGGGATAGCGTTCAAACAACCCTAGACCCTACATTGGAAATACCAACTTTTTCACACTTAGCCACCAGAATAGACCAAGAAACATTAGAAAAAATTATTGAAGCAGGAAAGCCTGGTGAATGAATCAGACCATGAAAAATCATTAGCTACTAAACTTTTAAATGAGTTTCAAAAACTTAAAAAAAACTGGAACACGAAAGACCAAAATCATTTGCTCTCAGGGTTTATAAGACTTTGCGAATTTTCAGACATTGCTGAGTTAAAAAGTTGGAAAACTAGAATCCATAAAGACCTAAGTGCCGAGCAATTGAAACCTTTCGAAATTGCCCTTCAAAGAATACACGCAGATAGTATTAAGGGCCGTGACGGCTACCAACACGACGCCCATGACGACTCTTCATGCCAGCCATGCCCTCTTATAGTGGTGGCACACAACATACGTTCTGCCCATAACCTTGGCAGTATGATTCGAAGCTGCGAACACACTGGCGTAAAAAGGTTTATTCTTTCTGGCTACACGGCAGATATCGACCTTGATAAAATAAAAAAAACCTCTATGGGAACAGAGGATTACATAGATATCGAATGCAAAAGCGATCTTATGGAATCCTTAGAGAACTTTCAAGAGGATGGCTATGAAATAACCTCCATTGAAACCGTAAAAACAGCCCCCTCTCTTTATGACTACGCTTTTCAAGCAAAGACTCTCATGTTATTTGGTAACGAACGCATGGGGCTTGATCAAGCGGTTCTTGATATAAGCAAAACATTGCGAATCCCAAGCTACGGACAAAAAAACTCACTCAATGTAGCCGTTGCCTGTGGAATTGGACTTAATTTTTATAGAAAGTGCTTTGATGCAACCTAAGAAAGACGTTTTAATTTCAAAATTTTCAACTATTGGACTTGGTGGAAAAGCAGATTATTTTTTTGATGTAGAATCCAAGGTTGAACTGCAAAAAGCAATTGATTGGTGCACAGAACAAAGTATTGAATTTCGAATCGTTGGTGGGTTTAGCAACTTGTTGTTTTCTGATCATGGCTACCGAGGTGCATTGATTAGGTTAATAAACCAAGATTTAGAAATCACCTCAAAAAACGATACTCACTGGCAAGTCAGGGTTGACGCCGGTTACGAATGGGATGAATTTGTGTCCTGGGCAATTTCTCAAGACCTAGCTGGAACTGAGTGCTTGTCAGGAATTCCCGGAAAAGTCGGGGCATCCCCTATCCAAAATATTGGAGCATATGGTCAAGACGTCTCTAAAACTATCACTGAAGTAGAGGTGTACGACCTAGAGTCTAAAAATTTTAAAAAACTTAGCAACTCTGATTGTAGTTTCAGCTACAGAAACTCTCGCTTTAAAAAAAGCATAAACCTCACAGAAATCATTTGGAGTGTTAGCTTTGAGTTAGAACTTTTTGGTGAACCTCTCATGAAATATACAGATTTACTAAAGCGAGCAAAGTCCAATCACCGTTACAAACAACAAGCCGCTGGAAAAGAACAACTGACAGCTGTTAGAAATACCGTACTTGAAATACGCAAATCAAAATCTATGATTTACAACCCAAAAGATAAAAACAGTAGATCGCTTGGATCATTCTTTTTAAACCCGGTTGTTTCAAAGGAATCTTTTGACTATATGTGTGAGCAATTAAGTGCAAAAAAAGAGGACATTCCCTATTTTTCTGTAGATAACGGAATCAAAATTTCTGCTGCATGGCTCATTGAACAAGCTGGTTTTAAAAGAGGACATCAATACCGTGGGGTTGGGTTATCCGAGAAGCATAGTTTGGCAATCATTAATAGAGGCGGAAGCACAAAAGAAGTTCTTGAACTTGCTGAGGCCATTCAACAAACAATTCATGAAAAATATAAAATAAAACTAAAGCCTGAACCTCAACATATTCCTTAGACTTACAGTGATTTTTGCCACTTCCCAGACCAATCAGTAATTGGTTTTCGCGTAACATGCACATGACCTAAAAGCAATTCTCTCATTGATTGAAGACTAGGAGAAACACCATTACTAGAGCTTGAATCTGGTTTGAAGTGATCTTCTATGCCACCGATGTTAGCACTTTTCTCAACTATCATGCCTGCGGTCTCACCGCGAAAAACTTTCACAACATCGCCATCTCTATAAGCAAGTAACGAAACCCAAACTGCTTTCCGCCCAATATACTTTGAAAGTTCTGATGCCATCCATCTAATATTTGTTCCAATATCAACACCATCTACATACAAAGCAGAATCTTCTACAATGACACGCTTTCCATCTTCATGAAAACGCGAAGCTTTATGAACGACAACACTAATATCATCAGCATCTATCTCTTCTAGATCTTCCCCTTCCCAACTAATGTTATGGCGATGAATCAAGGAATCTAATATTTGACGTTTACGTGAATTAGAGGTGTTAAATAACCACTTTAGGCTCGGGTCAAGAGCCGGTTGATTAGAATCGAAATTGACAAAACATTGTGAACCATTAACAGGGTTGTTTTGATTGGAGTTTCCATGAGCGAACGTTGTTACAATAAAGGTAAATATTAAAACGTATGGTTGGAAGTACACAAAAGCCCTTTCGCAAAGATCTCATGCTTAAAACTTCTACATCAAAACAACGGTAATTGAAAGCTCTTTTTAAAAGAAAATTTGTAGTATTTTCATATAACCTACTGATAATACATTAATCAATAGCCGGACCTTCCTACTAGGGGAATACCTGACAACAAAGAGCCAGGGTTTATAACAATACTGGAATATAACTATTCTGTGTAATCAGGTATCTGGTACCGACTCACACTGCCTAAATCTGAATGATAATGAGATTTAAAACCATTATCTAAACACTTATTACTTTGAAAATTTAAAAAAGCTCTAGTAAAAATAATAAGGTCCTTATCATCTATAATTTGATCACGATTGAAATCAGACCATTCAGATTTTCTTCTTGAAATAACATCTTCTTCATCAAAATCAACAGCTAGTGCATTAAGAAAATGTGTTATTTCAGTCCCTTCGTACATATAATTACCATTAAGATCACCAACAAGAGCCGAAAGGTTGCACTTTGTTTTAAGCGTATATAAATTATATTGCTGTGTCGCTGAAGCAGCTAAAATACTAATAATAGAAACAACAATCATTAGCTCTATTAGAGACAAACCTGATTCTTTTTGTTGTAATATACTCATACTTTGAATTATCGGAACTTTATCTCCAACTCTTTAGATAAGCTAAAGGTATATCTTATTTATCTGTAACACACTAAAAAACATGGCATTTTTTTCCATAATTTCTGTTTTTAAAACGAGATTATGAGGCAAAATAAGGGTTATCTAAGAAAACTAAATGTAAGTTTTCATCCGTTTTCTTCCTTTTCGTCTCACATCTTATCTTCAAATTTTTTGATCAATTTAAAACTTATTATTTTAATTTTCAGAATATTTAGAAAAAGTTATGTTCTGACGTGAGGGTGGATAAGGAGTTTTATATGCAAACCATACAAATGAACCAAAAAAATGACCATTTTAATCGTTTTATAGAAACACCAAAAATATCACTGATTCAAAAACCAACTCCAGTTCATAAATTGGAATATCTTGGTAAAAAATTAGGGGTTTCAGAATTATGGATCAAAAGAGAAGACCTAACCTCGACAGGTTACGGCGGAAATAAAGTTCGAAACCTTGAATACATTTTAGGAGAAGCAAAAAACAAGAATATTCGCAAGCTCATCACTGCTGCACCAAAAGGATCAAATTTTATCGCAGCACTTGCCTATCATGGTTCCAAAAATGGTTTTAATGTCCAAGTCGAACAATTTTGCCCAACAGAAACAGAACAAATTTTATCTCATAATCGTTTTTCAATTGATTCCGGAGCTTCTATTACAAAGCACTCGTATATGCACCCATACATAGATGCATCCGTAGGGTATATGAAAAGTATTTTAGCCTCTAACCTTGAAAAAGATACATACAGAGTCCCTACAGGTGGGTCTTGTACCTTGGGGGTCCTTGGTCATGTAGGAGCTTTTCTTGAAATGGCCGAACAGATGAAAGGTCGAATGCCTGAGCAAATTATTGTTGGTGTTGGAACTTGTGGAACCATTGCAGGTCTTCATTGTGGTGCAAAATTATTGGGACTCAAAACAAAAATTATTGGTATTCGATGCGTTGATCCAATCATGGCAAACAAGTTGAATATATATAGACTGATTCAAAAAACACTTTCCATGCTTCAAACAAAAACGAAGGCATCATTTGAAGAGATTAAACTTATGGACCCTGATCAGCATAAAGTTCAGTATGTCCGCAAAAACCAACAAGCTTTGGAAATGAGTGAATTCATGAAATATTACGAAAACGTATTACTTGATACTACTTATACATCTAAGGTTATTTTAGGCCTCAAAAGCATGATAGAGAACGGTAAAATCAAAAATAAAAGAACAATGTACTGGCATACTTTCAATTCAAATGCTATTTAATGAAGCAATACTTCGAGAGGAAAATTTATGAGTAACGGGACAATATTTTTTATATTCATAACTATGCTTTTTTCGAATATCGGTTTTTCGCAAAAGTGCGAGTTTGACCCAAGAGAAAACTCTGGTGTCACATTAAGACAGATAGTCAGAAATTTAAGTCGCCCAGTCCAGATGGTATTTAAACCAAACTCAACTGAGCATTTTATTGTTCAACAACGTGGTTTGATTATTACGAGAAAAGATTTAAAGAGCCCTTTCAAACCATGGTTGGATTACAGATCAAAAGTGAGCCAAAGTGCGAACGAAACCGGACTTTTAGGTTTTGCACTTCACCCTCAATTTCCAAAAACACCAAAGTTTTACCTAAACTACACAATTCAAACCAGTAGATTCCCAGAAACACACCGTACAAAAATCGTTGAAATGCGAATCATGCAAAACGGCATGCCAGATCTAAATTCAGAAAAATCCATCATGGAGTTTGATCAACCCTATACCAATCACAATGGCGGAGATATGAAGTTTGGCCCTGATGGCCTGCTTTATATTTCTGTTGGCGATGGCGGAAGCGGCAAAGACCCTGAAAACCATAGTCAGAACCTAGCATCACCACTTGGCAAAATGCTAAGAGTCAATGTCGATAAACCATTTACGACAAGTGTCTTTGCGACAAATGCAAAAGGCAACCCAAGCTTCCCAAAAACAAGTAGTTTTAGTAGCAGCCTTGCTATTCCACAAATATACGCCTACGGGCTTAGAAACCCTTGGAGGTTTAGCTTTGATTCACTCACAAAACAGCTATGGACTGCCGATGTTGGACAAAACTTACAAGAAGAAGTGAACATCCTCCAATACAAAGGAAACTATGGCTGGAGAATCATGGAGGGCAAGAGCTGTCATATGCCTTCTGTAAATTGCAATCAACAAGGTCTTATCTTGCCTGTGTTCCAATACAAACACTCTGAAGGTAGATCTGCCACAGGTGGTTTTGTTTATAGGGGTAGCAAGATTCCCGGTCTATACGGTCACTACATTTTTGGAGATTATGTTAGCGGTAAAATTTGGGCTCTCAATTATGTAGGTGGACAAGTAAAAAGTCATAAAGAAATATACAGTGCTGCAAATTTACAAGTTGTCTCTTTTGCTCAAGACTCAAAAGGTGAACTTTATGTCATAGGATTTAATGGAAATATCTATAGCATAGAACCAGCAAAAACAATCACTAACATCAAACCAATGCCAACTAAACTCAGTAGCACAGGCTGTTTCGCAAACATGGATCCCGAAAAACCTGTTTCGAACGCTATAAAAATAAATGTTAATGCTCCACTTTGGAGTGACGGTGCCATAAAAGACCGATACGTCCTTCTACAAGGAAACCAAAAAGCGTCTATTGGGCAAGATGGCACATGGAATTACCCTTTAGGCACCACTCTCATAAAAAACTTTTTTTTCAATGTCTTTCAAAAAGACGGAACATCGAAAAAGCAAATTGTAGAAACGAGATTTTTCATAAAAAAAACGAGTGGTTTTAAAGGCTACTCTTACCAATGGAATGATGATCAAACAGAAGCAATACTTCTTACTACGAGAGCCACAAAAAATCTAAAAGTGGAACTTGCAGGAAAAACCATTAACCTAACCTACCAATACCCTTCATCAGCTGACTGCATTACATGTCATAGCACCCAAACAGAAGGACCGTTGGCCCTCACAACCCTACAAACATTTAATGTGAATTCTACAGGTAAACAACAATGGACTGATTTTTTCAATAGAGGCCTATTAGATAAAGTACCTAATGGAAACTTCAATTCCTTGGATGGATATAATAAAAGCCAAAAAGCCCATGCGAGTAACTACTTACACGTCCATTGCGGTAGCTGTCATAATGGATCTGGTGGTGCAGGACGTGGGAATTTTAATTTTAGTTTGCCTAACCAAACTCCCGAAAAAGAACTTTGCGACCTGAAAGTAAATGTGAATGGCCAAGACCGTTCTTTGATTGACCCCAGCGACCCACAAAATTCCTGGCTTTATGTCAGAGCTGAGTCTAGTGACCCTCTGTTACGTATGCCGCCTATATCGACTTCGTTGAATTCATCTTTTCATTTGAATGCACTTGCAGATTGGATTGGTTCGGTTCAGTGCCCATAAAAAACTTAGATTTTTGAGGGTAAGTAGCAAACATTAAAAAACGATTGCCTTAAACCACATTTAATATGGCATCTACATTTGGAGCTTAAAATAAATTATTTTCGTGGGTTCAACCAACCAGCAGCATCCATGACAAAGCCTAGCTTATATGCCGCGAACACAAAAGGACCTACTAAACCAATAAAGAAACAAATCGGAAGAAACTCGATAAGATCAGATAGTTTTTCTACTTTAAGGTCTTCTTTTGAAAAAATCATTGTGCTCCGCCTTCAAAAAATGGATACACTAAACTCCCATGAACCAAAAACGTTTTCAACATAAAAACCCACCTTTTCGCTGTGAACAGTGCGGCTTTGATGTGCCCCCTGCCTCAAAAACCTGCCGAAACCACTGCCCTCAGTGCTTTCATTCAAAGCATGTTGATATTTTACCGGGAGATAGAGCAAACCCATGTCAGGGGCTGATGAAGCCTATTTCTTATGAATGGAAAAAATCAAACCTAGCCATTGAGTTTAAATGCACTAAATGTAATCACATTGGTCGGAATAAAGCTGCTTTAGATGACCAGCAGCATGCAGATGAAATTGATCGTCTTATTCAGGTTTTAAACGACCTCAAAGAAGATTAACCCATTAAAGTTCTCCGTTTAGATAGAAAAGAGGCATATTGAGTGTTGACTTTTTACTCAAATCCGTTACCAATACACCAGAGAAAAAGAAGGTGAATCAGACTGTCGCTGGTTACGTTTTTTATAAGTCGGCAACGATGATGAAGAAGCTAACGGGAGGAAAGTCCGGACTCCATAGGGAACAGTGCTAGTTAACGGCTAGGCGGGGTAACCCGACGGCAAGTGCAGCAGAAAGTAAACCGCCTGAGTACCCTCGGGTACTTCGGTAAGGGTGAAAGGGTGTGGTAAGAGCACACCAGAGGCTTGGCGACAAGTCTGCTAGGTAAACCCCACTGGGAGCAAGACCAAATAGGAATCTGCTTGATGTCTTCTCGGCAAAAAGATTCGGGTAGGTCGCATGAGTGGCGTGGCGACGCGTCACCTAGATGAATGACAGTTCTCGACAAAATCCGGCTTATAGTATTTGCCTTCTTTTTCTCACTCCAAGATCATCTAGATGAAAAAGGATCACCCATTGAAACCAGAAGTATTTCATCCATTCGATAATGAACCGACGATTTCAAAAGACATCAATCCGTACTTTCAAGAATACAACACACAAAAAACAAATCCTCACTCACACATCATTGGCGAGCAAAAACTCAAAGATATTTTAGGAAACTGGAAGCAGGAATTTAAAACCGAAAAATCTACTGGGAATATTTACCTAGAAATTGGCTGTCATCTCGGAAAAACTATCAACGAAGCTGCAGAAAAGCACCCAGAAAACATGTTTATTGGAATGGACATCACCTATAAACGTGTGGTCACAACCGCACAAAGATCCAGAGAACATGGCAGAGAAAACCTGAAGGTCATGAAGCTAGACGCAAGGTACTTACCTGAAATTTTCGCTCCTGGTGAACTTTCTGGAGTAATGATTTTTTTTCCTGACCCTTGGCCAAAAAAGAAACACAGAAAACACAGACTCATCAACGAGGCTTTTCTTCAGTCTATTTTACCTCTGATCAAAAAATCAGGTTGGTTATGGGTAAAGATGGATCAAAAAGATTATTTTGAAGAAGTTTTGGCCGCAGTAAAATCTCAACCACTACTAGAAACACAAAACATCCCGTTTGATTTGGAACCTACTACTTTTCAGAAGAAATTTATGAACGAAGGACTTCCTACATATCAGGGTGTTTGGAATTACATGTAATATTACTGCTACTTGAATTTATTTTTTAGCACATCAAATAATTCTGGCAGCCCCTTTGAGGCTTTCCCAAAAAAACTCTCATCAAAGTATGCAGATATTTCGGTTTCTTCTAAGTTTACTTCTATTTTTTTGCATTCAGGCGGAACCATTTGCACAAAACCAGCAGCAGGATAAACCTGGCCTGAAGTACCCACCGCAATAAAATAGTCTGCATCTGAAAGGAGGTTTTCGATCTCTTCCATAAACAATGGCATTTCACCAAACCAAACAATATGAGGTCTCAGGCTTCCCTTGAGTTCAGGTTTTTTTGGGTGCGGGGTTTCACTGGATAAACCTTTTTCCCAAGTAAACACTTCTCTTGTTTCTTGGCACCTTACTTTTTTGAGCTCACCATGCATATGGATCACATGCTTGTTGCCTGCTCTTTCATGAAGGTCATCTACATTCTGTGTCACGACATAAGTATCTGGAAAAGTCTTTTGAAAGTTTGAGATACTCATATGAGCAAGGTTTGGCTCAACGGTTTGTAAATGGCTTCTACGCTCATTATAGAATGCATGCACAAGAGATGGGTTTCTTTCAAAGCCTTCTGGAGTTGCAACATCGGATATCGAATGCCCATTCCATAGGCCATCACTTCCCCTGAAAGTTTGAATACCTGACTCCGCAGAAATACCTGCTCCGGTCAGTAAAACAACTTTTGGTTTTTGTATAGAAACCATATAAACACTAGTACTCCATGGGTGAAATTTAACAATATAATAATTCAATAGAAAAAATCAGATCTGATATTTAATGTCCTGTATTTACTACACTAATCATTAAATTCATTCTTTTTCATTGATTCTTTTTCATTTTAGAAACTCCAAGTTATTTATAAATATCAGTAATTACAGCATCTTGTGAATCAACAACAGAACTGACCCAATAAAGTACAACTTTGCCCAAAAACCAACATAATTTTAGACTTTTATAAATTTATATTTGACCAAAAGTACAATTTTTTATAAACAATTGTTTGTAGTCCTTTATCCTCCCCTCCCCCAAGATTTAGGACGAATTTAAATCCCCGTACATTGTACGGGGATTCGTTTTTTCAGCTCACTCAATATTCAGGCAATATCTCCACTTAGATTCCCCACAGTCACCTTAATCAATAAATGTTAAACTAAAGTAACGCACTTTGAGAAGCATATGAATTACCAAGACTACCAAAAACTCTACACAACCCTCACAAAGACCTCATTAGCGATTGTGCACCACATGGAATCAAAGCTATCGCCTGAGAGACCCAAGGGAATTCAAACAAGTGAGATACCAGATTGGTTGTGGGAAGTGATTTGTCAAAATATCATCAAGCTTAAGGGGGTTGAGCGAAAACTAGGCGGGCCGTACGCCGTTCACCCAACCCGAATGGCGTTGGCGTTGCTAGAGATTATACCGGACACAAACATCTCTTTTGATTCTGCTGCTTATGCTGCGGTACATGACTACCTCGAAGAAGGTGATGGCAGATCCCCAAAAGCATACGCTGATGCACTAAAAGTTTTTGGAAACAACTCACATAAATGTGATGCGATGGTCTTACTTTCTGAACCAGAACTAGACTATAGCTCTTTCAACCTACCCCTAAGACTTGCAGAATATATTGGGTACCATTGGCAACTACAAACCAATAAGAAACTAAGCGAAGCTCACTTGAATGCATGTTTTATGGATAAGATTGATAACGGGCAATCGTGGGACTACGTCCTCCATAAAAAAGGTTGGAACGATGAACGTAAACAAAAACACTTGATCATGAAAACAGTCATACAATTGGTACTTCTAGATGAATACGGAAGCACTGCCAACTCAACCATGACAGATTTTTTGACTGAGAACATTCAAGAAAACAGAACAAAGTATCAAATCTCAACTCAAACCATTCAAGAGCAAACCAAACGATATAAAGATCTTCTTTTAGAACATGAATCTGTCTTTAAAAAAGCAATCTTGAACTACCATAAAGAAATGGACTTATAACTACACCACTTGCAGGATCTCAAAGTCATCTTTAATTTGATTGATCCAAGTACGTTGACGTTTTGCATATTGCCTAGTTGCAATCACTATCTCTTCTTTTAAAACTGAGGTTGAGGGCATATTCCCAGAAAGAAGGTACTTTGAAACTTGGTGATAACCAATGGAACGCATCGGCAAGCAATCTGGTGAGCAACCACCATCTAAAAGCCCTTTGACTTCATCTACTAAACCAGCATCAAGCATCGATTTTGTTCTGACCTCAATACGCTTTAGTAGGAGTTCTCGCTCTGGGTTACAGAGTAAGATTTTTACTTTTAAGGGTTTTTCAGGTTTAGAAGTAAGCTCTGAAAAACTTTTGCCGGTGATTCGAACGATTTCTAGAGCACGTAAAATCCTAAAACGATCTTGTGGTTTTAGTTCAGCGGCTCGAACGGGATCTTCTTTCAGAAGAAATTCATACGCTTCAGGGGTTGATAGGACTTCTAGCTCATTTCTAAGGGTTTGGTCTGATGGCAGCTCATGCCATTTATGACCCAAAAAAGCTCGCAAGTATAAACCAGTCCCCCCAACAAAGACGGAGGGAGTACTTGATTGCTGAAGCTGCTGATGCACACCCCGAGAAACCTCACGGTAAATGGCAGCGTCCATATCTTGTTTGGAGTCCACGACATCAATGAGGTGGTGCTTGACCTTACTGAGGTCCTCGGTTGTTGGTTTTGCAGATCCGATATTAAAGTTTTTGTAGAGTTGTACAGAGTCGTAATTCACGATCTCTCCGCCGATCTGCTGAGCCACTTTCATGGCAAGATCAGACTTTCCAGACGCAGTGGGACCGTAAATCGCTATGAGTTTATCATCTGGACCTAAGCCAGCGAGGGTTTTGTTACCTATCAAACCATGATTCTACATTTGATTTTTGAAACCACCGAAAAACTCTTCTACCGTGTGGGCAGTTATGAAAGAAGTCAATTCCGTCTGCTTGAGACAATAAATTTTTGAGTTCTATTTCTGTAAGTCTTTCTCCAGCACGAACCGCACTATGACAGGCGATGGTTGAAAACTCTAAGTGAGCTAGGTTTTTGGAATGATCAGAACTCTCACCAGACTCTAAAACCTGAGCCATGGCAGACATCAGCTCTCCTGCTTCACGCTTTTGAAGTACCACTGGAACTGCACGAAGCTCTAATGTCGTATCTCCTAGGATTTCATAATCAAACCCCGATAATTGGAAACGGTCTTTTGATTCTTTTAATAATGCAATCTCACTAAAGCTCAACTCCACACACTCGGGAATCAATAAGGTTTGAGGTTTAATGTAGTCACCGGGATCAAGTAAAAGTTTTTCGTATAAAACCCTTTCGTGAAATGCGTGTTGGTCCACGACTAATAATTGATGGTTTTGCTCAAACATTAAATAACAATCTGAAAAACAACCAATATACTCTAACTCTGCCCAGTTTGGTTTTAGGTCTTGAGCATTTGATGTTTCTGCTTCACGAAACGCATCCGTATGTTGGCGGTTTAGTGATATTGATTCTTGCGAAGAAGGATAAGAGGCTCCAGAACTGTTTGTCCCCTCTATGAATGGCTTTGTACCCACACTACTGGTTGGAAACGAATAACTTGGCCTGTACGAATCTTGTGGATCTTGAGACCTCACTTGAGAAAAAGGTGTTTGGTGACTAGCACCCTGACGTGGGTCCATACCTGCTTCTGGTTGTGCCCAACCCACATCACGAATTAAAGACTTAATTTGGGATGCAATCTCTTGATTGATTTTTGAGCCGTATTGCAAACGTATTTCTGTTTTATGGGGATGAACATTTACGTCTACCAAAGTGGGGTCTATTTCAAGCATGAGAAAACAAACAGGATATCTGCCTTTTAGCATATGAGAGTGATAACCACGGTTAATCGCTGAACGAATGACTTTATCTTTGATCAAGCGACCATTTAAAAACACATGCTGACTCTTACTGGAATGACGGTCCACTCCCGGAGGAGAAAACATTCCAGAAAAACGGCAATAATCACCTTTGTGGCTTACCCATAACAGTTCATCTTTGATTCCGTAGACTTGCTCTACCCGCTTTTTAAATAGTTCCTCGTCTTCAAAACACTCTTTTGGAGAATTACAAATCTTAGGAGCATCGAGGGTAACTTTATCATTATGTGTCAACACCCAACTAATTTCAGGATGAGCAAAAGCATAAGCGTGGATCCACTCCAAACATGCAGCGTACTCACTTGCTGGAGACTTTAAAAATTTTAGTCTTGCAGGTATTTGAGAAAAAAGATTCTCGACCACAACATGGGTTCCTTCTCCACCTTGCCAAGTAGTTACTGAAGGTGAGGCATCTCCAATAGATTGAAGCATGGAACCTTTGGAAGCACCCTGTCTTTTTGAGCGGATGGTAAAATCACTAACACTGCTAATAGATGATAATGCCTCCCCACGAAAACCGAGGGTTGAAACCGAGAACAAATCATCCAGTGTCTGGACTTTGCTGGTTGCGTGTCTCTCGATACTAAGCTCAAGGTCATCTTGTGAAATTCCAGATCCATTGTCTGTTACGGAGATAAATTCCGTTCCACCAGCTTTGAGTTTGATGTTTATCGTAGATGACCCGGCATCGACTGCGTTTTCTACGAGTTCTTTGACAACGTTTGCGGGTCGGTCAACGACCTCTCCGGCAGCGATTTTATTGATGATATCTTGATCAAGTCTTTGGATAGCTTTCACGGTGCGTCCCTTGTTTTTTAAAGTTTTACCCAAAAACCAAGGTTGCTTCAACCAAGCAATCAAACCACCTCACTCAAACCGACAATTAAGGTGTTGTCTTATCAAATAGTTGGTAACGAGCACTTATGAGGACTCACTGAGTGGCACATGTGTGAGTGATTACTCAGCATTTTTGGGGATTCATTAAAGATTTCGGATACTAGGCAAGTTATGTTAGCGTCAGACGGCTTCAAAAAGGTGGACAAAAAAATTGCAGTGTAGCTTTATCACATCCATTGGAAACCATACTCAAAAGTTTGAGTCTGAACTCCCTCTCGTTTGCATTATGGGAAGATCCAACTGCGGAAAATCTTCTCTCATCAACGCACTTGCCAACCACAAAACTCTCGCAAGAGCCGCAAAAACTCCAGGACGCACAAGACTCGTAAACTTGTTTGATATGAATGGAAAAATAGTCCTAGCCGATCTACCGGGATATGGTTACGCAAGGATCTCAAAAGGCGAACAACAAAAGTGGCACCACTTAACCAACTATTTTTTTGATAAACACCAAATTGATCGAATGTTGCTGTTACATGACATAAGACATTTTCCGGGAGAAGATGAGCTAGCTTTTTGGAAGGATGCATCCGAAAACTACCAAACCACTGTGGTTAGTACGAAGATGGATAAGTTAAAACCAAGAGAATTAAAGACTGCGGTCGCAAACTTAGAAGAGTTTATAAGACGCCACCGCATTAAAGTTGATCATAAAGTTCAGGTGTCTAGCTTGAAGAAAACGAATATCGAACAACTTCGTGAACACTTAGAGCTAAAATAAACTAAGAAGTCTGTTTCAGACTGGCTTGTTTTTTGAGGACTTCGTGACAAATCTCCCAAAGTCTTTCTTTGTCTTCGTGACATTGGAGTAAATTACCAAGTCTATGTGATAAAACACCCACGAGGTCTTTTAGGTCTAATTCTTTGTCGAGAAGATAGTGTTTGATGACTGCGTCGATATCATCTGAGAATTGACAGAGCTGGATGGTTTCTCGGGAAATCTTGTCCTTTGGAACAAATTTTACAATTTTTGCCATAAGTAGGATCCTCCTATCTATATTATCGCCCATTTTAGCAAAAAAGTTAAATTTTCATGTAAAACAGTTGTTTTAACAGTCATTAATACTTTATTGCGTTTAATCTGGTGTTATAATAACCGTATGCAAAAACTTGTGATAAATATTGATGATTTTGGAATGAGTGATGAGACCGATCGACGAATCTTGAGCCTTCTTGATTTAAAGTATGCCAACAGCGTATCCGTGTTTGTCAACGAAGACTATAAAAACTCTTTCAAACAGCTAACAAAATATTCTCACTCTACTGATATTGGTGTACATCTCTTTCATGACTTCTCTGACCCATCTTATTCAAGCAAAGAAATCCTAGGTTGCTTTGAAGAGCAGATCAACCGTGCACTTTCCACCAATACTAGCATCTCCCATATTGATAACCACAGACCAGAAGTATACCTTCATCCTGATGTGTTTTTAGGTGTGATTGACCTAGCTGCAAAGTTTGAACTTTTTTTACGATATCCAATGGTCGGATTCGATGACAGCATGTGTTCATTACTCTCCAAAAAGTATCATATAAGACCCAATAAAATTATTAGCCTGCATTCAGCTTACTACGAAAGAATCAAAATAAAAAACGTCAAACACCTTTCAGGACTATATGGAGCTGAGGGTCAAGAACTTCATCCAAAAGACTTTTTTCATTTTACATCTCAAAAAAACCCGAAACATCTTGAAATTTTATCCCATGCTGGAAACTCTCATGAACACTACAAAAATGAAATCGGCTTTTTAAAGAGTATTTTAGATCACCCAAACACAAAACTTTTAAGACGACAAGAATCATACTAAAATTGAAAGCCAAAATATAATGACAACACCAAACTATCACAAAACACTAATAGTATTCGACTTTGATGGAACTCTTTGCGACTCCCTACCTACGCTTATTCAAGCCATAAACGAACTACCAAAAATATTGAACATCAAAAAAATTCAAGACACAGAGGGAGAACACATAAGATCTTTGTCATCGCGAGAAATAATGAACTACTTGAATATCCGCTGGTATAAAATACCATTGGTTATCAGTCTTTTAAAAAAATCTATAAGCTCACGGTCTAAACATTTGAAGCTTTTTGATGGGATTGCAAAAAGCGTTCAAGAGCTTAAAAACCATGAGTTTGAACTCTCCATTCTCTCATCTAACTCTTACAAAACTATTCAATCAATACTTTCAAGAGATCTTGCTAACTGTTTTTCTAGTATTCGCGGTGATTGTGGACCATTTAAAAAATCTAAAAAACTGGATGAGATACGCAATCAAAATAGTGACAGAGGATTTACAAACTTTGTATATGTTGGAGACGAGACGAGAGACATTCATGCTGCAAAGAAAGCGGGGTTCTATTCTGTTGGTGTAACGTGGGGATATAATAATCATGAGAGCATTTCATCTTTAAAACCAGACTTAGTGATACAAGAAATAGAGTATCTTTCACCCTTACTAAAAAAGAGTTTTAGTTAATATGAAATACATTATTAAAAGCTTAGGCTATAGAACAGACTTTATCTTTAACCGCTTAGATGGTGAGGTTTATGATAAGGGTGAGTACCTTGTCGCAAAGACCCATAGCAACCCAAACTACTTTTGGGGAAACTTAATACTATTCAAGTCAAAACCAACGAAAGGTGACTTTAGACTGTGGAAAGAAATTTTCTTAAATGAATTTCAAAACCCTAGGATATACCATATGACCTTTGCTTGGGACTCACCAGAGGGAGAGCAAGGAGAATGCTCCGAGTTTTTAGAAAATGGCTTTGAAATTGAAAAAAATATCGTTTTAATAGCAACATCTGTCAATAAACCACCTAAACTCAACGAAAGCATTGAAGTAAGACCCATTGATCTTGAAAACTACATGGAAGAATGCATTGAATGCCTCCTCTCTTGTGCTGATACAGAAAACCTATCAAAGGAATCTTGGAAAAACTTTTATACAAATTCCATGAAGCAGTTTCATCAATTTACAAATAATGGTTATGGTAAGTGGTTTGGAGCTTTTATTGAAGGACGCCTTGCTGGGTCTCTTGGTGTTTTCTTAGATGGAGACGTAGCTCGCTACCAACTTGTAAGCACTCACCAAAGGTTTCAACGCAAAGGTGTTTGCAGTAGTTTAGTATATAAATCTGCAGTCCATGCTTTCCACCATATGGGAGCTAAAACTCTTGTAATGGTTGCAGATGGTGAGTACCACGCTGCAAAAATTTATGAATCTGTTGGGTTTAAGCCTGAGCAAACTCAAATTGGGATGTGTTATTGGAATAAAGAAAAACATGAATCATAAAAAACAATCCTGCTACCTCGCTCGCTCAATTTTTTTCATAGAAGAGTTATGATATAATCTACCTTATATTAAAACCTGGAGTATTCTCTTGAATAAAATCATACTCACCGTATTATTCATTATTTTAGCTACTGCATCTGCGTACTTCTCACTACAAACACCCGATATAATAACACCTACAATGATGCTAAGGTGTGATAAAACCTCACATATAGTCGTCAATAAGTTATCAGACACAAAAAACAACCCTCACACCTTATATTGGTCAGATGCCGCCTCTAAGGAATGCCCCGGACCAGGCTTTCCTAGAATTATTGTTGAGCACCCGAAAGTGAAGTACTGGGTTCAAGTCATCAAGGCAAATATTCCTTACGAATACTTAAACGGCCACACAGAGTGATGGATGGGTAACATCCCTGCCAAAGATGGTGATCTTATTTGGCTCGATATTTCAAAAAAGCATCGTGCATCACAAAATCCTTACTACACAGAAAATCCAGACCATATTCTGCACGACAATCCAAGTTGGGGGTTTCTTCCTTCGGATTCTAAAATCAAACAATTAGTATGGAGAGCATACCTTTATGGATTTCCGACAGACAACATCACTAGACAGCCTTGGGTCAAGCTAGAATGGGGCTTTGATATGATTGCCGGACAAAAAAAATCAATCCCATTTAGACCAGTAGAGACTAATTTAAAAAATTTAACATCATTTTTAACTAAACTTAAAACAAACCAAACAGTCATTAAAAACAAAAGAGAAAAATAAATGACAACACTCACAAAAGAGCAATAAATATTTTGAGATATTACGAATTCGAAAATAAATATCCATTCAAAGAGAAGACAGAGTACTTTTCTTTGAATGGATATTTCTCAATTTTTAAATCATTAGCAAGTTTCTAAAAAGTATAACTAGACACAAACCATTTAGAACCACCGCCCTCTAAAGCATACTCAACCATTATATTATTATGTTCGAGGCATATCTCTTTATCTGAAAGTGTTCTATGAATTTGAACCGTGTCTTCCGTTAATTCCACTTTGAAGAAATTCTTTTCAAATTCATCTTTTTTGAACTCTACCACTTGATTTGCATACTTAATGCTTTTTACATAACCACTTTGAAGATCATCAACTTTCCAAACATATTTTAGTATGTGTTCTTTTTCATATAAATCACTTGTATAAGTCTCATCAACTTTTTCTCTTAAGGCCTTAATTGCTTTAACAAGATGATTTACCTGAAACCCTTTGTAGGCAACAGCCTGCTGGATACATTTCATGTATTTTATAATTTCAGCCCAATATATCATGGCTTGAGAGTACTTTGTTCTAACTTCCAAGCATCTTGGCCTATACTCACGATAATCAAAATCATCCACAAGACCCGGTAAATCTAATTGCGGCCTAAGGTATGATTGGTCATAACGCCCCATTAAAGAAGATATAATTCGATCAGAGTCGCTTAAGTTTTTTATGGCATGTTCAAGAGGTTTTTGTTCTAAATAAGGCTCAAAAAATATATGCTGTCCAAACACACTACTAGAAAAGACAAAAAACAATAAAAGATTAAGTACCTTCACTTTCACCCTCCCCTAATTTTGCAACTTTTCTTTGAAGCCTCACTAGTCTTGCAGCGGAAAGACGGTGGGTTAAGCTTGAAAAAAACAGACTTTCTTGCACACTAAGTTCACCTTTATTATAGCGGTCAACATATTTTTTTATTTCCAGTAACTTTTCAATTTTTGCAATTAAAGTCGTTAACTTTCTAGAACTTAAATCATTGTACACAAACCTAATATTCTCTAATGTGGGTTGTTTCATATAATCTACGCTCTGATTAAAAACTTGAACAAGCCTCACATCAAGATCCGCAGCGGTTAGTTTGTTTTTGCGACTCTTTTTTAATTCTGTTGCAGAATCTACTTTTTGATACCTTGCGTCTTCCAAAACCTTATTGTTTTTTGATTTTAGATCATTGATTTGGTTGTTTTTATGAGCATACTCACTAACCCCTACTTTAGTCTTCCCACTATCATCATGATCTTGAACCTTATAAATCACCGACAAGACAACTATCACAGCAAAAATTGATGTTAAAAAATACGTCTTCATGATTTTCCCTCCATATACTTTATAATCTCAGTTGATTCAGACTTTGAAGGAGCACACTTTTGGCTCCGCTCAGATAATATTTTCATATATTCATAGTAGTTACTATTGCCTTGAGCTTGCTTCAATTCATTTAACTCCCCCTTGAAGCAAATAAACTCAAAAGCTGCCTTTTTGGAATCACTAGTTGGAGTTTCTAAAACAACATTAGGTGTTTTTTGACTCTCAAACCTATTCTCATCACTTCCACAACTAGGCAAAAAAATCGTACTTATGAATAGTAAAACTTTAAAGTCTAAGTTGCACATTGATCTCTCCTTCTAATGATCCCGGCTCACGTGGAAGAGCTTTGATCATTGCTTTAAGACTTGAGTAGGTTTTCAAACTTAAATCATCACGAGTAAATTTAAACAATGTTTTTAAAGCAGTTTTATCGTCTAACTGTGGTTTTGAGGCTATATACTTGCCTACTAGCAACCCAAACACAGTCGCTTTTTCAATAGACCCATACTCCTTAATATGATCATTCACGATGTCCATTTTTTTGTAGAGATCATAATATGTTTCAGCTTTTTCGATTGGCATATTTAATTGATATTGATAATCAACTTTTTTGACAACTGAAAGACTGATTTTATCTTTTTCTAACTCACAATATTGAAGTTTATTTAATAAGACCTTATCATTTTCACTTTTTACTTCTAGAACATCTTGTTGAAGCTTTAAACCATCTAAAGCAGTGCTCCACTTACTTGATCTGTTTACTAGCCTATATGAAGATTGCTGATCAGAGCTAATTTCAGCCGACGCCAAAGAAATCGTTTCTTTTTCTACATTTTTTTGAAATGCTATCGTATCAATCCTCGGCAGCCTTGAGATTTGGACATCTCCACTACTCAATTCAATATATTGAGGATTTGAAAATCCAAAAGTTGAAATTTCTTGATCCCAAATTAAATCATATAATTTTGTTTTTAATGAATAACAACTATTCACATTTTTGTCTGAACGTTTACATATTCTTACACGTGCTTCTAAATCCTCTAATCCTCTATAAAGCAATTTACAGTTTGGAGATTTATTGATTGTTTCCAATAGAATGCCACCTGACTTAGGTAACGCTATGTATTGATCACCGGATTTCTGGAGTAAATATGATGATTTATTTTGTGCATTTAATGCAAAACTAAACATACACAGGTAAATAATAACTAAATTCTTCATGACTTTCCTTTCAAAATTGGCCTACGCGGTATTGCATAGGCCGGATTAACTATCTTTGGAAACTAACGCTATCTGACAACCAGAAATACTCTGAACCATTCATTTTCTCTGTAGCAGTGAAATTTGTTCGGTTGACATAGGTGTTTTCTACCGTAGAACTACCAAACATTGAATTTAGTGATTTAAACATCCAACCCGCAGCCTTACAGTAGATATTAATCTTTCCGCAAGTATCATTGATACCGTTTGCTAATACCATAGCCCCGGTTTCTGGTGCTGGGCCTGCATCTGGCATTTTAGCTGGTGCCACGCGAGTTGCTAATGAGTCCAGTATTCTCGCAACGACTTCTTTTCGCATCTTTACCTCTACAGTTGCACGATCATCCGTATTATAGCTACTGCCCGGATCCCAATGAAACTCTATAGTGCTGTTTTTACGTGTATCTTCAATCACTGAAGCCGCAGACTTAGATGAGAAAAAACGTCTTTTCTTTTTATGTTTTTTAATAAGTGTATAAATCTTACTAGTGTTGTAAGTCATCGAAAAATCAAAATCAAACTTTGATTCATACTGGTAGTTCACTGAAAAACCAAATTTATGAAAGTTTAAATCATCTAACTCTGGTTGATCATCAAGACCATCATAAAAATACTTATCTAACTTTCCACAAGTTGAAAGCAAACTCATTCGAAAGTCGCCACTCACCAATGCGTGAATAGCACTCTTTGTATGTTTTACTTTTTTGTCTCCAAAAGCGTCTAGCTCTACTTCAATGTCACCTTTTGCAACACGCGGCATCCCACTTACATTGTAATCAAGCACGGAAGGCATACTACTCAGATAGTTTTCATTTTTTACGAAATCTAAATGAAAATTAAGATCAACGTTATATGTTGAAATTGGTTTAAAGTTAAACTCTGGGTACTTAGCTTGAAGTGAGGCAATAACTTCTTCCCACCTAGTCTCATAGTCAATTGCAGCCCAACCACCTTCTGTAACAGCGTCTACAGAGAACATCTCCATAAACTCAGCTCTCAAAGCGATCAGTTTACTGATTCTTTGAGCGTAAGGAGCAGAATAACTGTCTACAACCCCTTGAGCTTGCTCA
This sequence comes from Oligoflexales bacterium, assembly GCA_023301465.1. Lineage (GTDB taxonomy): Bacteria > Bdellovibrionota_B > Oligoflexia > Oligoflexales > JALZUQ01 > JALZUQ01. The sequence goes on from JALZUQ010000030.1 coordinate 70,921, forward strand.
AGCCTACGCTCAGCTTTTTCAAATTCTCTAGCGATTACTTTGTTTTCTTTTCTTAGTTCGCGGTAAATGCTCTGATTATCTCGGAGAGTCTGCAATAAATCCGTATAACGCACTGATAGTTCACTACAACCTTGCTTACATTCATTTAACTCCTCGCCTACTTCTGTAAGTAAGTTGTTTGTGTCATCTATCTCTCTTTTTGCAGCTAATAGCTTTGCAGTCTCAGGTCTTGCTGATACTTCACCTAATAGTTCCCTAGCAATATTCTCTTTTTGAATAGCAGCATCAAGTAGGTGCTTATAATCATCTGCTCTCTCAGTAGCTTTCTTGATTTGATTTGTAACAGATGCACTTGCATCCAAAATTGTCTTCGCTTGACTACAACGAGTTTTTAAAAATGGATCGTTAACGTCAGCTGAAAAGCTCTTTACTACTACTCTTCCTGTTTTTGGTGGCTTTACCCAAACTTGTTTGTTGGTATTAAACTCATGATCAGGAACAACCTCTGCTTCTGGTGAGTCCACTTTAAATCCAATTAATCCTTTCGCATATGGCGATGGTGCTGCTGAAATATACGCACTACATACCAAACCGAGAGTAACCATGTACTTCTTCATTTTAAAACCCCCTCTTTCTTCGGTATTGAACCGACATAAAAATTAGTTAACGTGATGTTGATCAACACAATTCTTATTACAATTGCCGTGCCACTGTTTCTTAGAAAACATTTCAAGTATATTTCACGAGTTATCAGCCTGTAGTTTTTAGTTGAGTCTCACCGAGTCTCACCGAGTCTCACCGAGTCTCACATAAAAAAATATAGTCTCATATTTTTTGAGACTGTTAGAATTTTTTTTCATCAAATCAAATTGATTCAAAAAAAATTAAAACTGGAATTTTGTACAATTAAAAAAATAAATTTTAGTTGAACCATTGAAAAAAAATTTATAGCTTTGTAAAAACCAAGGAGAAAAAACATGGCACACAAATCTTTTTTAATAAAAATATTGATCTTACTTTTACTTAACATTTCTTGCGGAAAAGAGCTAAAAGACAAAAACCTAGGCAAAAAAAAATTTGAAAATAAATACTCAACGCATACAGACGACGACAGAAACATAAATAAAAACCAAGAAAAACCAGTCATCAACGACAACAAAAAAAATCAGAACAACTCACCATTATATAAAAATAAATTTATTGAAGACGAATCAATTGTAGACAGGGAAGATGAAATACAAAAGAAGAAGCAAAGCATAAAACAAAATTGTTACATATTACACGCACCACGACACGAAAGTTTTTCAGATAAACAATTCAAAATTACCAACCCAGAAGAAGGCAGTAGCTTTACGATAGAAGTCAATTCAGTTCATAGCAGCCTTTTATATATTAATATTGAAACTAAAAACGATGAAAGCCTACACACACTTATTCGTCAAAAAGACCTAAATTTTCTTGCAAACAAGTTTACCTTATTAACATCTATAAAAAAACGCACCATAGAATCCAAGCCATTAGTTTTGCACAATCTTGATAAACTTTTAAACTCCTTGGACACCAACACACGTGTTAGTAACTTCAATAAATTAACTAATCACGAAATCGAAAACATCATACTATTTATCAAATACACAACCAAGAACATAAATGGATTACACAGAATCATAGAAAGCGAAACAATATACAAACGCAACGCTAAAAAAACACAAGACAATATAGTCTTGAAGTTAAACACCTACCTTGCACACACAACTTTTGATAAAAATAAATCACATGTGTTTATTGATTCCACCTACTCAGACGACAATGGATTTCATATAGCAGTGGACAAAGATGGTAATAAAGTATATATAACAGCCTATCTAAAAAATTCTAAATTTTTTATTTTATCCGCTAATCATCATAAACTTACTTTTTTCTCAGACTTATTTTTAAAACATTCATTGAACAATGACACAAGAGAATCCATTGACTTATTAATACAGCATTTAATAAAACTGACTCATTCAACTGACAGGTATTCTTTTTTAGAATATTTCTATGGTTTATCCGATGAAGATATAAAAAGAATGATTCATTACATTAAATTTGTAGATCAGCATAAAAATGAGTTCGTTGAAAAATAGTAAAACCTTTAACTAGAATTCGGCTTTGCAGGACACTTTGAGTTCACAAAACCAATCTTACACGACATGAAAAATTTACGAGACTGCCATTTTACAGTTCCAAAACATTAATTTCTCTAAAAATTAATTCTATAATTCACGAGACTTGTCTCACCATTAATAGTCACATCGTTAACAGAACTACTATCATTAGAAAGCAAAAGGAGAAAAACATGAAGCATAAAAAATTAATTTTCAAAACAGTTACACTACTTTTTTTAAATGCATCTTGCGGCGACAACCCTAAAGAAAAATTTAAAAATACAAAAAAACTAAAACAAATTATTCATCCAGCACAGAACCAGAAAACACAATCAAAGAAAAAAGCGAGAACAGTGAAGAGAACGAAATAAACGGCAATATTCAACAACAAATTGAAACCCCCATAGGCAATTATGAAGGCTACGATTATGAAGACACAGGTTACGAGGAGAAAAAATAAAAAAAAATAAAAAAAAAAATAGCTTTACATTAAAATCCCCTGTTTTTGGAATATACTCAATAAAAGATTTCACCATCACAAACACAGAAAAAAACACTAAATTTATGATACACACCACTCTAAATGAAAACCCATTTTTATTGATACGCATAACAGATGAATCAAACAAAAAAAGCACATTAGGGATACACCTAAAAAACCTTGCCTTCTTTATAGATGGATTTATTAAGCATTTAACCATTAAAGAGCAGGCTTTAGTTTCTGCTCAGTTAATTTTACAAAACATCAATATTTTGCTCAACTCAACCGATTACGATGATCTCGAAAACAACTTCAATAAGTTCAACAATGATGACATAAAAAACATTGAACAATACCTTCAATATATAGAAAAAAATGAAAATGATTTATATGCATTTAAACCAGCAGAATAATGATACACAACACAAACGCTTTGTAGGAGAATCACTAAGAGCCTACAAAGCTGCTCTTACACTAGATTTAGGTAAGCCAATCAACATTTCATAGACCCTAATAGTTTGATTTTTATGAGAAATATAGCCTAGCAAAAATGAGACTATAGTCTCATATAACGCCTAAATATCTCAATAATATAAAGTGTTTGACACGATTCACCATAAAGACATACAACCCAAGAATGCACTGACTTTGTGCCAATGTAATCACTGAGGTTCCACCATGAAAAAAGACACCAAAAATGACCAAATGGCATTCTTATTTGGAGTGCTTGCAAACACATTATGGGCCACCTCATTTCTCGCATCAAAATACACTCTTGAAACATGGGGTCCTTTTTCATCATCATTTTTTAGATTTATTCTCGCCTCGATATTAATGATTTGTTTGTATCCGTTTATAGGTCTAGAACTCAAATTTCCAAATAAAAAAGAATGGGCACCAATTCTCTTGGTGGCGTTGTTTCAGTTTGGTTTACTATATCCGCTACAGCTATATGGATTAGAGTATTTGGATACTTCGGTTTCTGCCGCTATCATGCTCATATCACCGTTATTTGTTATCTCATTAGCCGGCATGCTCTTGTCTGAAGTTATCACCATACAAAAAGTTTTAGCTATCCTGATAGGGATCATTGGTGGACTCGTTCTTTTTGGAGAACACATTTTCCAAAACAACAGCTACACCAAGGGATTATTACTTACATTTTCAGCGGCACTTTGCCTAGCAATCTCCATTGTATTAACCAGAAAATACGGAAAAAAAATCGAGACTTCACATTTAACCTTGTGGTCAATGATCATTGGAAGCTTTTTACTGTTCCCATTTTTTCTATCGGAGCCTCAAACCAAAGACGGGTTAGTGTTTAGTTGGAGTAATCATAAACAATCCATCACTGCATTATTCTATTTATCAATCGTTTGCTCAGCTTTTACATTCTACATTTGGAACAAAGCACTCAAAATGACAGAAGCAAAAAACCTTGCCAGCACGATGCATTTAAAGACACCTGTTGCTATCATCATTGGCGTTATTATTGCAAAAGAAGAACTTTCGACATCTATTATTCTTGGAACGATCATTATTTTTCTTGGGGTTTGGTTCTCTCAAGCAAAAATTAATAATTCTATCCTTTTAAAAAAGATAAAAGGAAGAAACTAATATGCAACAACTTATTATGACCAAAAACTTAAAATCAAAATGAACCATTTACACGTAGTGAGATACTACATAAGGAAGGACCTAACATGCTAGAAATTAACCTTGGAAGCCAAAGCAGGACATATAGTCCAGCTCCATTATATCAGACTGACTTTGCTCCTGACCTCGTGATAGAGGTTACCAGTATCTGTGACCGAGCATGCCATGGGTGTTATGCAAACAATATCCTTGCAAAAGGTGACAAAGCAACTGTTGCAAAAAAATTTCCGCAACTATTTCTCAAGTTATCAGACTTAACCTCAAATCTTCATGCCTTAGAAACTTCTCCCGCCTCTCTATCATTTCGCGGGGGAGAGCCAACGAGACACCCTGAACTCCACCGAATACTTGAAATTGCATCGAGCAGTACACCTTCGAAAAAAAACTACTTAGAGACCCACGGTCGTTGGCTATTTAATGATGATAACAAAGACCTCTTAGATGCTATTGCCAAAACGGGCACCATTGTCAAAATATCCCATGACTCAATGCACGAACTTTCGACAGAAGACCTAAAAAAAATAACCGACTTATTAATATCAAAAGACATTGAATTCCTCATTGCCATTACTGAGAACAGCTATAATGAGTTTTTAAAATGTAGAAATGATATTGCATTTGTTCAAAATGAAAAAATCGTCTTTCAACAAAAGGCACAGTTTGACCACGAGCTTTTAAAACCAAAAATTGGTGTTATTTCTTGTGATGGAACTTTAAAGAAAACACTCAACTCAAAGATAGGCTTTAAAAAATAATATGAACAAAATTGCTATCATCATATTCTTTATTCTTAGTCATCATGCACTTGGCAAAAAAATCCGAGTTGGCATTGCATCGAATTTTTCAAAAATAAGTTCCAGTGCCTCAAATCCTTACGGCAACTACTTTAGAGACGCTATCTACCTTGCTCTTTCACAAAAAAAGAAAAACTTGAAAAAAAAGAACATTGAAATTGAATTAGTTGAATTTGATTACGGAGACTCTAAACTTGCTGTACTTAAATCTGCAAATAATGCATGTGCCTCAGATGTATCGGTTGTGATTGGTTATGGTTTTTCAAGCCATGCATTACTTGCTGCCCCCATTCATGAAAAATGCAAACTTAGCATGATCACTCCTACAGCAACTGCAGACAGTCTCAGCAAATTTGAAAAATACGTCCATAGAGGCTCTTTTGATAACGCTTACCAAGGTGAGACATTGGCAAAGCTTGTAAAAAGCTGGAACAAAAAAAGCAAAGCTATTATTATAAGCATTGCTGACTGTGCTTACTGCCAAGACTTAGCAAAAGCCTTCGAAACGCAATACTCTAAACTAGGCGGTGAAACTTTAAAACATTACAGGACTTTGGATAACGAAAAAGACATTCAAAAATTAGTTTCAAAACTAGAAAAAAACTCCTTTGATGTCGTTGTTGTACCAAATCACGAGTTGGTTTCTGCAAGTATATTAGAAGCTGTATCTAGAGAACACCCGAACGCTGTGTTTTTAGGGGGCGATGGATGGGGAGATATCGGACAACAAATTAAATCTGTTGTTAAAGAACGCCATATAAAGCGGTACTGGGTCACCCATTGGCTTAAAGCTATCAATACAAAAAAAATAAATGGTTTTATTAAAGCATATCAAAAAATGTTTATGAAATCACCAAACGAAACATCAGCACTGACATACGACAGTATGAATATCCTCATAAACGCAATCATGAACTCTAAAAACCACTCCAGAAAATCCATAGAAAACTCATTAAAAAAAATAAAGTTTCACAATGGAGTTACCGGCGACTTCATATTCAGAAGCAAAAGAGCACCCAAGAAAAGCATAGTTTTGTTAGAAAACCACTTAGGAACTAATAGATTAGTCAAGATCATCAACCCAACAAAAAGCATACCATGAGCAAATCGCTGAGAGAAAAAATCAATAAAATTACTGTTCAATCTACAGTAGCAATTATTTCTCTCACCATTATTATTGTTTGTGCTTACTGGTTTATGATTAAAGAAGCCTCATTGAAAGAAGTGAGCAATATCCTGCTACAGAACTCTGAAACACAAAAAACTAATTTGATACCATCCATCATTCTAGAAGAACAAAAAATTGGCATTAACTTACTTCTCAATAAAATCAAACAAGTAGAAAACCTGTCTTCCATAAAATTGATCAAAAAGGACCAAAGCACCATTCAATCAGAGTGTTTCTTGAGAGAAAAAGGTTATTATGAATGCCCTAACTCCCCCAGCACACTAAAACTTGCCATACCTATTAACTACGGTAACGCTGAATTTGGTTTTTTGGTAAAAGAAAAAGAAATTGAATCTATTGTATCTGGAAACCGAGTTATTATCGTTTCATTATTTGCGATTGCATTATTCTTAATTTTCTCCATGACATTATTAAAATCTTTTAAAAGACTTACTGCCACAGAAATCCCAAACTCCCTTGATCAGCTTGTCTGTTTTGTGGATGGTTGGTTAAAAGGCAATGACATAAACATAGAAGGCAACATTCAATTCTCTGAGTTTCAAGAGCTCGCAGCCACGATTAAAGAAGTTTTTAAAATATACGAAACAAAGCGAAACCAAGCAATTGTCGGTCAAATTTCAAGTGGAATACTCCATGATATTAGAACGGATTTACAATCAATATTAGCAGCACATTGCTTAATTAGCGAAGCTACAGCAGAAGGTAAAGACCATAAAATAGAGAAACTAAACAAAAACCTTTTTAACGTACTCGAAAGAAAACTTCCGCACCTTGTCAGTGTTGTAGAAACCACCTTAGATGTGAATAGAGAGATCTCTCTTGACCCTAAGTTTGAGTGCTTGAACAAAACTATTCATAGCTCTATTTCAAACCTTGAAAACTCTATCTCTAAGCTCGATGCTAAAATCAACATTCATACTCCTAAAAACAGCATTAAGGCTTATCACGACCCTGTTCAAATCAAGAGAGTGATGCGAAACCTTATCAGAAACTCCTTACAAGCGATCACAGAGAACACTGACAAATTAATTCATATCTTCCTAGAAGAAACCAATTACAATATCAAAATTCGATTAGAAGACAATGGCAGTGGCATAACACTAAAAAAACATGATTTATTTAAGGCTTTTAAGTCTGGAAAAGGTAAAGAAGGCACCGGGCTTGGCCTATTTAACTCCATGCAAATCATAAACGCACATGGCGGCTCTATCAAGTTTGTAAAACCTAGCATTTTAACCGGTGCATGCTGTGAAATAATGTTACCAAGAGGGGATTTTCATGAGTAAACTAAAGCCAAAAGTACTTGGAATAGATGACGATGTCAGTTGGCTAGAACAGCTAAATCTTATCCTTGAAGATGATTGTATGGTCTGTGGAGCTGACACAATTGAAAAAGGCCTTAACATCATCAATGATAATTTTTTTGATATTATTATCTTGGATCTAAATTTTAATGATGAAGAAAAATCTGGCTTAGACATCTTAAAAGTCATCCATGCCATGGATCAGGGTGTGGATGTCGTTGTTATCAGCGGTGAAACAGATTACCGAAAAATCATTAAGGTTATTGACTCAGGGGTCACTAAATTTATTCCAAAACCAGCAACACCTGAAAAGATCAGATCTGCGATACAAGAAATCATCACAAAACGTGAAAGTAAACGAAGAGCCTTAGCTCATATTGGAAACGACTCTCAAAACCCATTTATTGGAAGCTCACCGCTTATTTATAAGCTAAGAGAAGACATTCAAAGTATTATTGACTCAGGAACAAAAGATATCCTCATTCAAGGTGAGTCCGGAACAGGAAAAGAGCTTATAGCACAATGCATCGCCAACAGCTCAGATCGCTTTGGAAGAATGGTGTCAGTGCATTGCGGAGCTATATCTGACTCATTAGCAGAGTCTGAACTCTTTGGTCATGAAAAAGGAGCTTTTACAGGAGCCAATACAAACCGCGTTGGCGTCTTTGAAGCCGCTAAAGGTGGGTTTGTATTTTTGGATGAAATTGGAGAAATGCCACTTTTGCAACAAGCCAAACTTTTGCGTGTCATACAAGAAAGAAAAATTAGGCCCGTTGGAAGCAGCATCGAAAAACAAATTAATTTTCGAAGCATATCAGCTACGAATAGAAATATTGAACAAGAAGTACAAAAAGGTAATTTTCGTGAAGACTTATTCTACCGAATCGCTAAAGAAACCATTTCTGTTCCACCGTTAAGAGAACGAAGAGAAGACATACCTGAATTAGTTTATTATTTTCTACAAAAAGAAGCTCAAGGTAAAAAAATAGATGTTTCTATGGACGCAATGAGAATGCTACAAGCATATACATGGAAAGGCAATGTCAGGGAACTCATCTCTGTAGTCTATAAAATCACATCCAGACTCAAAGAAGGCACCATCAAAGAAAAGCATGTCTGCCAAGCCCTACCACAATTTGCAAATTCATTTTCGAAGTCTTATGTCCGCAAAAAAGTGAGAATCTTTAATACCGAATCAGCATTAGAAAAAAAACGTTTTGAAGAGGCTATTTTGCAAGCTGGGGGAAACAGGACAAAAGCAGCTGAGATACTAAATATATCTAGAGCAACTTTTTTTAGGAAAGCTAAATCCCTTGGGCTTGTTAATTCTAGAGTTTAGTATGCTTAAATCTTCAATAAAAAAGGAAGAATTGTGAATTTTAATTACCAAGCCTCATCACAAATTCAAGATTTATCCAGAAATCACTATCTACTACGTAAAGCAAGTAAAGAAGATATAAAAATCGTGACAAACCTGATCCGAGAATCTTATCAGCACTGGGTTGCTGTTGGGTTAAAGGTTAGGCCTGCATTTCAGACGGAAGAAACTACTGAGACTCACCTCTTGAATGGTGGGATGGTTCTTGAAAAAAAAGACCATGAAATCGTTGGTACATTTAGCTTTGACACTGCTAAAGTCACCCATCAAGATTCTTTCTTGATGGCAGATTATACCAATCCTTCTGAACATGTAGAATACGCCCCAAAACTTGAGACCAACCAGCAATCTATAGACGGTAAATACCTTGTCTTTAAAAAGCTAGCTATCTCTCCTAGCCTACAAAAAGCTGGCCTAGGCAGAAAGCTTTACGATTTTGCTGAGGAGTATGGGCGTACCAAGGCGTTTAAGGGAATGATGCTTGAAACTATCGTTGAAGCTGATTGGTTGTATCAGTGGTATATCAATATGGGTTTTGAGGTGATTGGGGGTGTTACTTATGCTGGGTCTGAGATTGAGACTTTATTGTTACGAAAATTTTTTGATAGAAAGAATAACTAGAGCTGCACACCTTTGGTTAAAACAAAACCGGAAACCCAAGACTTGTTGCTTCCGGGTCTAAGTTCCATATGGACTGATCCCAGCTTGCATTATCTGCATCAAAAACATCAATAACACCATCGCTATTTGCATCGGTTATAAATTGTTCTGTACTGAGCCCCTCCCCAATAGGACTTTTAAACCCAACACCTGAAGTATCTAAACTCCAAAATGAATTTTGAACAGATCCGGAGCCAATGAATGGACCAGTGGATTGGCAAAGCCCTTGACATGAAACCAACCCTGCTGAATAACTATCACTAATTAAAGCATTTACTGCCTCCCCAACAAACCCACCTAAATAAGTATTTATTGTCTTAGGGTTTCTATTAGATACTGAAGCTAATGCATAACTATCTGTAATCGCAACATCACTTACACCACCGGCGAAACCCCCTACAAAAACTTCACCATCTACACTTACATCATGGCCGACATAGGATCGGCTGATTTTAGAGAGAGTAAAATTATTAGTACTCATAAGTCCAATAAATCCACCTATATTACTAATGGATTGGCCCCCGTTTTAGGCTACCTCAGTTAAGTTCTTTTTGTAGTACTGTGTTGGGCTCATCATAGCAAGAGCTGAATGAGGAGCTTGTTCATTAT
>JALZUQ010000031.1 GCA_023301465.1 Oligoflexales bacterium
AGTTCATTGGTTTGAGAAACGTTAAGAAACAAGCCAGTGGCTTGTTTCAGTAGTAAGGGTCCTCTTTAGGAATGCATTTCCAAGGAAAGTTCATTGGTTCCAGAAACGAATTTATAATCCTTATCGGGGCAGTAAGTGCCTATAAGATCTTGATGCTAAACGACTTCATTCCGATATTGTCTTATCTACTAATTTATCAAACAAATTAAAGGTAATACGATGAACTACAAGAATTTAGCAATAGTTGCCGCAGGTCTAACATTAAGCTCTTGGGCATTTGGGACTGTAAATCATGTTACTTGCAAAAAAAAATCAACAAATAATTCTATAAAGATCAGTATTAAAAATAAGTACGCTACTATTACTGAAGTTGCTGATTCAAAAGCTCTTTCGCCCACTTACTATAAGTTGACTGGCAGGGTAGGACTGTCATCTGCACCACGAGATACCCCACGATATGATTGTCAAGGCTCACGAGGCGAAATCAAAATTTTTGATAGGTTTGCGAAAGTGGGAGATACATATTATGCAGTGACAAAAATTGGTAAAACCGCCAATAAAACTCTAAAGAAAAAAATCACACAAAAGAAATACGCTGCTCTTTCGGATCAAAGTATTATTGAAGATTTTATTCCCGCACCTGTAACCAATAAAACCTTTAAACCTAAACCATATCGTGGAAAAGTTGCTTGTAGCCAAACTTGGAGAAGTTTTGAGGATATTGAAGATTTTACTATTAATATTTTTCAAAAAAATGGAGCTTTAATAGTCAAACAATCAGCACCAACAGCGATTTTTAGCCCTGAAAAATTTAGGATTGGTTCTGCGGTAAGTTTTAATGAGTTACCCACAGAAAGGCCTGTTTATAACTGTGTAAACTCAAAAGGCACTGTGAAGGTTTGGGATGATTATGTTGTTGTTAATAAAAAAGCTTTTTCAGCAAAATTGATGCGTTAAAATTATATTGTCATTTATAGAAAACAGAAAGTGACCTGTAAAACGGGTGAAAACATACCTTTTTTCTGTTATAAAGTCTCTTAAGAAAGAGCTTGGTGTGTAAATGTCTAAGAAAGTATTGTATATAAATTCAACCTTAAATGTTGGTTCGACGGGTAAAATTGTTGAAGGTATTGCTTTATTAGCAAAAAAAAATGGATATTTGCCTTATGCGGCTTATGGACGAAGTGAGCACCAGTCAAAAATAGAATCTTATAAAATTGGGAATAAAATTGATTTTATTGGTCATGCATTACAATCAAGACTGCTGGATGCACATGGACTTGGCTCTAAAAATGCGACTAAAAAATTTCTTGAATATGTCTCAAGTTTAAACCCAGATATTATTCATCTTCATAATATCCATGGTTACTACTTGAATTATCAAATGTTATTTTCATATCTGAGCAGCTCAAAAATTCCTGTTGTATGGACTTTGCATGACTGTTGGTCGTTCACTGGCCATTGTGCTTATTATACATTTGTAAAATGTCAAAAATGGAAGAAGCATTGTCATGCTTGTCCACAAAAACACACTTACCCGAAATCAGCATTTGTAGATAAAAGTAAACAAAATTTTAGCTTAAAATCAAAAACTTTTCTAAGCCTAGAGAAAATGATTTTGACACCAGTCTCTCATTGGCTTTCAAATGAATTAGAAAGCTCTTTTTTACAAAAAAAACCAAAGAAAGTTATCCATAATGGAATTAATCTAAATAAATTTTACAATGATCAAGATCATAGCTTAAAGAAAAAATATAATCTTAAAGGTAAGCTCATTGTCCTTGGAGTAGCAAGTAAGTGGGAACATAGAAAAGGCCTTCAAGACTTTATTAAATTAAAAGATTTTTTAGATGAAAATTATCAAATTATTTTAATAGGTTTAAACGAAAAACAAATGTCTCAGCTACCAAAAGGTATTATTGGAATTTCTAGAACAGAGAATATTGATGAGCTGAGACATTTTTATTCGATGGCTGATATCTTTATTAACCCAACTCTTGAAGATAATTATCCCACGACAAACTTAGAAGCTATCGCATGTGGTACACCTGTCATTACATATAATACTGGAGGGAGTATTGAGAGTATTGTAGAGGGTGAGACAGGCCACATAACAAAGAATAATACCCCCCAAGGGATCAAAGACTGCCTTGATCAATTTACGAACAATAAAAAAGAAGTTGATATGAAACAGATGTGTATCAGTTACGCTAAGAGCAACTTTGATGAGACACAAAAATTTAAAGAGTACATTGATTTATACAACTCTTTGATAATATAGTGAAAAAATAAAAAATGAGCTGTTGCATGTGACAATGTCAACCCCCCGTTTTTTAATGTATAAACAAGTTTTTTTAAGTATAATCCAAGCCTAGCTAATTATATGGAATTATTCATGAAAATAAATAGTCAGCAGGACTTATCTCAAATATATGACTTAGCTTGGGGCTTGGGTGTTCTCATAAAAAAATGGAAGCTTTTGCTTACGGTTTTGTTCTTAAGCTTTATTCTTTCTTTTATCTACTTATCTCTTACTAAAAAAATATGGGAGTCTTCAGCGATTGTAACCTTAGCTGAGTACCAAGATTTGGTTGAGTTAAGGCCAAATATTATGATGGAAGATAAGTTGAATCGTGAAGCTATAGACAATTTTCTAGATCCAGAAAAAATTTACATACGTTACATTAACTTATTTAAGTCTAGAGATCTACAAGCTGATTTCATTAGTCAACATGCAGACATACTAAAATTAGAAGATAAAAAAAAGAATTCTCGAAGTGTTCAAAAGCAGTTAAAAAACTTTTCAGCGAGCTTAATAAATCGAAAAAATCTATTTGTACATCAACTTAAATTTAGATCTGACACTGCTCAAATAGCTAATAATTTGTTCCAAAAATATAGCAAAAAAATAAATGATAAAATTAAACAAAGTACACTCTTGAGTATTAGTGCTTACATGGAGCAACTTAGGAAAGAGCTTGAGTCACAAAAAAAAGCACTAGTTAAATATGCTGAGCTTAGTCTTAAGCATGAAATAAAAAAATCTGATATGGCTTCTCAAATTGCAAAAAAAGCACAAATAGAAAAACCACTGCAAGAGGTAGGGAGTAAATTTTTGTTTCCTATAGATTTAGGGCGTCCAGCATTGGAAGCTCAAACGGCTCTCATGAAAACGATATCTGACCCTAGTGTCTTTCATGATAAAATCATTAAAATTCAAAGCCAAATAAACTCATTTAATGATGCAAAAATATTAAATCATCAAGATTTTCAGGCGGTTCGATTTATTGATGAACCGGGTTTTCCTTTAAAGCCAAGTCATCCAAGACCAGTCTTTATTACTTTCTTTATTGTATTGTTTTTCCAGGTTTTTGCTGCCAGCTTATTGTTGTTTAAACAAATTTATCTTCCTTCAAAATAGAAGGATGCATATATGAGTAAAAAGATTTTTTTTGGAAGTGTTTTTTCTTTAACAGTTCTTCAGTTTGTTAATTATGCATCTCCGCTTTTAACGTTACCTTATTTGGGTCGTGTGCTTGATGTTGATGGGTTTGGGAAACTATCAATATACCTGTCTGTTTTTACCTTTTTAGCACTAATAGTAGATTTTGGTTTTAATCTTGCGGCTACTCCGTTGGTAGCAGAGAAAGTGGAGGATAATGTTTATGTCTCTGAGACGCTATCTTCTGTGACATTTGTACGATTAGCTATTGGTTTGATATGTGCAAGTCTCGCCTGCTTTTATTCAGTGCATATAGGCTTGTTGCTTTTAGTTCATTTAATTGGTCAAGCTTTCCATGCTATTTGGCTATTTCAAGGTATACAAAAAATGTCTTATATTACCAAAATTGTTGCCATTGAGAAGATTTTCTATATAGTGCTTGTTTTTTCGCTTGTAGATGAAAAAACAGATATCATGATGGTGCTGACGGCATTAGCTATTAGCAGCTTATTTGGTGGTCTTGTCACAATCTTTTTTGCTTATAAGCTCGGTTATATTATGAGAGCGGTCTCAATTAATGATATTAAAAAGCATCTGAAAATTGGTTTTTCATTTGTTACTTCAAGACTGGCAGTTGTTGCTTTTAGCCAATTTAATGTAGTTTTAATTGGAAGTACAGTAGGTGCAACGCAAGCTGGTTTATACGGCAGTAGTGAAAAACTGTATCAAGCAGGCCAAAGTTTTTCAGCTCCAATAAGTGGGGCGATGTACCCATACCTAGTGAAGAACAAAGAGTTAAAATTCTTTTTAAGGACGATAGGAATTCTGTTGTGTGTTCTGATTGTTATAACTTGCGGCTGTGTTTTTTTTGCTGAAGAAATTTTAACTCTTTTCTTTGGTTCGAGTTTTTCAAAGGCAAAAAATGTTTTTCAGGTTTTTATGTGTATTCTTCCAATTGGTTTTGTTTCAATGAATTTTGGATACCCTGCATTTGCTCTCTTAAATAAAATACAAATAGCGAATAAAACCGTTATTGTAGGGGCTGTTTTCCATCTTCTTGGCTTGGCGATACTTTACGCGTATAATCAAATAAATTCTATGAATGTTGTTTGCTTGTTGTTTTTTACGGAATCGCTAATATGTATATCTAGGGTTGTGCTGTTTTTTGTTATTAAAAAATCAATGAATGAAGTTGAGGTGTGATTGTTTCTATTGCAGATTGTTTTACTCAATTTGTGAAGATTAGAACTCTAAAGTGTCTTTGTAAACATGAGCTTGAAGTCTAAAATATGTTTTATATTATTATTTTTATTATCTGTTTAGCAGTTCTTAGTATTGGTAACTGCAGCAAAACTGACATGCTTAAAAAAAGCTCTTATTTTATTTGTTGGGTAATATTATTTTTATTTTCTTCACTGCGGTATAAAATAGGGACTGATTATGTAAACTATTTAGAGTTATATAATCTTGTTAATACAAGTCATTTTCAGGACCTAAGGATAGAGCCTTTTTACTTTTTTTTAATGCGAGGAATAAATGTTTTAGGTTTTGATCCTCATTATCTTTTTATAGTATCGTCATTATTAACTATCAGTGTTTTTTTTCTCTCCTTTGGAAAACAAAATTATTTTTTTGCTGTCGTGGGTTTTGTCTTAATATTAATGCTCCCCAGTTTTTCGCTAATGAGACAAGCTCTAGCGGTTTCTTTTTTAGTGCTGTCAAGTCAACTTATTATTACCTCCAAACCATGGCAATCAATTTTAGCTTGTGTATTGGCAATACTTTGTCATTATTCAGCAATCTTTTTTTTGCCTTTAATGATTGCTGGAAAATATCCTTTTTCAAGAAAACAAGCGTTTGCGATACTTGGGTTTTTAATAATTGCTGTTTATGTTTTTCAACTTCCAAGATTATTACTCGATAGTAGTTTATTATCTAGAACAGTTTACGGCGTATATGCTGGAGGAAGTTATGATTTTAAAACAGCAGTTGGAAGTGGAGTAGGAGTATTACTACGAAATTTAACACCTTGTTTTGTAGTTTTGTTTTTATATCGAGTTAAAAGTACTCACAAGAAATTTTCTGAAGATAGGCTTTGTCGATATCTTGTTGTTTTTAATATGGCATATTTATTTGCAACAATTATGGCACTGCAAATTCATATTTTTAACCGCTTTTCAGACCTCTTACTTTTTGTTCCAATTTTAAACCTTGTTTATCTGCCGAACCTGATTCAAAATAAAAAAACTAGGTTTTTGATAATGTACTCAATGCTGGCTATTTATTTTGTATTATTTATTGCTGATATTTATAACAACCCATCGAGTAGGGGAACTGGCCTGGGTATATATCCATATCGTTCGATTTTTCATTTAAGTGACTAAAAGCTTTTCAATTAAATATTTTTGAATGTTCTCTAAAAATCATGGATATTTTATTAGTAAGTTAGGGACAATCCATTGCTCGAAGGCTTGCTTTCTAGTGCGAGCTGCGTGCATTTTGCATAGTTAATTTTGACGGAGATAGCATGTCAATTATTAGAAACGCTTTATTATTTACAAGCTTAAATATTTTGTTGGGTCTGAACTTTAATTCTGTTATTGTGGGCAGTTTAGCAAATGATAAACCAGAGGATTTGAAGACAACCCATTTTGCTATTATTTCTATACAACTCAAGTTAATATAGAGCTGACCTTAGCTAAAACGAAGGAGCATAAAATCATTCTCACTGCTCAGTCACTACCAAATGATATTGACCCAATTTTTGGTATAATGACTTATGCTAAGTTAAAATTAATAAAATCAGAGTCCGGCAAGGTGATTTATAGTGAAGAGTTTTATAAAGGTTTTAACTATTATGCTGGTCGAGATTTCACCTTAGTGTTGAATGGTGAAAATGCATTCATTGAGTTTAGCAATAAAGAGGTATTAGAAGATTTTATATTTAGAAAAATGCCTGATTAAAAAATCGTTCTATCCTTCAAGCTTTTAAATCATTTTTTATTTCAGTTGTGGACACGCCTTCAGTTCTAGGTAAATAAATAACTTCACAGTAGGGTTTTAAGAAGTCAAATTTGCCTGCCCAGTCGTCACCAATTACAAATTTATTTACGTCATATCTTTGAACATCATTAATTTTTTGTTCCCAACTCGTTTCTGGAATTATCTGGTCAACATATTTAATAGCACTTAATAGAAACTTTCTGTTTTTATATGAGTGATAACATTCTTTGCCTTTTAAACGATTAAACTCATCTGTGGATAAAGCTACAATGAGGTGTTCACCGAGGTCTTTTGCTCTACATAATAGATTAATATGCCCATAATGTAGCAGGTCAAAAGTGCCATATGTGATGATTTTTTTCATTGAGCGTCCTTTTCGTTGATAAAGAATTCAATGTTGCCGTGGTGTGACTTTCTTTTTTCAGTTGGTGGTAGTGTCATATAATCACCGTATAAGGCTGATAAATATTTATCACTATTTAATGGTACTTTAACTTTACTGCCCTCAAACTCTACTATTTTACCACTTCCAAAAATTGAAATATCAATAATTTCTTTATGCCCCCACGCTCCATAATAATTTATTAAGGTTCTACCATTTTTATATCGTCTTAGTAGTTTTTTAAATAACATGATTGCTCTTCTTGAAATAAGTGGTCTAAAAAAAGACATAAATTTTAAAAAAGTAGTTTTTATCTCTTTTTGATCAATGTTTTTAAAGAATAAAGCCTTATATAAAAATTTATAGAGCTTAAACTTTAGTGTCTCATGCTTTATATTGCTTGAGCCGTAATCTAAAGGAAAAATATCTATGCAAATTTTCATAGGGAAATGAATTGTTTTAGATACTATACGAGAGTTTAAATAGCATAATTTTGTGAACCCCATTGGATAAGTTAGATCAATGTTTTGAGAGTGAAATTCATATTTTGAATTAGAGAATTGTAATATTTTTTCGTAGTCTTTACGCAATACACCAATATCAATATCATCATCCCAAGGAATAAATCCTTTATGTCTAATTGCACCAAGGCAGCTTCCACCTAAAAAAAAATAAGAAATATTATTTTTATCTAAAAATGATCTGAAATCCTCAAACATTCGAAGCTGCAATTGTTGAAGCTCTCTTAACTCAACTTTTATGTACTTCACAAGAATTACCTTTAATATTAATAAAATTATCTACGACTTAAAATAAACGAACTTCTATCGTAACTAAAGTCTTTATTTTTAATTTTTCATCTATTGTGGATAATATTGATCATGATTCTTTAGAGAGGAGCGGAGTATCATGTTAGGTAGTTATTATATTTTTGTATGATAGTAGCCATTATTTTAAAGCTTGAGTGTTTTTGCTGTGAATTTAAAAGGCATATGTTCATGTAAACAGTAATTATTCTTTTCTTTTATAAATCAAATATCTTATATTGAGACGATATTTTAACCGCTAATGATAGGGTAAATACCTCAATGAATGAAGGTCTCAGTAAAGAAAAGCTCACAGATAAAACGCTTCTCATCACAGGAGGAACAGGCTCTTTTGGGCAGACAGTCCTTAAGAATTTTTTGGACTTCCCGCTCAAGGAAATCCGAATTTTTTCTCGTGATGAAAAAAAGCAAGATGATTTGAGAAGAAGATATCAATCTAAAAAAATAAAATTTTTTATTGGTGATGTTAGGGATAGAAGTTCAGTAGACTCAGCAATGTCCGGCGTCGATTATGTTTTTCACTCTGCAGCGTTAAAGCAAGTGCCTTCTTGTGAGTACTTCCCGCTTGAAGCTGTTAAAACAAATGTATTGGGAACAAATAATGTTTTAGAGTCAGCGATTTATCACGGTGTTAGTCGTGTTATTTGTTTAAGTACTGATAAAGCGGTTTACCCAATTAATGCAATGGGTATGTCAAAAGGCTTAATGGAAAAAACGGTCATATCTAAATCGAGAGCACTAGATGATAATAAAACCGTTGTGTGTGCTACCCGTTACGGAAACGTTATGGCTTCACGTGGCTCTGTTATACCATTTTTCATTGATCAAATTCGAAGAAATGTTCCGATCACACTTACAGATCCAGCAATGACCCGCTTTATGATGAAGCTTGACGATGCCGTCGATTTGGTGTTGTTTGCCTTTAAAAACGCAAGAAATGGCGATATTTTTGTGCAAAAAGCTCCTGCATCAACTGTGGCTGATATCGCTGATGGAATAAAAACTCTATTTAACGTGCCAGATCATCCAGTAAAAATTATAGGTACAAGACATGGAGAAAAACTTTACGAGACTCTTATAACTCGTGAAGAAATGGTGAAAGCTGAGGATCTTGGTAGGTATTATCGAATATGCTCTGACTCACGTGATTTAAACTACTCTGATTATTTTGATTCCGGTGAAAAAGTTATTACTCAGGCAGGTGATTATCATTCTCATAATACTGAGAGGCTACCTCTTGATAAACTTGTAGCAAAACTTAAAAGTCTACCAGAAATTCAATCTGATCTAAAAGAGTTTGGGATAATTTAATAAATAATGAAAATATTAGTAACAGGCTATCAGGGATTTGTAGGTAAAAATTTATCTACAGTTTTACGAGAAAAAGGCCATGAAGTTCTTGGCGTTGGTAGATCAGATAGCGTAGAGTCTTTAAAACAAAAATTAGAAGGCGTTGACTTTGTTTGTCATCTTGCTGCTGCAAATAGACCTGATGACAAAGCAGACTTTTTGCGAATCAATAGAGATTTCACGGCTGATTTGATGAAAACCATGAGTGGCCTAGGTCTTAAGGTTCCAGTATTGTTTTCCTCTTCTACTCAGGCTCTTGTAAATAACGAATACGGTGCTAGTAAGTTAAAAGCAGAACAAAAGATAATAGAGCACTCTAACGAGACAAGTAATAAAGTTTACATATTACGTCTTCCAAACCTTTTTGGTAAATGGTGTAAACCTTTTTATAATTCCGTTGTTGCAACGTGGTGTCAATTATTATCAACAGGCTCAGAGATTCAGTTTGATGATCCTTCAAAAGAACTATCTTTAATGTATATTGATGATGTCGTGCAGTTTTTTGTAGACATTATTGACGGTAAGTATCAAGAATCAAAAGACCCTTACTTAACAGTGCCCTCTGTAACGAAAGCAACTTTAGGTGAACTGTCATCTATTTTAAAATCATTCTCTGAAGGTTTGTCTACACATGTTCCAAAAGTTTCTGATAAGCTCACAAAGAATCTATATTCTACTTATTGTAGTTATCAAAACCCAGAAACACTTACCAAAGATCTTGTTTCTCATGCAGACCCACGTGGTGTTTTTATGGAAGTATTTAGAGAGATTGATGGTTCGCAAGTTTCGATTTCTACTTCCAAGGTTGGTGTAGATAGAGGTAGTCATTATCACCACAGTAAGTGTGAAAAATTTGTGGTTTTGCGAGGTAAGGCAAGAGTGCGTTTTAGAAAAATTGACGAAGATAAAGTATTTATTCATGAGTTAGACGCCAGCAACCCTCAGATAATTACCATTCCTCCCGGGTATACTCATGATATTGCCAATATTTCTGATGAAGAAATGATTTTATTGATTTGGGCTAACGAAAACTTTAATGCAAAGGGCGATGACACCCACGCAAAGGACGTACATGAAGACTGATCTTAAAGTAGCTACTATTATTGGGACAAGACCAGAAATTATCAGATTAAGCTCTGTTATTAAGGCCTTAGAGAAAAGTTGCGAACATACATTAATTCACACAGGTCAAAACTGGGATTACAATTTAAACGAAATCTTTTTTAAAGATTTAAAAATTAAAGTACCAGATCACTATTTAGAATCCGTAGGAAACCACTTGGGTGAAACCATTGGTAATATTATTTCTAAGTCATACGAAGTCTTAAACAAAATTAAACCCGACGCTCTTTTAATTCTGGGTGACACCAATAGTGCTTTGGCAGCTATATCCGCTAAAAGACTAAAAATTCCTATCTTTCATATGGAAGCTGGTAATAGGTGTTTTGATCAAAATGTCCCTGAAGAAATTAATAGAAAAATTGTAGACCATATCTCTGATGTAAATTTGGCTTATACTGAGCACAGTCGTAAGTATCTTCATTTTGAAGGTTTAAAGAAAGAGCACGTATTCGTAACAGGCTCTCCCATGCCTGAAGTGCTCCATGTGAGCAAAGATGCGATTGATTCTAGTGCCATTTTGCAGACCCTTCATTTGAAAAAAGCCGAATATATTGTCGTAAGTGCTCATCGTGAAGAGAATATCGACATCAAGAAAAATTTTGATTCGTTAATGGGAGCCATTAACTTTGTTGCAGAAAAGTATAAACTCAAAGTGGTTTTTTCCGTACACCCAAGAACTAAAAAAAGAATTGAAGCGAATCAATTTAAAATGCATTCATTGGTTCAAATGATTGAGCCTTTAGGCTTTCTTGATTATTGCCATTTGCAAAAAAATGCACATATTGTTCTATCCGATAGCGGGACCCTTAGTGAAGAATCGAGTATCTTAGGTTTTAGAGGAGTTTTACTACGCACTTCAACTGAGCGACCAGAGGTTGTAGATAAAGGCTCAATCGTTATAGGTTGTATTGATAAAAAAAGTTTAGAAAGGGCAATTCAGCTATCCTTTCTGTTTGAAGCAAATGATATAGAAGATGGGCCAGTTGACTACAAGGATATAAACGTATCTGAAAAGGTCGTAAAAATTATCCACAGCTATACCCCAATTATCAATCAAGTAGTTTGGCGTAAGCAGTGAGGCTTTTTTGAAGATTCTTTTTATTTCATCAAAACACTCTCCCGATGCTAATAGTTCTTCACTAATCAAAGATTTAGTGGATGAGTTTTTTCAACAAGGACACGAAACGGTTGTCTTAACTCCCACAGATGGTGAAGTGCCTTCTGACAAAGTAGAAAATGGCTATAGAGTTGTGAGGTCAATATCCAAAAAAATCTTTGCCGTAAAAGGTTTGAAGAAGGCTCTTGGTGTGTTTACTCTGAGTTATTATTTTAAAAAAACTATTAAAAATAAGTTTAAAGCTGGTGATTTTGACCTTGTAGTAATGCATACTCCGTTTATTGCTAGTTACGGCTTGAATAAATTCTTAAAAAGCTATTTAAAATGTAAAACTCATTTAATCGTTTGGGATCTTTTTCCTCAAAATGCCGTTGATATTGGGCTTATTAAGAAGAGTGTTTTAACGAATTATTTGTTTCAAAAACAAAATAAACTACTCAATCAAGTAGATTTTCTATCGTGCATGTCTAAGGGTAATCGCGATTATCTTGTAGAAAAGCATATGGTTTCATCAGAAAAAATAGGCATTATATATAATTGGGGGACAAAAAACCCTAATTCTGCCTTAGTTAATAAAAAAGACAGAAAAGACTACGGGTTTAATCAAGATGATTTTATTTTGTTGTTTGGTGGAAACCAAGGTTTACCTCAACGTTTAGAGTATATGATTCACCTGGCTCAGGATTTAAAAACAGATATAGATATCAAAATTGTCTTTGTAGGCGGTGGGACAGAAAACGCTTGGTTGCAGTCTCAGGTAGATCAATATGATTTAAAGAATGTTTCGATATTGCCTCAGGTAAGTCGAGTCGAGTACCTATCTATTGCAAGCATGTGTGATATTGGATTGGTAAGTTTAGACGAAAGGTTCACAGTCCCCAATTTCCCATCAAAAACGACAGATTATTTTAGTAGTGGTTTGCCGGTTGTTGCACATGTTGACTCTGTAGCACATAATGATTACGGAGAATTTCTTTCGAATATTACTAAGTCTGGGATAAGCACAATTGCAGGTGAAAGAAGTTCATTAATTAAAGCCGTTTTGTCATTAAAATCAGATCCTAATCGACGTAAATCTATGTCTGAATATGGTAAAGTTTTTTTTAAAGAAAATCTGAGTGTGAAAAATGCTTATAGTAAATTATGTGAATTATGGAAATTAAGTACTCCCTCTAATTATTTATGATAAAATGTTGCTTAAGGTTGAAATTTAGGAATTAGCAAATGAGAAAAAAAATACTTGTTACTGGTGGGTGTGGTTATATTGGCAGTCATACTGTTAGACAGTTAAGTGATGCTGGGCATGAAGTTTTTGTAGTTGATAATTTGTCTACTGGGTTTAAAGACGCCCTAATTAATAACGAACAACTCATTGAAATGGACTTAGAGGATACCTCAGCATTAAAGAAAGTGCTGGCGTCCCAAGATTTTGATAGTGTTATTCATTTTGCTGCTGCAATGGTAGTTTCAGAGTCTGTTGAAAAGCCTTATAAATATTATTCAAATAACACATCGAATACTCTTGAGCTTGTAAAGGCTGCTGTGGATAGTGGTGTTAAGAATTTTGTATTTTCATCAACAGCGGCACTTTATGGTGGTGGAGCTGCTAAAGTTAGTGAAATGGATAAGCTTGCACCTGAAAGCCCTTATGGATGGTCTAAACTAATGAGTGAACAAATCATTAAAGATATTTGTGCAAAATCCAACATGAAGTATGCAATTCTTCGTTACTTCAATGTTGCAGGTGCTGATTTTAAAAAACGAATGGGACAAAGAACGAAAAATGCTACGCATCTAATAAAAGTATTAAGTGAAACGTTAGTGGGAAAACGACCCAAGATTTCGATTTTTGGCACGGATTATTCTACCAAAGACGGCACTGGTGTGAGGGATTATATCCATGTTGAAGATTTAGCTGCTGCACATATAGAAAGCTTGTCTTACCTAAATGCAGGAAATGCATCGGAAATTTTTAATGTTGGTTATGGAGAAGGATTTTCCGTTAATGAAGTAATAGCTTCTGGACAGGCATTATTTCCTAATACAAAAATAGTTGTTGAAACTTGTAATCGTAGGGCTGGAGATGTTGATATTGTCGTTGCTGATAACGCTAAAATTTTAAAATCAACAAGCTGGCTTCCTAAATATAATGATTTATCTGCAATAGTGAAGTCTGCAGTTGAATGGGAACAGATACAAAAATAATTTACTTAATATGACTGATTTTTTTTTCAGCGTACGCATTACCAAAGTTTGTGATGCAGTTAATAAAAGACTTATTTTTGCACTTAGTAAAATAGTCTAAAGAATGATTCTTAAAGAAAAAGTGTGCTTTAAAGGCAAAGATAACTAAAACTAAATTAAAAAGTATATTATTTGTGGTTTTAGAAAAAGGTCTCATGTACACGAAGCTCAAGTTACATTATTGAAGTACTTCTATCATATAACAGCTACTCTATTTCAACTGAGTTAATTAAACGCAGTGTTCGATGAGTTTTTTTTTATTAGTAAAATTAGTGTGCTACAAGATAAATAAATTAATAAACAATTCGAAAATCTAGACCGCTGGTAAGGGATACGTAGATCAACCCTAAAAAAACGATCAATCGAAGTCGATAAAAACCTTCAACTTTTCGCCCAAAAAATGTTCGAAGCACAAAAAATACGACAAAGCACCGAAGCGAAACGGTTCCGAGTAAGTATTTAGAATAGTAAGGCTCACTGACTAGTAAAAGTAGTAACGGTATCCCAATAAGAATAAAATCAGATAAAGAAATAATAATAGACTTCGATGAGATGCTCACAATAAAATAAAGCAATGTAGATACAAACAACCCTATAAACAAATAATTATAATATTTTTGCATGACTATCACTTTTCCAAATACAGAAGCTTTCATAGGGTTTTGGTTAATCAAAAGTAGTAAAACAAAAATAGACAAAGCAACGATCACTTGAGTGAAGAGGTCATATTGGTTCTTTTTAAAGAATAAACTCAGGCCAATCCAAATAGCTGCAAAAAGAGCTAGGTATGAAATCTCTCGACCTACAGTTCCTGAAAAAAGCGGACAAAATAACAAAATTCCATAAAGTGCGTAACGATTTAAGCGTCGCCATTTTTTTAGAAGGTGGGAGTACGGTGTGTCGCTTAGGTTTTCAAACTTTGATCGAGTAAATAATTTACTGAGTAGCTCTGATTTAAAATTAGCAATAAAAAACAATACACAAATAATCCCCATATATAAGTAAGCAGTCCACCATAAATTTAGCCTTGGATAGACGTTTGGTAATATTCCTACAAGAGCAGTAATAAGGCATAAAAAATAAATAGAAGTTACACATTGGTGGTGGTTGAGGCCAAGCCCCAGTAGAAAGTGGTGAAAGTGTCTTTTGTCAGCAGTCATCGGATGAACTCTTGCTCGTAGTCTTTTTATGACAACGGTAGCAGTGTCTATGACTGGTATTCCGATGCATAAAATGACAGAGATAAGAGTGGTCGAAGAGCTTTTTAGTGCTACTGCTGAACTGCTAAGCTGCTGGTCTTTAAGAATTAATAAAATGAAAATACCTGTGACAAACCCTAGCCAATTACTACCACCATCACCCATGAAAATATTTGCTGGGTGGGTATTGTATTTTAAAAACCCTAGAACAGAGCCTAGAAGGGGAAAAGAGATCACTAAAAGTAAGCTGACATCTTTGTGGATGAGGTAATGCAATATTGAAAGTGTGGCAAAGCCCAGTGCAATGACACCTGACGCTAGACCATCTAAACCATCAATCATATTAATGGAATTAATAGCCCCCAAAATGATAAAAATAGAAAAAATAAACCCAATAGAAGCTGGAAGTGAGAAACTCCAGTTTGGTGTGACAAAGATAGTGGTGACTGATAAATTCATGAGATAAATGATAATAGCTGCGATGGCTGTTTGTAGTACTAGCCTATAAACCGCTCGGATTTGAAAAATATCGTCTGCGAATCCAATAGAAAATATTCCCAGTGACCCAAAAACAAAACCCCAATGATAGTCAGGTGCTACGGTGAAGTAACAAATAAAGTAAGCAAGAAAGATTCCAAGCCCACCTGTGCGAGATATGATGTTTTGATGTATTTTTCGCTGGTTCGAAGATGGGTCGTCATATATTTTTAGCTTTTTACCTAATAAGTCCATGATTGGAGTTAGGAAAAGTGAAAGCGTAAGTGCGATGAAAAATGCTGTGACAAGCTGCAAAAAAGAGGCCTCAAAACTATTATATAGCCTCTATGCTTACCGATATTCGTGTTTTTAGAAAGCGATTTCTAACAATTTGTACGACCAGATTCGTGGTGTCTCAATTGTTGGACAATGATATGAAGTTAAGGGTTAGGTTTAGGAGAATCTTTATGAAAATATTAGTCGTCGGCGGATGCGGATATATAGGCAGCAATACGGTAAGAGTTCTATCTGAACTCGGTCATCAAGTTGAAGTATTAGACAACCTTTCAACAGGGTTTGAAAATGCACTTATTAATGGTGAAAAACTGCACAATATGGACTTAGCCCAAGTCAAAGAAGTGTTTGAGCTCCTCCAAAAAGAAAAGTACGAAGCGGTGATGCATTTTGCGGCATCCATCTTTGTTCCCGAGTCGATGGTGGATCCATTTAAGTTTTATCACAACAATACAGCGAACACCCTGAACCTGATTCAGGCATCTATTTTGGCAAAGGTTCCAAACTTTATTTTTTCTTCTACAGCGGCGGTTTATGGTGCTGGAGATGGGAAGCCTTTTCACGAAGCATCCATGCGGCTGCCCGAAAACCCATATGGTTGGTCAAAGATGATGAGTGAGCAAATGCTGATTGATTTAGCGAGTCGCTCTGAGATGAACTACGGGATTCTGCGTTACTTTAATGTGGCGGGTGCCGACGCTGATCTACAAATGGGACAGCGTACTCCCGGTTGTACTCACCTCATAAAAGTCATCAGTGAAGTCGCAAATAAAAAACGACATGAACTTGAAATTTTTGGAAACGACTACAAAACAAAAGACGGAACCGCCATCAGGGATTATGTGCATATTGAAGACCTTGCTTCTGCTCATGTGAGTGTTTTGGATTTATTGAACACACAAAAAAAATCAACGATTCTAAACTGCGGCTATGGTCACGGTTATTCTGTGCAAGAGGTTGTAAACGCAGCTACTGCTTTAAAAATTGGAGAAATACCCACAAAGATTTCCCCTCGAAGAGCAGGGGATGTTGCTGCGATTGTGGCGGATAATTCTAAAATTCTACAAGAAACAAACTGGAGACCCAAGCACGATGATCTTTCTGAGATGATTAGGTCGGCGATATTATGGGAGAAGCTCGTTGTTTGAATTCAGTCTGTCTTTAAGTTGAAAATCGGGTGTTTAGGGTGGTTTTTGCCTTAAATTAGTTCTTTTTTAACAATTACTTATAGGCTTATTATCTTTATTTGTATATTAAGCTTGAGTCTGCTTTGGGTTAGCCAATATAGAAATATAGGCGAGGTGAAATGAACGATGCAGGCTGTAAAAAATTAGATCAGTGGGTACTCTCTCAAAGTCTAGGATATAAAATTTATTTCTAGGATGCTTTTTCTATGTGTTTTGCTAATATTTCATTTATCAAACTTTGATAACCGGTATCTTTTTTTCTGGCTTCTTCTTGTAGGCTAAACAAGACCTGAGGGTCGATGCGTATTGCAATTAACCGTCTGGCGGATTCACCTAATGGCGGACGACCAACTCTTCGCATTGAAGTAAGCTGAGCATTAGATGCTTCTGGGATGTCGGAATAGTTAGTTTTTATGGTACGCTTTTTTTTCTTTTTTGCTGGCATTTCGGACGCTGATGATTCTGATTTTTTTCTCACCATTTTGGCCTCCTCTTCTTAATGTGTAAGCTAAAGTTAAAATATTTCTATTTAAGTCTGTGCCGATTCTTAAAAATCGTATTTCTTTTGGGGTTGAGTGTTTAATATCAGGTCCATCTAAGGCAAGAGGGTCTGTAAAAACTTCTTTTGCTTGCTCAAAGCTGATCTGGTTTTTTTTTCAAGTTTGATTTGGCTTTTTTATGGTCCCACTCAAACATATTATGTATATATAATATTCAGTTATTTGTCCAATAATAGCAATATCTTACGCTTTGAGTTTTTTAGATCGTTTGATTTTTTAGAAATTAGTAGAGGGTTATTAGATAGTTAGTCTCTAAAAAACAAGTCTCTTGTATAGACCTTCTCTTTGACGTCATCTAGTGATGAATCATTTCTGCAATACGATCTTTTCTGGTGGTATTTGATTGAACCACTGCACCGATGATGTCACGCCTCGTGAGTAGGGTTTTGTCTTTGGTGTTATCTAAAGCAGTTAAATTTTTCTGGTCATGTACTTACATTTTTTAGAGATTAAGTTCACGAGTTGCTGTGCAATGTTTTGTGATCTAGGAAACATTTTCTCGGTATTGGTTTGTACGTGAGGTAACTCTGCTAAAATTTTATCTGTCATGTTTTGTATAAAAACTCTCATGGTTCCTTGCTTTAGTTCAAGTTGTTCGTCTGTCATGAGTAGTTGTTTTTTTCCAATGCGATCCACATCGAATGTGTCTCCTACTTGGTAAGAAAATTTTTTTTCAAGGTTAGGATATATAGATGTGCAAATGATATCGTAAAATGAAGCTAATGTAATTTTATTATTTTGAGTGTGTAGTAAAGAAATATTTTTGGAATGGCAGTCATTATTTCCAATTAATAAGTTAAAACAAATCCAGTTCAAATATTGAAAAATCGCATCTGCTCTTGTGGTAGCTGAGACATGCTTTTGAATCAAGAGGTAATTATCTTTTAAGGAGGGCCCTCCTCGGGCTTCGTATTTTTCTGAACTAACAAACCCTTGAGCCTGACAAAAATCTTGTTGGTGTAGGCGAGTAATTTGTTCGGTTCCTTCTCGGTCAAATCTTTGAATAATGTATAAAGGGAATTTTGCGTGGTCTAAAACCTCAAAATGAGGAACCTTTAAACCAACTTTTTTGGCTAAAGACATGCAGAAAAATTCATTATAAACAGAGTTTTTGATGCCCGGTCTCATGATAGGAGTCTTAATAATATGAGTCGTAGGCTGCCCGTTTTTTGATATAAAAAACCCATTGTTTTGATAAGTTGCGATAAACTTATCTTGAGCCCCGGCGATGGATAAAAACCCGTGTTCTAGGTTTAGCATGAGCTCTGATACGGGCATCTTTTGTTCAAGTGCTTCGTATATTTGATGGTGTTCTATTTTTGTTAAGATGTTGGCTTGAGAACGGTAAGAAGGTGGGCTCTTTGATTCTGATAACGTAAAAGCACCTGCACAGTCTCGGCCGTATTTTTTTAGAAACTCGAAGGGGTTATCAGTGTGGAGATTTTTGGTAAATAAATCTCTAATTTCACCTTCTGGTAATAAGTTTTCAAAAAATGATAGTGTGACCTTATTTTCAAATTCTTTTTTTTGAAGCGGCATAGCAAAACTCAAAGAAAAAGATATATCGCTTTTTAGCCAATCTTCACTGTATTCAAAAAAGTAGTTTAAATTGTCATTTTTTTTGAGTGTGCCTACAAGGTTTTCTTGGTGGAACACATATATTTTTTTCATTTTTCGAACTCTAGTTTTAAGCGAATTCCAAGAATCTTACTGATTTTAAGAAGGGTAGAGAGTTTGATTTCTCTGTCGCCATCACTAGCCTCAAACTTACTAATACCGTTTACGGATAAGTTGCACAGTTGTGATAATTGTAGCTGAGAGATACCTAGAGCTTTACGCCGTTTTGCCAGCTCTTTTGTTAAGTCTTGTGTTGAGTCAATATACACTTATTTTAACCTCCAAAAATCTCCCTATAGGGAGTTTAATGCAGGTTTTGAGTGGAATCAAGCTTTTTTCTCCCTGTAGGGAGAATTCAGGAAGAAATCATAAAAATCACTTGTTTTCCTCCCTACAGGGAGAATAAAAACCTGGAGAGCAGCTTAGTCCCTAAAAAACAAGTCTCGTGAATAGACCTTATCTTTAACGTCATCCAAAGAAGGGTCATTTCGGTTGGTGATAATAACATCTGCCATTTCTTTGAATTTGTTTATGTCTGATATATTCGGTGACTGAAAGAAATGATCTTCTTTGAGGTTCGGCTCAAAAACAATTACCGGAATACCTTTGGCTTTAATTCTTTTCATGATGCCTTGAATCGCAGAGGTTCTATAGTTGTCACTGTTTGCTTTCATGGTTAGCCTGAATACACCAACAGTCTTAGGTTTTCTTTTGACGATCATTTCTGCAATATGATCTTTTCTGGTGGTGTTTGATTGAACCACTGCACCGATGATGTTGTTTGGCACATTTTCATAGTTTGCTAAAAGTTGTTTTGTGTCCTTTGGAAGACAGTATCCACCGTAGCCAAACGATGGATTGTTGTAGAAGTCTCCAATTCTTGGATCAAGAGAAACGGCTTTGATGATTTTTTGTGGGTCAAGGTTCTTGATCTCACTAAACGTATCGATTTCATTAAAAAACGAGACTCTGAGTGCAAGGTAGGTATTACTAAATAGCTTTACAGCTTCTGCTTCGGTGGATGTTGAGAAAACTACTTCAGTATCTTTATCCAAAGAACAGCTTTGAAGTATCTCGGCAAATTTCTTTGCCTCGGTAGAGTCACCGCCGATGACAATTCTAGAAGGGTGTAAGTTGTCGTGAAGGGCTTTGCCTTCTCTTAAAAATTCTGGTGAAAAAATAATTTTTTTGGTTTTAAATTTTTCTTGTAAAGAGTTCGTATGTCCTACGGGGATGGTGGATTTGATAACGATAGTTGCACTAGGGTTTATGTCGATGACATCTGAAACGACTGAATCAACTGATCCGGTGTCAAACTTATTGTGCTCAGGGTCATAGTTTGTAGGAGTTGCTACAATGATAAAATCTGCATTTTCATAAGCAGATTTTTTATTGGTTGTTGGAGTGAGGTCTAAACTTTCTTCTTTGAGGTAACGCTCAATATCAGGGTCAACAATGGGAGATTGTTTGTTTTTGATCATTTCAATTTTTTGAGAATCAATATCGAGAGCATGCACCGAATATTTTTTAGATAAGAGTACT
The DNA here is from genome assembly GCA_023301465.1 of Oligoflexales bacterium. Classification (GTDB taxonomy): domain Bacteria; phylum Bdellovibrionota_B; class Oligoflexia; order Oligoflexales; family JALZUQ01; genus JALZUQ01. The sequence goes on from JALZUQ010000031.1 coordinate 20,364, forward strand.
GATAACGATAGGCCTACGTAACCTGTTCCAACAACGGTGATTTTATGCACGGCGTATATCCTATACTTTAAATGCTTGAACTGTTTTCGAGATTTCTGTTACTTGAGCAACAATTTTCTCAGCTTCTTGAAAGCTTACTTGAACGGCCGAGTCACTGAGTGCTTTGTCTGGGTTTGGGTGGGTTTCAATAAAAAAACCGTTCACAAAACCAGTGGCAGCAGCAGCTCTTGCGGTGGAAAGAGCAAACTCTCTTGTTCCTCCAGACGTGGATGGAGACAGTGGGTTTTTTCCGGGGGTTTGCATGGAATGAGTGACATCGTAAACCACTGAATCACAATAGCTCGCCATTTGTTGAAAACCCCTCATATCCACAACAAGTTGGTTGTAACCAAATGTAAAACCACGCTCTGTTAAATGTAGTTTTAAAGATTTGTCGTGTTTAGCTGCAATTTGTTTGCACTTAGATACAATGTTTTCTGCGTCCCACGCAGAAACAAACTGTCCTTTTTTCATGTTAATTTCTTTTTCACTGAGTATTACTTTTTCTATAAGAGTAGTTTGTCGACATAGAAAAGCAGGGATTTGGATAATATCAAAAAAGCTTAAATCATCTACTTGAGATGACTCATGAATATCCGTGAGGGTCTCTAGTTGGTATTTTGATTTTAGGTCTTCAAACCAAGGCAGCGACTTTTGTAGGCCCGGCCCGCGGGTTGATGAGTAGGATGTGCGGTTTGCTTTGTCGAATGAGGCTTTGAAGACAAACCTTGCAGAGTACTTCTGAGATAGTTGATGTATAAAGCCAGCGGTTTCATCTAGCATGGCTTTGCTTTCGGCCATGCATGGGCCCATGAAAAAGGTAAGCGGTTGCATATCGTGCATCCTTGTGTTGAAATCAATATGGTGTGGTTTATCATTAACCACAACACATCATAGTTCGCTTATTGTGATTTTGAAAGAGCCAAACGCTCATTTAAGCGGTTAAAATTACTAGATTTATTAAGAAAGTGTGTACGCGATGAGCCTTGAGACAGCAAAATCAGTTTTACAAAAAGAGAGTGAAAGCATTGAAAGAGCGGCTAAGAGGCTTTCTGATGACTTTGAATCTTGTATTGAGTACCTTTTTGAACTCAAAGGAAAAGTCATCGTATGTGGGTTAGGGAAGTCTGGGCATGTTGGCGGGAAAATCGCTGCTACGCTTTCTAGTACGGGGACTTCGTCTTTTTTTCTACACGCCAATGAAGCGGTGCATGGTGATCTTGGAATGATTCAACCCAGTGATGCTATGATTGCTATTTCATATAGCGGAAAAACCCCTGAACTGATCGAGGTATGTAAATATGCAAAACGTTTGGGTGTTTATATTATTGCAATCACAGGAGTTGTGGATTCTCCATTAGCTCAAATTGCATCTTTTGTTCTAGATGGCTCTGTTACCTCAGAGGCTGATACTTTGGACCTTGCTCCTTCTTCGTCTTCAACCGTTGCAATGGCCTTGGGTGATGCTCTGGCTATTTCACTTATGGAAAAACGAGGGTTTGACTCTGATGGGTTTGCAAGCTTGCACCCGAGAGGTTCACTCGGGATTCAGCTTACAAAAGTAAGTTCTTTGATGAGGCCTTTAAGTGATGAGTTAAAAGTTTCTTTGAACTCAGCGGTTTCTGAGTGTTTGGAAAAAATGAATCATACAAACTTTGGTGTGATTGGTGTTTTTGATCAAAATAAATTAGTTGGTTGTGTCACAGATGGTGATGTTAGGCGGTACCTCTTACAGTCTAACAACAGTGATTTAGTGAACGTACATGTTTCTAGCATCATGGGAAAAAACCCTAAAAAAATAGCAATGGATTTACCTGCAATTAATGCGGTTAAAGTAATGGAAGAGCACAAAGTCACTACTTTATTTGTGGCAGACGCTGATCATACGTTTGGTCTTTTAAGGCTTCATGATTTAATGGAGGCTAAAATTGTCTAAAATGAATGAAACAAAGTTAAGAAACCTCCAAAAAATTGCAGAACAAAAAAATGTACATGATTCTAACAAGCATTTTTTTATTTGTACTGGCCCAAAGTGTTTTGATAGCGAGACTGGGGATAGGGTGTGGAAAAAAATTAAGACTTACCTAAAAGAAAACAATCTTGATCAAGGTGAAGTTTTTCGTTCGCGAGCAAAGTGTTTGCGAGTTTGTGCAGAAGGTCCTATTGGTGTCGTGTATCCAGAAGCAAAATGGTTTTGTCAGTTAAATGGAGACAATATCGAGGGTTTTTTAAAGAGTTATTTCTTGGACAAAAAGCCTGAGCACCCGTTACAATTTTGTGAAAACAAGTCGATTTCAAAAAAATAAGCTCATGTCTTTGGGTGAAAATTTGACTGAGGTTGTGCAATCTCAGTCAAGTGTTTAAAAGATAGTAGATTCAAAAAAATTATATCCATAAAATCAATCATATAACTTTTAAAAAAACTCTTGTTCCCTCTTTTTTTCCATGGCGAATCATGCTTTTAAAGTACTGATTTTTTGCATAGGAGAAAAAATGAAAATCAAACCCCAGAAAATATATCCTATCAGGTCAGATGTTGTGATAGGCAATGGAGAAGTCAAAATTTTAGATGAGTTTTTGAGGTGGCGAGGAAAACAAGTTCGTTATTCCAACACTCCTTCTATCTCAAAGTTATTTAAACTTTTTGGAGCATCACCCAACTTTGCTATGAGTAAGGTAGAGCTGATGGAGAAGATTTACGGCAATACCCAAGGTAGGTCTGAGCAATTTTTGAGGGCTGTGAATCATAATATTGTAAAGCGTATTAGTAGGGCTAGAAAGTTTATGAAAAATAATTTTAATGAGCTCAGTGATGACGTAGATTGGTTTTTTTATGATCAGCGAGAAGAATGTTGGCGGTTATATCAGTATCGTTACGTACAAAGCAGTAGGTGGGATGTCTAAATATACATCAATATAATTCATATGAATTAT
>JALZUQ010000032.1 GCA_023301465.1 Oligoflexales bacterium
GGAACTGGAGTTGGTATTCTTGTTGGAGCCACTGTTGGAACTGGAGTTGGTATTCTTGTTGGAGCCACTGTTGGAACTGGAGTTGGTATTCTTGTTGGAACTACTGTTGGAACTACTGTTGGAACTACTGTTGGAACTACTGTTGGAAAAAGGGTTGGAAATCTCGTAGGAGCAGCTGTAGGTAACAATGTTGGAATAATAGTTGGTTCTGTCAAAGTTGTTGTAGGTCTTACTGAAACTGATAACTCACACTCATTTTGTTGTGTACCTTGAGTAATAAATGCTTTTAAAACAAAAGAAGTGGTGTCTATTAAAAGCGGTTTTATAGCAGTTATTTTTTGTCCTTCTCTTTTAAAAGCCTGAGTCTCTTTAAAGTCTTCTTTTACTTGAAACACTTCAATAGAGATTAAATCTGGAGACTCTATTTTTTCTATTATTTGTAACTCAAACGAATATAAATCATCAGGGTTTAGAGAGTTTTCTGGTTGCAAAAATTGGCATTGAGCACCAGTAAAGACAGTAGATTCTGTCGATATATCAACAGAAAATTCACTTCCATCCCCGATTGAAATTGAGGAATCTTGTGAAGACTCTACTCTAAAGTTATTTTCTCTTTCTGTTTTTCCGCAAGAAAAGAGAATAAGAACTAAATGAAATAAAAAAAGTTGATAATTCATGAAGCTTATATCGGTTTATCCATGAATTTCGATAAGAGAAATAAGGTAAAAACTACCACTTCACAGAAAAAAAACACTTAAGCCAATAAAGTTAAGATCTTAGAACACAACGTTCTAGCGAAAAAGCTATTCAATAGAGGAAAAAAACCTCGCAAAACGAAAAGATGGCATCCATGAGCCGATATTCGGAAAGTACATACTCCAAATTACCATTTCAGCACGACCATAAATATCTTCTATTGGAACTGTTCCCCAAACCCTAGAATCTGATGAATTATGGCGATTATCCCCCATCACAAACACATGGTCTTCAGGGACAGAAAAAATAGATCCATCGCTTGGGAATTTAGACTCTTGCTGTAAATTCATAATCCTTTGATCGTGAATAATCCAATGTTGAAGTGAACCCAGTTGCTCAAAGTAAAGAGTCTTAAATTCTTTTGAGTCAGTAATATCATTAAGAATTGAAGCATCGTCTGCAATGGTTTGCTCCATCATTTTACCATTTATAAATAATTGGTCATTTAATACCTGAACTTTATCTCCAGAAATCGCCACAATACGTTTAACCATATTGATGCCCGATTCCGTTTGAGAGTCAAATACAATCACTTCACCAACTTCTGGAGAAGACCATTGAAATGGAATAATATCCGTAAAAGGAATTCTAAATTGATAAGCAAGGTGATTCGCTACCAGTCGATCACCAACTTTTATGGTTGGTTCCATTGACGGTGTCGGAACATGGTAGGGTGCACCTACGGTCCACCTAAATGCCAAAACAATCAGTACTAATATACCTAGAGATTGAAGATTTTCGCGACTAAAAAACGCAGGTTTTACAGCATTAGATTTTTTTGAAAAGAGTCCCATTGTTTTCCTTAAATTCGTGAAGCTCTATTGAGCTTGAATAGTATTTGCTTTTTCTTTGGTTGCATTAATTGCTTCTTCCACTACTTCCAAATTATTTTGAAGCTTATCACTTTGGTTGTTACCTTTATAGCGGTTCATTGCATACTCAAGGTATTTCTTTGCTTTTCTTAAATGACGTAGCTTTGCTTTTGGGCTCCTGATAGGTAAAGAGCTTTGATAAGCCGCCGCTGCTTTTTGCCTGAGGGTTTCTACAGCGGACTCATTCACAACATTTAAACCTGCTTTATCAGTAGAATCAGATAAAGTATCTATCTCTTCTAATGGTTTTATTGTTGGTTTGCTTCTTACTTGGCGTGGCTGGAGCTTGTTCAAAATTGACAATGTGGATGTATTATCAGTTTCTTGATCAGGCTCAGATTCATTTTGAGGGCTTTTTTGGGCTTGATATTTTTGGTGTATTCGGTTCCAACGATCAACTCGCTTATTCATTGCAATAGAAACCTGCCTATCGTAGACAACCGATTTTTTTGTTTTTTGAGTTGCAAGCAATGCTAATTCAGTCACTTTGCCTGATTGGAGGAAGTGATTTTGCTTTAATGCACCCATAGGATCTACCTCATATAACCCAGATAACTCACCTAAATTCGTTTTTAAAGAATCGCCTAGAGTATCACTTTCTTGAAAAGAAGATGGGGTCTCCGTTTTAGAAATCGTTTGCTGGTGAAGCGTTGCTTTTAGTAAACCAACCACTAAAGCTGCTTCGGATGCTGTTCCCGGTGTAGGGCTTCTATATTGTTCAAGGCTATCAATCTCAGAGTTTGTCAGCTTTGAAGTATGATTTAATAGCTGAGTATTTAAAAAACTCTTTGAACTTTCTTCAACCCTATTAGAATCCTGTTCATTATTAAATGCACTAGATAGACTAGCATTATCCTGATCCTGCAATGGCTCAAAAAAGTCTGATTTTTTGATATTTTGATAGCCAGTAGGCTTTGTTTTCTTCCATGGTAACTTCCAGCTCTTTTCTGAAACCTTCTCTGCTCTTTGAAAAGTTTGGCATTGAGCAATGATCAATGACAATAAAGAAACCAAAATAAACTTCATACCTACATCCTAAAACATGTTTTAAAACTATTAGACTATGAATTTACCATAAAAAACCATGACTTAAGAGGTTAAAATCTTAACAGCTCCCACCCAATTCTCACTTTTGGTGTTGTAAAAGGTGGGTTTTAGCTCTTTACAGCCCTATTTCATCTCTTCTGATGGTTTTTTGTACATAATTTAGACAACTATCAAAAAGTAACACGCTAGCAAGAATAAAGGTTTATCTTTAACCCCCCTAAAATACTTAGTTATTATTTGGTATTTGCTGGAACTCGTTTTGCAATCTTAGTTGTGTCTCTTCGGAGGCAAGTTGTTTTGAAGTTGTTTTTCCCTATGTTGTATCGGAGTTCATTATGAAAAAGTTGTTATTATGTTTACCTATCCTTATTAGCACAAGCATTGCTTGTAATTCAGAAGCGGAACTAACTGGAAATGTAAACCAAACCGCACCAGAAATTGTTAATGTAGGCCCAAGCACACCTACTGAAACTACACCAAGCATCAATACACCCACTATCAATCAAACATCACCTGAAATTACAGGAAATGGTTTTGGACCAGACGGCACGCCAATTGCGAACCCTACTCAAGCAATCAATATTGACCCAACGATTAATCCAATCCAAAATAACCCGTATGTAGATCAAATTGGATTTGGAAACCTTGGTCAGCCGAACCAAAACCCAGGTCAAAATGCTATTACAGGTATTCGTTTTACACCTGAACAAAACCCAGTAACTGACGTAACTTATACTGGTGGACAATGGGTTGACACAAATAATATCCCAGTTCCAACAAACATCACTGGTCACGATCAATTCGGTAACCCAATCCCAGGAATCACAAACTATCAAGGTCAGTGGTACTGTTCTAAAGGAAACCCAATCCCGGGCACTGTGACTGGATATAATAAACTTGGAAACCCTTCTTTTGATATCCCTTACGGTTCGACTGGTTCTAAAGGTGGAAGTACGATCCCAACGAATCCAAGTCAAAATGATTGTATAGACTCTTGTTCATTCACTGGATTTAGCCCGAACCAAAATACTGCCGGTGGTTTTACTCCAAGTCAGAACAGTTCAAAGTAATCAATATTTCAAAACGCTTCAAAGCTCACTACTTTACGGTAGTGAGCTTTTTTTTTGCTTTAAACAAGAACAACAGATCGTTAGTTCTCATCAAAATGATAGCTTTATAGTGAAATTACTTAGTAGCTTCGCCCAAACAAAGCAACTTTCTCAGGCTTCTTACCTGAAAAAACACAATCGCCGCTAAGCTCTTGATCTTCAATTGGCATACAACGAGCAGACACCTTTAGTTTTTTGCAAACTTGTTCATAATCAGAGTCTAAAGCAAAGTTCACTCTTGCAAATCCAGAGTCTGGGTTTTTAAAATACTCAATAAATTGATCTTTTGAAGAAATAGTTTCGATATTCTTATTGGTGAAGTCTTCAGACTTTTTGAGCAAATTATCTTGCATCTCCCCAAGCATTTCAACAACCTTGCTCTTGAATTCCTCTATAGCAATGCCTTGCTTTTTGTCTTGGTCTCTTCTTCCCATAAAAACTTGGCCTTTATCGAGGTCGCGTTTGCCTACTTCGATGCGAATAGGAACTCCCTTTTTGATCCATTCCCATTGTTTTCCACCACCACGGATATCACGGTCATCAATATGGACTCGAAGCTCTTCATCATCGTATTTTTTTGAACGAAGTTCTTTACGAAGGTTGTGACAAAACTCTAACACTTCAGATCTTTGCTCTGGTGTTTTATAAACTGGGCATATCACTATTTGTTGCGGTGCTACTTTGGGAGGAAGAACCAACCCATTGTCATCGCTATGGGTCATCACTAAACCTCCAACCATTCGCGTGGAAACTCCCCAAGAAGTGGTCCACGCAAATTGTTTTCCGCCTTTTTCATCTGAAAATGAGATATCTGCAGCCTTTGAAAAATTTTGCCCCAAAAAGTGAGAGGTCCCTGCTTGAAGAGCTTTTTTGTCTTGCATCATGGCTTCGATCGTATAAGTCACCTCTGCACCGGGGAATCTTTCATCAGGAGTTTTTTCTCCGTGAATCACAGACATTGCGTTAAAGTCTCTTGCAAAGTCTCGGTAGACGTTTAGCATTTGCATGGTTTCTTGGATGGCTTCATCTTTGGTAGCATGAGCGGTATGGCCTTCTTGCCACAAAAACTCAGAAGTTCTTAAAAACAATCTAGTCCTCATTTCCCAACGTACAACGTTGGCCCATTGGTTGACCAGAATTGGAAGATCTCTATAGGATTGTGTCCAACGAGAAAAAGCTTCACCAATAATGGTTTCACTAGTTGGCCGAACAACCAACGGTTCGTCTAGTTTTCCTGCTGGCTGGAGGTTTCCTTCTGAGTCAGCTTCAAGTCGGTGGTGTGTAACAACTGCACATTCTTTGGCGAACCCATCCACATGATCTGCCTCTTTTTGGAGATAACTGAGAGGGATAAAGAGTGGGAAATATGCATTTACATGCCCAGTATCTTTGAACATTTTATCTAAACGAGCTTGCATTCTCTCCCAAATACCGTACCCCCAAGGCTTGATAATCATACAACCTCTGACAGGAGAGTTTTCTGCAAGGTCGGCAGCTTTGATGACCTGCTGGTACCACTCTGGGTAGTTTTCTTGTCTAGTTGGCTGTATTGCTGTTTTCATGATAATCACCAGTCGTTCGTTTGTTCTTGGTTAATTTATTATATTATCAGACAATTGGCCACTAATATGAGAATGAATAAACTCACTCATTTATCTGATGGCGTTATGCATCAAAATAAGGAAAAACATCATTGCTTAAACTCTTATTATTCATCAGTTTTCTACCTTGCATACTAAGTTGTGGGTTGATTAAAAATATTGTTGGAGATCTGCTGACTCTTGAAGCCCAACAAAAACACTCACTTATTATTGAACAGTCTTTTACAAGTGTAACCAATAGACAAGTCAGTTTACCATTAAATATTTCTACGGACTTCTCTAAAGAACTATCTGAGCGTGGAGAAACATTAGAGTCATTTTCTGAAATCATTGTCACAAGTGTTGAACTTGAAATTCTCTCCCCTACAGGGAAAAATTTTAATTTCTTAAAAGATATTTCATTTGAAATAGGTGATGAGGTCATTGCTAACCTTCTTGATGTACCAAATAACCAAAACCCAATTGGACTTAATTCTAATAAACTTAATCTTACTTCATTTATTTCAAATGATAATAAGCTTAACATTGAGATGACATTTGAGTTTCTAGAGACCATCGAAGAAAACTATAATGTTGAATTAACCTTGAAATTTGATATTAAAGCGAATGTTCTTTAAAAAGAGAGAAAAACAATGGAAAATATTTATTTAGATAACCAAGCAACTACACCTGTAGACCCTATTATCATCGAAGCCATGGAGCCTTTTTTAGGTGCTAAATTTGCAAATGTAGGCAGTAGTCACTTGCTTGGCAGGGAACTTGGGTCTCATGTTAACACCGCTAGAGAACAAGTTGCAGCACTACTAGGCTGTAATGATCATGAGGTTATTTTCACCTCTGGAGCGACTGAATCTAATAACATCGCTCTTCAAGGCCTTGCAAAAGCATGTGACCATATCGGAAAACATATTATTACAAGCCCAACAGAGCACAAGGCTGTATTACAGGTTTGTGAATACCTAGCATCTCATCACGGTTTTGAACTAAGTCTTTGCCCCTTAGATGAGTTTGGAGTAGTTAAATTAGAAGAACTAAAAAAACTAGTTAGAACTGGAAAATCTGGCACTACAGACCGCACTCTTTTTATGAGTTTTATGGGTGCTAACAACGAAATCGGCACCGTTCAACCCATAAAAGAAATTGGAGCTATCGCAAAAGAAAACGATGTGTTTTTTCATGTAGACGCTGCACAGTGGGCTGGCAAAACTAAGTTTTCAATGTCAGAGTGTGGGATTGACCTACTCAGCATTTCTGGTCATAAAATTTATGGACCAAAAGGTGTTGGAGCACTGTATGTGAATGGCTCTAATCCAAAGCTAAAACTCACGCCACTATTTTTTGGTGGATCTCAAGAACGCGGAATACGGCCCGGCACCCAAGCTGTATTCTTAGACGTTGCGATGGGTAAAGCGTGTGAACTATCTCTAAAATCACTGGACACTGAACCGGCAAGACTCATGAAAATGCGAGATAAGATTTTATCAGAAATCACCACCGCACTTCCGGAAGTAAAACTCATTGGCCACCCTACCAAACGCCTATGCGGAAACCTTAACCTTTGCTTTACGGGGCTTGATTCAGAAATTTTAATGCTTAGCCTGCAAGAAGTTGCTGTATCAACGGGTTCTGCTTGCACCGCAAAATCCCCAAACCCTTCCCACGTTTTAAAAGCCGTCGGGTTATCAGATATAGATGCAAGGTCTTGCCTTAGAATTGGGCTTGGACGTTTTAATACTGAAAAACAAGTAGAGTTTGCAACAAACCGAATTATTCAACATGCAAAGATCAAACGAGACACAACACCTAACTAATACACTATCAACAAAGGAATCTACCCATGCCTAGCTCAGAAGAAATCATCACTAAGATTAAAGAAGCTTTTCCAAATGCTGATGTCAACGCCAGAGACCTAACCGGTGGTGGTGATCACTGGCAGCTATCTATTAAATCTGATCTTTTTAATGACAAGAACCTAATCGAGCAACATCAACTTGTGTATAAGCAACTAGGCGACTGGCTAAAACAAGAGATTCACGCTCTAACCCTAGATACTTCAGGAAAGTAACTGTCACTAAAAAACCAGCTCTCTTTAGGTTAGTCCATACACTCGGTCGTTTCAGGAAAGCTAATAATCTGGCTAACCTCTTTTTTGGTTAGCTGCATTCCTAAACTTAAATTTGCTGCATTCACCAAAATTTTATTCATGCCTTTAGAGTAATTTTTAAACTCAAGTTTTTGCTGTTCTTTTTTGTAATTCTTAAACAATCTTGCGATCTTCACAGGAGTTTTACACGAAAAATCAAAGTCGCTCATTTCTACAATTGCAGGGTGTTTACTTTTTCGGTGTTTGAATAAAATCTTTTGAGAGTTTGGTTGATAAATGATTTGCCATTTTGTACCAATTTTTTGGTTTACCTTTTCTAGTGCTTTTTTCGCATATTTAACAGGGTCTTGACTTATATCATATTGACTTAAGTGATCTGCTAAACGAATAAACCTATGCAGGGATTTTGTTGAAGTGGGCAGTCTTTTCTTTCCTGATTTAAACCTATTAAATGCATCTATGGACTCATCATAAGTTGAATTAGATACCCCAGTCACCTCTAAGTCTTTTCCAGTATGGATAACTAACTCTTTACCAACATACTCAAACACACCACATTCACCAGTTTTATCGCAAACCATATAATGAAGAGGAGCTACTCTTTTTTTGACAGTAATGCTCTTAGCAAGTGCTATCGCTTCTTGTGTAGATGAAGCCATATCTAACTGATACTGAACCCATTGAAGCTCGTTCAATGTTGGTTGGTGAAACTCAGAGAGGTGCTCACTTGACCTTAACATTAAAGCTTCTACCATTAAACCAGCTTCGTTCATGCCACCAATTGGAATTTCTCTTCCATGTTGAGCAAACCCAATACTTCCATACTTAGAAGTCCATTCAAGTGGTTTCATGTTTTCATGGTCTTTACCAAGTAATAATTGCTTCTTATTAACATGTTTTTTATTCAAAATTGCTAAGCCAAAACTTACATGCCAATCATATGACTTTGCAAAAACTTTTTCTTTACTTGTTGGGATATTAAAAACAGAACAAGGAAGAACACTTCCAGAATTTAGTATGCACAAAAAAAATATTAGAACCCGCATTTCAACCCCTTAATGATTCAATATTGCTATCTTAGAACAACATAGTTCAAACAGCAATCATGGCTGCCTTCTAAGTCACATTGACACACTATGCAACCATAAAAAATTTTAATGGATAATACTTGGAATCATTCTAGAAAACCAAATGCGGGTACAAGGGCGACACTGCTCTTACTTAAAGAACAGTGCCAAAACAACATTAAACTTATTAAAATGGGTTCTCAGTCCCTAAAGTTGGAACCGATGCTGGATGTTGATAAACCCTTGCAGAAACAGGTCCAAATTTAGTGGTTTCATCTTGGCTTGTATATTCATAGTAAACAAAGAATGGTTTATCAGATGTGATTTTTGTTCCTGCACTAAAAGAAATTGTATTTGCGGTAGATCCAAAATAAAGTTTCGCAACTTTTGCCCCACCAAGAACTGTGGTTCCAGAAATAGGAGCTGGTGATCCATCAGGATCTGTCACCGTGATGACCTGACCGTCTTCAGTACTCGCAACAGAAAGATACTGAGATTCCGTTGGTATCAAGTACTCATTATCAAGGTGTCTTTTTGGAAGAAACGTAAAACTCTCACCACCATCACCATCAGCTTGAGTGATAGCAATGACTGGTTTATCTGACTCAATGTATGCACTAACTCCATTACCTTGAGTACCACTTTCATACCCGATTCTTTCACCTTTATCTGTATCACATGATTCTGATGTATTATCAGAATAGAAGATTGTACAAGTAGTTGCATCCTCCGTACCGGTAATCCAGATCCTACCTCCAGTAATACCAATCAACTCGGTATCTGCATCTACCAAAACAGTAGAATCTCCAACTCCACCATAATACATCCCTACAACAGGTAAAGTTGCGTCAACAATAGCAACATCGTGATTTGGAGTATAATCAATCGTAATAGGATTTTTCGAATTCACAACATCTGTTGTGGTATCTTGGAGTACACCTGTAGCATTATAATAGTTAATTGTAATCGTTGAAGCACTATCATTAGGATTATATAGATGCCAATGCCTTGGGGTATAACGGTTATCTGAATAACCAAACTTGGTTCCAGCCAAAGTTAAAGGAATAATCTCTTCAAACCCAGACGCATTATCAATCCTACCAGTGATCGGACCATTTGCTTGAACAATACCCTCAGCCGGATTGCTCAGTGAACTCAACGTCTCAGCAGTTAGTGTCAAGTTCTCTATCCCAGACCCTGTCGTAATGGGGATATTGACTTCGTTATTAGACGTATACGATTCGAATAAAAAATTATTACCTGAACTTCGAGGCTGGAAATACAAATCTTGCAAACTATCACTTGTTAACATCGCTAATTTATCTGATTGTCCGGTTAAGTTTGTGTTCCCATAGTACATGCAAAACTCATTCGTACCTGCCGCTTTAACCTGAACCCAGAAAGTTGAAGTTCCTGATGGATCCCAAACTTGAGTATAAAAGTCGAGTTTGACATTAGCATTATCATAAAAACTAATATCGTCTCCTGTTGCAGAAATGTTGGCATAATCACTCGGCATAGAAAGCTCAACTTTTACTTGGTAACCTGCATCAATGGCTACTGGAGCTAAGGTAATACAGCGTTCAAACCCACCCGGAAAGCCTTCACCCGTGATACTACGATCTGAGTTTTGGGTTCCAATCCCATCAAAATAACTAAAATCAATGGTATCCGACTCGACTCCAAATAATTCAGGGGTGTAAGTCACCACTATCGTACAGTTTGCACCAGGTGCTATCGTTGTTCCACAGGTACCTCCTGCACCCGGGAAACTACTACCTTTAAATGCATATGGGGCAGCCAAACCAACTTCAGAGATTGTAGTTGCATCAAATCCACCCGTATTGGAAACCGTGAATGTCTTATCATTTTCTGAGGCGATCAAAAGCCTACCATAATCAAAGGTTGGACCATCGCTAATTTCTAAAACCGCAACTTCAATTGCCTCTCCAGTGAGATCTCTCGTGGTCGTTTGTGTTTGAAAACCATCAGAGAAACTCAGCTCTATAGTTTCTGTAAAAACACCTGCCGCAGCCGAGTTGAAATCAACCACAATCGCACAAGTCGAACCAACTGCTAAAGTTGTTCCACAATCGCCGCCAGTCCCCGGGTAACTACCGCCTAAATATTGGTAAGGTACCGTAAGAGTGTTGCTAGCAATTGCTGTTGCGTCAACGTCACCACCTTGAGTCACTGTAAATGTTTTACTATTTCCCACATCAGTACCGTTAAGCCCGTAGTCATAAATCGCCGCATCAGAAATTGTTAAAGTCGCTGGAGATTGGCCATTACCTTCTATATTTCTTGTTGCTTGTTGAACCGTCAAACCATCGTTATAATTTATTTCAATTGTGTCGAAATGAGGTCCTGTCGACTGCGGAATAAACTCGACGACAACTGAACAACTTGTGTTATTCCCAGCTAGAGTCGCCCCACAAGTACCGCCAGTTCCCGGATAACTTCCACCTAAAAAAGCATAGTGTAAGTTTAACCCAACACCAGTCATTGTTTTTGCTTCAAACCCACCAGAATTTGTCACAGTAAAAGTATGGGCATTTGATACCTGAAGAACACTATCGCCAAAATCATAACTTGGACTTTCAGATATAGTGATCAAAGCAGCTGACTCACCTACGCCCTCTAAACCTCTGTCTGCAGTTAATGTTGAACTACCGTCGCTGTAGTCTAGACTAACAGTATCTGTAAAAGTACCGCTTGTAGAAGGTGTGAAGGTTACTACGATGGTACAAGAAGCACCCGCTCCTAAGTTTCCACCGCAAGTACCACCAGATCCCGGATAACTTCCACCCCTAAATGCAAACGGTGCAGCTAAACCATAGCCTGAAATAGTTTCTGCAACAAAGCCACCGACATTTGTCACCGTTAAAATTTGTTCACTCGTATCCGTATTAACAACATCACCAAAATTAAAAGTTGGAGCATTGCTTATTTCAAGCTGTGCTACGGGAACACCATTACCAATAAAAATACGGTCAGCAGTTGCGTTAGCAACACCGTCATCATAACTTACTTCTAAGACATCCGAAAAACCACCGACGGTAACAGGAGCAAATTCAACCACAACATCACATGTTGCATTGATTGCAAGTTCTCCTCCACAGTCGCCTCCTGTTCCTGGATAGGTTCCACCTTTAAAGTTAAAATTACCGGAAAGACCCTCACCATTCATGGATGTTGCGTCGGTTCCACCAGTGTTTGTTAAGGTTAGAACGACATCTGAAGTTTGATTGATGACAATATTTGAAAAATCATGGAATGGACCATTTGAGATTTCAACCAATGCAGGGCTCGTAGAAATTCCTTGAACTGCCCTTAAAGATGACTGGGTTGTCACCCCATCGTTAAAACTTATTTCGATGGAATCACTAAAAGTGCCTGTGTTGGTTGGAGCGAAAACGACATCAATGAAGCAAGATGCTCCTACCGCAAGGGTCACACCACAGTCTCCCGCAGTTCCCGGAAAGACTCCTCCTCCAAAACGAAATGGAATACCAAGACCTATGTCAGAGATTGCCGTTGCATCAACACCACCTGTGTTAGTTAGTGTAAATACTTTAGATGAAACAGATCCATTCGAAACAGATCCGTAATCATAGACAGGGCCATCGCTTATACTAATTGCTGCAGGATTTGCCCCTGTACCTTGTAAGTCACGAGTTGCTTGAGCACTTGCTGCACCATCGTTATAATCTAGGGTTAGTGTTTGAGTTGCAAGACCAGATGCACTCGGAGCAAACCTTACTACTAAAGAACATGATGCACCTGCATTAAGAACGACACCACAATCTCCGCCTGTTCCTGGATAATTACCGCCCGTAAAAAAGATTGGAGCTGTTAGTGCAGCAGCTGATAATGTCGTGGCATTATTTTCACCGCTGTTTGTCACCGTTAAAACTGCATCTACAAAAGCACCCGTTGCAATGGTGCCAAAATCATGTGTCGGGGCACTTGAAACCTCTAAGAGAGCAGCAGTTCCTGAATCACCACGAATGACACGTGAAATATTTTGCATGGTTGCACCGTCATTGTATGCAAGTTGTACTTGAGAAAAATCACTAGCTGATGCAGTTGGAGCATACTCTACTTCTAGCGTACAAGTTGCACCAACAGCTAAGACCGCAGCACAATCTCCGTTTGTTCCCGGAAAACTTCCACCGACATATTGAAATGGAGCCGCAACTCCCGTCTCAGCCAATTCAGTCGCATCTACCCCACCAGTATGTGTAATCGTGAAAATTTGCGATTTTGTTGTACCGTTGACGATTCTTCCATAATCGAAGAATGGTCCTTGGTCTATGCTAAGAACAGCCGGATCAGCACCCGTACCTTTTACGTTTCTCGTAAGAGACTGAGTTGCTAAACCGTCTGAATAGCTTACATTGATAGTACTATTACTTAAACCATTTGATGTTGGATTAAATGTTACGACAACATTACAAGAGACTCCTCCCGCTAAGCTCGCACCACAACTTCCGCCTACTCCCGGAAACGCCCCTCCTTTAAATCCAAAAGGAGCACTTAAACCCGCACCACTTAAATTAGATGCAACGGTTTGACCAGAGTTTGTTAAAACAAAAATTTGATCTATTGCAGAAGATGTCGCTTGTATTCCATAATCAAATTCTGGATCCTGATCAATTGCTAGTACAGCAACGGTATTTGCTGTACCTTGGATGGCCAAAGACTCTGTTCGAGCGTTAACTCCATTATTGTATGACAAATCAAAGGTATCTACTTGTGTTCCAGAAGCTGAGGGTGAATACTCTATTTCTACGAAACAACTCTGAGATTCGACAATAGTAGTTCCACAGGTACCGTTTGTACCCGGAAATGCACCACCTGTATAAACAAAGTCTGGACCTGCTAAGGTTGGCACAACGGATTTGGCGTCACTTCCACCGACATTTGAAACGGTGAAAACTTTTGTATCGCTTTGAGATAAAATCAGTGCACCAAAATCAAAAGTCGGCCCGTTTGAAATCACTAACGAAGCAGGATCATGTCCATCCCCAAGCATAAATCTCGTAATTTGCTGAGTCGCAACTCCGTCATCATAATCTACTGTTAAAATATTTGAGTAACTATCATCTGCAGTAGGTACAAATTCTAAATCAAGAATACATGATGCTCCCACAGCTAGAGTTGTTGTACAATCACCGGTAGTTCCCGGGAATATACCTCCAGCATATTCAAATGAAGGCGACAATGCAGAGTAAACCAAGTTACTTGCAATGAAAGCACCTGAATTCGTTACCGTGAGCTGTGCATTAGCAGAGAGACCAACCGTTACATCACCAAAATCTAATGTTGGTGCGTTACTAAACGACAATAAAGCTCGACTAGACGCTAAGCCAGTTAACGGTCTTGTAGTTCCAGCTAAGCCAACCCCTGACGCGTAGTCTAGAACGATTTCGTCTGTGAATGTTCCTGCTGCTGTTGGTCTAAAGCTAACTTCTACCAAACATGCTCCACCACCTACTAGGCTGGATCCACAATCACCGTTTGTTCCCGGGAAAGCACCACCTGTAAACAAGTAAGGTAAACCCGTCAAACTCGAAATCATTCCTGTTGCAGTAAATTCACCATTATTCGTTACAGTAAATAACTTACTCGTCACCCCACCGACTGCCGTATTACCAAAATCATAGGTTACTGCATCAGAAATTTCTAAATCAGCAGGTGTCTGAGCAATTGCCGTTAGCGGACGAAGTGAATTGGTTATGGTAAGTCCATTATCATAACTTAGGTCAATGTCTGTCGTCAGAGTACCCGACGCAGTTGGTTCAAACTCTACGATTAAAGTACAAGTAGAACCGCTTACAAGTTGTGCGTTACAACTACCGCCCGTTCCCGGATATGTACCGCCGACATATTGGTAGTCACTCCCTAAACTCACACCACTGATGGATGTTGCTTCAATTCCACCAGTATTTGAAACCGTAAAAGATTTTGAAGGTTTGCTACCAACCGCAACATTGCCAAAATCATATGTAGGACCATCAGATATTTCTAGAACAGCAATACTCGAACCGTCACCAGTGACAGGCCTAGATGCCGTCACTGAACTAGTACCGTCATTATATGTGATATCAAAGGTTCCGGTGTAGTTAATAGAGTTTGTTGGCAAAAAGTCTACTACAACC
Organism: Oligoflexales bacterium; assembly: GCA_023301465.1. Lineage (GTDB taxonomy): Bacteria > Bdellovibrionota_B > Oligoflexia > Oligoflexales > JALZUQ01 > JALZUQ01. The sequence continues at coordinate 14,721 of JALZUQ010000032.1, forward strand.
GTACAAGTTCCCGCTGGAGGAAGACTCGCTCCACAAGTTCCGCCCGCCCCCGGGTAAGAACCACCAGAAAACTCAAATGCACCTATTAAACCAGACCCAACCATGGATGACGCTGAGAGTCCGTTCGCATTACTAACCGTAAAAGTATAAGAAGTTATTGAACCCACCGCCCTCAGACCGTAGTCATAAGTCACTGCATCAGAAATCGTTAAGACTGCTGGAGGTTGTGAGGTGCCTTCTACATCTCTTGACACGGACTGGGTTACAGTACCATCAAAGTAATCAATTTGAATACTATCTGAGAGAAAACCTGTTGCCGTTGGGACAAAACTTACAACAATATCACAACTTGAAGACGCTGCAAGTGTGACCCCACAATCTCCACCTGTTCCCGGATAAGTTCCACCAGAAAACTCGAAACCAGATGATAGTAACCCAGTATCAGTTAAAGCTGTTGCTTCAAACTCTCCCGAGTTAGACACCGTCAAAGTATAATCCGTGGTCGTCCCAAAACCTACAGTACTAAAATCATATTTTGGGCTTTCATTAATAGATAGTACAGCTGGAGTTGCACCAGTCCCCATTAAATCAGAACTGACACTCACAACACTAGCACCGTTATTGTAATCTATCGAAACAAGTTCATTTGAAACTATAGAAGATGAAGGCGTATACTCAACTGCAATACTACATGAAGCACTTACTGCTAAACTACTAACACAAGAACCCCCAATTCCCGGATAACTTCCACCTAAATATGAAAATGGAGCTGCAAGAGCGACAGAACTTAATGCTGTTGCATTAGAACCACCGTTATTTGTTATCGTAAGCAAACTAACTTGGTTTGAAGCAATAGCAGTGATACCAAAATCAAATGAAGATCCATGAGAAAACACAAGATTAGCAGGTGCATCTGCTGCACCATCTAAAACCATACTTTCTGTTTGTGTGTTTGCACCATCTTGATAACCAAGGTCAAGAGTACCTGTATGAACCGCTGAGTTTGTTGGAGCATACTCTAATATAATCGTACAACTTGACGTTGCCGGTAATACCGCCGCACAAGTTCCACCGCTACCCGGATAAGCTCCTCCAAAGTAATTGAATGGAGCAGCTAAACCTAACCCCGCAATGGAAGTTGCTTTTGCACCACCAGAGTTACTCACTAAAAGAGTAAAAGTATTCGAAGACCCTTGAGCAACAGTGCCAAAATCATATGGGCTGACTGGAGATAAGACCAACAATGCAGGGTTTAATGCCGTTGCTACAATAAATCTTGATGCCGTTTGAGTTGAACCGCTATCATCGTAACTGATACTTAAATTCCCATTATCAGACTGAGGAGCTAAAGGGTCGTAACTCAACATAACACTACAAGAAGCTGCTGGTGCAAGAGTGCTACCACATGTGCCACCAGTACCGGGATAACTACCACCTAAAAAACTAAAATGGCCAGTGATGTTTCCATTTTCTGCAATAGAAGTTGCATCGACCCCACCGTTATTAGTAAACGTAAATGCTTTTTGTGTAGAAGATCCGATTGCATTTGCACCAAAATCAAAAATTGGCCCATCTGAAATTTCAATAAGAGCTGGCCCTACACCTTCACCTTCAAGTGTGCGTGTCACAGACTGAATCGCTAAACCATCATAGAAACTAAGCTCAACATCGTCACTAAAGTTGCCTGTCGCAATAGGAGAAAAATCTACTACTATTGTACAACTTGCAGCACCTGCAAGTTTTGCAGCACACGTTCCCCCTGATCCCGGAAACGAACCACCAAAAAAACTGAAAGGTGCAATTAAGCCAGTACCAGATAAAGAGCTAGCCTCAAACTCACCGTTATTTGTAACTGTCAAAATTTTTGAGGTCAATGAGCCAGTTCCATTAGGGCCAAAGTCATAACTTGGGCTATCAGAAACTACTAAGTCTGCAACGGTTTGAGCTGTTCCGGAAATCGGTAGCACAATACTTTGAGTATTTGTGCCATTATTATAGCCTATCGTTAAATTTCCAGAGTTAGGCCCTGAAGCCGTCGGTGCATACTCAACCTCTAAAATACAATTTGAACCGTTAGGCAATAAAGCCTTGCAAGTTCCAGAAGTTCCCGGAAAAACCCCACCTGTAAACACAAATGGTGCTACTAGGGTTGATTCTAAAATTGCAGTAGCATCAATCCCACCGTTATTTGTTAATGTAAAAGTTTGTGTTTGCACACTCCCAACAGCATGCACACCATAGTCAAAAGACGGTGTTTGAGATAAGACTAAGTTAGCCGGTTGGGTTCCTGTTCCACTTAAAACCATACTTGGGTTTTCAAGTCCTGCACCACTTTGATAACTCACCTCTAAAGAACTCACTTGAGTTCCAGATACAGTTGGAGAAAAATCCACAATGACCGTACAAGTAGCTGCAGCCGCTAAAGCAGCACCACAATCTGCACCCGTTCCCGGGTATGCACCACCTAAAAATTGGTAAGGAGCAATTAACGCGACTGGTGTTATTGCTGTTGCTGCTGTTTGACCACTATTTGTTAAAGTGATGGTCCTTGTATTTGAGGAACCAATACTTCTTGCCCCAAAATCATAGCTTGGAGCATCAGAATATTGAATATTTGCAGGTGTTAAAGCGTTTGCTTCAAGAGTAATAGAAACGTTTGCAGCACTGACTGCGTTTTGATAGTTAACTTGCAACGCTGAAGTTGCAGCACCTACAACAGATGGCACAAAGTCTACCTCGACAGTACAAGTTGCACCAGCATTGAGTGTCGTTCCACAATCACCGGAAGTCCCCGGATAAACTCCAGAAGAAAAACCAAACCCTGAACTAAATGCCGGGACTGTCACCGAGGTTGCTGCTGCACCGCCAGTATTGGTAATCGTAAAAACTCTTTTTCCAAGACCACCGATAGAAACATCACCATAATCATAAGTTGGTGAATCAGAAATTTGCAGATTAGCAGCAACTGCTCCCAAGCCTTCCACATTTCTTAAAGAAGAAACTAATCCTGAACCATTATTGTATTCAAACTCAATGGTATCTGATTCCGCAATTGCAGCTGTAGGTATAAAGTCTATAACAACCGTACAGTTTGAACCCCCAGCAATCGTTGTTGCACAAGTTCCTCCTGTTCCCGGAAATGCCCCACCTGCAAATGCAAATGGAGTTGCTAAACCGATTTCGCTGACAGCGGTTGCATCACCACTACCTGAGTTTGTCAGTGTAAATACCTTAGGCTCTACAGCACCAATGCCAACGATTCCATAGTCAAATACCGCACCATCTGAAATTTCAATATTTGCAGGTGTTTCACCTTCACCAAGAAGATCTCTTGAAACAGACTGACTTGTAGCTCCATCATTATATTGAAAAACGAGAGAATCATTAAAGCTACCAATAGAAGATGGATTAAACTCAACCTCCACTAAACAGGAAGCAGACCCAGCAAGAGTAGATCCGCAATCTCCTCCAGTTCCCGGAAATGCACCACCTGTAAATTGATAAGGACTTGCCAAACCAGTTCCAATAAGACTAGTTGCATCTGAATCACCATTGTTAGTAACCGTAAATAGTTTTGTTAAAGCATTACCTATCGTTGTAAGTCCAAAATCATGACTCGGAGCATCTGAGACACTTAGACTTGCAGGAGTACTTGCATTACCAGCAACATCTCTTGTCGAACTTGCTGCTGCCGAACCATTTTGATAATTAATAGTAAGAGTATCTGTAAAACTTCCTGATGCTGTAGGACTAAAATCCACATTGATAGTACATGAAGAACCTGAAGTAATTACCACACCACAAGATCCACCTGTCCCCGGATAACTTCCTCCAACAAAGACAAAAGGTGCTGTTAAAGTTGCAGCGTTTACACCACTTGCAGAAAAACCACCCGTATTTGTCAAAGTAAATGTTTTCGAAGTAACTGATCCTGTTGATGTATCTGCATAACTATAGACTGAAGGACCGTCAGAAATTTCGATGTTCGCATTTGTTTTACCGTCACCGGTGATAATTCGATTAACACTAGATGTGAGTGCACCATTGTCGTAAGTGAGCATGAGTTGACTCACAAAAGAATTTTGAACACTTGGATTAAAACCAACCTCTAGAGCACAGGATGCACTGGCAGCTAAAACAGTTCCACAATCGCCATTTGTTCCCGGATAACTCCCGCCAACGTAGGAATAAGGAGTTGCTAACGCAGCAGAACTAATAACCGTCGCCGGGATCGCACCATTATTAGTTACCGTAAAAATATGTTGAAGTGAAATATTTAAAGGTGTTTCACCATAGGCATAAAAAGGCATTTCACTGATTTCAAGAACGGCTGGGCTTCCTGACGCACCTTGAATTGAGCGTGTACTCGTGTTTGCAGCAACACCATCTTGATAATTCACAGTGATAGTTTCGTTATTACTTCCTGTTGCCACAGGGGTATATTCAATAATCACCGTACAAGAAGCAGATGCTGCTAAGGTGTTTCCACATGTCCCACCTACTCCGGGGTAAGAGAGACCTAAAAATCTAAAAGAATTTGCAAGTGCTACCGTTGACAAACTAGTCGCATCGATACCACCACTATTTGTTAGGGTAAATGTTTTACTGGTCACTGAACCATTTGCTCTTAAACCAAAATCAAATGTCGGAGCATCAGAAATTTCAATGAGAGCGGGGTCTTTGCTTTCCGCTTCTATATCTCTAGAAGCAACTCGGTTAATTGCACCATCAAAATAGTTCAATGTGAGGGTGTCAGAAAAAGTTGATACGGTTGTTGGTGCAAACTCAACCACAAGCTGACAAACTGCTGATGGGTTCAAAGTCGCTCCACACGTACCACCAGTACCCGGATAAGCACCACCTAGAAACCTGATATTACCGTTTAATGACGCCATATTGATAGCCGTTGCAGGAGAAGCTGCAGAGTTACTAACCGAAAATGTATGCGTAGTTGTGGAACCAACCGCGATTTCATCAAAAGTGTATGTCAATCCATCTGAAATCATTAAAATTGCTGGAGCGTTCGCCGTTCCTTGCAAAGAAATACTAACACTTTGAGTCGTTGTTCCATTGTCGTATTCCACTTCAAGAGGCTTGCTTTCAAAACCTGTACTCGTGGGAACGTACTCAATATCTAAAGTACAATTGGTGCTGGGCGTTAACGCTGCACTACAACTACCACCCGTTCCCGGAAAGCTTCCGCCTTTATAACGAAACGGAGAAGAAAGACTAACGTCTGTAATACTTGTTGCGTCCATTCCACCTGCACTATGACTTAAAGTAATAGTTTTTGAATTAATAGACCCAAAAGCAACATTTCCAAAATCATAGGTAGGACCATCTGATAAAGTTAAAACAGCAGGAACTTCACTAGAACCTTCAATATTTCCGGATGTTGTTTGAGTTGCAACTCCATCATTGTAATTTAAATCAATTGCATCCGTATGTATACCTGCTGCAGTTGGTGAAAAATCAACCCTAATCGTACACTGTGCACCCACTAAAAGTGAACTGGCACAACTCGCACCAGAACCCGGAAAGACTCCACCAGTTACTGCAAAAGGAGCTGCCAAACCACTAATATTAAGAGCGGTTGCAGTCGTTCCACCAGTGTTTTCTACTGTAAAAAATTGAGACTCAGTAGATCCATTTCCAAATAAACCGTATTGAAATAAAGGTGATTCTGTAATCGTTAAAACAGCAGGATTTACTCCTTCACCATCAATGATTCGTGATGCCGTCATGTTATTGGTACCATCAAAGTAACTAAGATCTAATGCATCTATTTCTAGGCCTGTAGCACTAGGAGTATAGGAAACCACCACCATACAAGACGCTGAAGGTGCTAATGTTGCTCCACAATCCCCACCTGTTCCGGGGTAAGCTCCACCAACAAAGCTATAATCTCCAGACAATCCACCAACCGCCATAGATGAAGCAGTAAAATTCCCACCATTAATAATCGTAAATGTTTTAGTACTGGTATCCCCTAAAACGACTTCTCCAAAACTATAGTTTGGACCATCTGAAATCGTTAACATACCCGGAGTAACAGAAGTACCCATTAAAGGACGAGCTACTGTGCTAGAGCTAACGGCGTCAAAATAACTAAGAGTGATATTTCCAGAGTCCGAAGTCACCACTGACGGACGATACTCCACTTCAATCGTACAGTTCGCTGCAACCGCAAGTGATGTACCGCAAGTCCCCGCAGTTCCCGGATAGTTATTACCACTAAAAGCGAAACTTCCATTTAATGTTGTTTCAGCGATAGATGTTGCTGCAACACCACCGATATTTTCTACTGTAAATGTCATTTTCATGACTGAACCATTGGACAAGGTTCCGTAATCAAAGGTCGGACCATCAGAGATTTGTAGTATTGCCGCAGCAACACCAGTCAATTTAAGGTTTCTAGATGTTGTTTGACTACCGTTACCATCTTGATACTGAATACTTAAAATTCCTGTTACCAAAGAACTCGTGGTTGGTGCTGCAGTAATATCAATCGTACATGAAGCAGAAGGGCTTAGTGTCCCAGTACAATTACCTCCAGAACCCGGAAAAGCTCCACCTGTATATGAAAATGGTGCCGGTAAAACTCCACCTGTTACTAATGCAGCATCCACACCACCATTATTGGCGAGGGTTAGAAGACTAGGAACACTTGTACCTGCAGCAACCTGACCAAAATCCACTAACGGTGCACCAGAAAGCACAAGAGAAGCAGGCATAACAGCATCACCCTGAACAACTCTCGTTGTCGTTTGTGTACTAACGCTATCATTATAACTAATCGTTAAATTTTCTGAAACGCTACCTGTTGATGTCGGCTGGTAACTGACGTTCACAATACAACTTGCACCGATGCCTAACGTTGCACCACAACTACCGCCTATCCCAGGATAACTCCCTCCGGTGTAACTCATTGGTAGTGCCAAGGCCGCAGATGTTATAGACTGTGCAGTCGAACCACCACTATTTGTAACGATAAAAGAACGCTGTTTGCTAAAACCAACTGGAGTCACTCCAAAATCAAAAACGGGACTGTCAGAGATAGTAAGTTGTGCTGCACCTTGACCGGATCCAGAAATTGGACGTGAAACAGATAGAGCAGTCGCACCATCATTATAATTTAAAACAATAGAACTATTAACGACTCCTACAGATATGGGTGTAAAACTTACTTCAACAAAACAACTTGCACCACTCGCAATGGTTGTCGTGCAATCGCCACCCGTTCCCGGATAGACTCCACCTGTATATGAAAATGGAGCGGAGATACCAGAAGCATTGACTAATGTCGCAGCCGTTGCACCTGAGTTTGTCACTGTAAATGTTTTTGTGACAGTCGTTGTTAAAGAAGCACTGCCAAAGTTAAAGGTCAACCCATCTGATATACCTAAAACTGCATTTGCAGAACCGTTTCCTGTCAAAGTAGTTGTCAAAGATTGATTCGCAACACCGTCATTATAGTTAACAACCAGTGAAGAACTGTCCGTGCCTACAGCAGAAGGAGTATACGCCACCTCCACTAAACATGATGAACCAACATTAAGCGTAGTCGTACAGTTTCCATTTGCACCAGGAAAAACTCCCCCGACATAACTATAAGGTGCCGCTAAAGAACCACCTGTTAAATTATTTGCAATGGTTCCACCCGTGTTGACGATTGCTACCAAAGCTTTATTCATACTACTAACTGCTGTCGGACCAAAATTGTAACTAGACCCATTCGAGTTTACTAACATTGCAGGGTAATTTACGGTTGCAATAATATCTCTCACTAAAGAAAGAGTCGAAGAACCATTAAAGTAATCTATAGAGAGACGTACATTCATTGGGCCAACTGATGTTGGGCTCAAAGAAATCGATACAGTACAAGACTGTCCTGCAGCCAAAGAACTTGCACAAGTACCTGAAGTACCCGGATAACTACCCCCTGCATAAGAGAAACCCGAACCTAATGTTGTTGGTAAAAAACCTGTAGCATTACCTGCAGATGGGTTCGTAATGGTAAATGTTTTTGTTTGTGTTGAACCAAGAACCACTGTTCCAAAATTAAAGACCGGACCATCACTAATAACAAGTGCTGATGGGTTTGAAGACACACCTGAAACGGGGATTTCAAGAGTATTTCTTACCTGAGGGTCTTCAAGGTAATTAACCGTCACCATGGAAGTAGATGTTATTTGAGTAAAAGGAACAAACTCTAACTCAAGTGTACATTGAGCATTAACCGCTAATACCGCACCACAATCACCACCAATGCCGGGATAACTTCCACCCGTAAACGCAAAAGGAGCAAAAACATTGACTATTCTCATGTCTCCAGCATCAAAACCACCAGTGTTTTCAATCACCACTTGCTTAACAGAAGTAGAACCAATTGTCGTAGGAGCAAACACAACCGGAATATCGCTGACAACGACCAGCTTTGCAGGCTCACAGTTTTCAACACCTGCAGGGCAGTGGTTGTCTTGAATTCCTTGATTTCTTCCTAACGGGTTATTATCATCGCTACACGATGCAATAAATCCCATTAAGCCTAAAAAGATAATAAGCTTCATCATTAGTAACTTCCCCCGTTAATAAAGTGCGAATAGCTAAGAGATGCAATGATCTCTCTTTGTTCCATTTCTAAAAAATCTGATTCTTTGTATTGTTGATGCCAGTGTGCTGTGAGATGAATTGCTGACTGCATAAATTGGTAACCTAACTTTGCACCTAACTGAAAACTAAACCCTTGAGCAACTACGTCACCAAACAAAAACTCAGCCTTGCCTGATAAATATAAATCCCAAGAAGACTTTGCTAAAATGTCTATTTCGTATTCAAGCCTAACAGGAATTACATGATCAACAGACATTTCAATATTGTTGATAACAGGAATAATATAGTTAAGCTCACCTCTTCTCTCTAGGTGAAGCGATAATTTACCCCAAGAGTCTGCAACATAACGGATACCCAGACCATAGAACTCAGCCAAAAACCTCGTATCATTAATAAAGTTTCCAGCTGGAGCCTCTTCAAATAAATAATAAGTCAAACCTGCAGAAGCAATAACTTCAAACCTCTTTGAAAACCGATAAGCAACATCTAATGAATAGTTTGGGCTTAATTCATTTAAAAAACTACCTTCAGTCATATTTTTCTTTTCAGTACCATCGAGCCTACTCCAAGTTGCTCCAGCATTAAACTCTGTCCTTATGGTAGATTTTTTTATATTTCTTGTTGAATGAACTGGCTTAGATTTAGTTATACTTTTTGGTTCTGGAAAAATTTTTGTGTTTTTATTTTCTAGTTCTGAACAGTCAGCTTGAGTTCTAGTCATCACTTCATGGTGGCCCGAACGCAAACAACTTTGATGGTTTCGACTCACTTCAAGACGAGGGATTGCAATCACCGTATCGGGATATATTAAATCACCTTTTTTGAGAATCGTAGGAAAGTTACTTGCAGTCAAGACTTTGATCTGACTTCTACCAACATGACTCACACCAAAGTTTTTTAAAATATTTGTGAGTGTGTCATCTTTTTTAATAACGTAGTAACAGCTTGCACCATATAGACTACTGCTAAGATACAGCAGCATTAAAATGAGTAAACACATAATCCGGTTGAAAACCATGATACTTTTCCTTACAAAATCTGTGCGTTACCATCGGTGATCACCCCTTAAGTCATGAGTTGCAAGACTTTTGCCTAACCAGCAATTTAAACACTTGAAATAATTCATGTTCTGATTATTTTTGAAGCTTTTGTCAAAATTCTGATCTTTCATTACTCACATGAATGAATTTGGTAATACACCTATACAGACAATATTTGTTTATGACTTTGGTTCTAAACTCTGAATATTGTGACTATTTCGAAGATTTTTTACTTTCAAAAAATAAAAAATATATGAATTTTTTATCGTAGATTTATTTCTAAACACTAAAATATTTTTTATTTTTTCAACACTAGGCAAACTTTTACTACCGTGCCATGATGAGAACAAATCATTCGACTTACTCAATGTCTCTGGAGCAATTATGAAACTAATTACCATTGCTACTCTATTCTGCTCATTTGTTTCAATCGTTAATGGGCAAAACAAAACATTTGAATTAAATGTTTCTCCTTCGACGCACTTAGCACGACAAGACTTGGCTGCTTTGTTTTTTGAAAGCAACCGAAACGTTCACTCTGTCACTAAAAACAAAGACGGAAGCATCGTTGTAGAATTCTCAAAAAATGCAGGTGTTATGTATGATGCAGCAAAAAAAGTCACCTCACAAAGTGACGCTTTCATGGTTGTGAGAGATGCATGGCAACAAAACTACATGAGACATCCCGAACAAGTTAAGCTTTCATTTGTAATGCCAAAAACTTTAGCTGAATTTACAAAGTTGACTAACTACTCACAATGGCCATCTAGCACAATACAAAGTGAGTTAAAAGATAGGCCCCGAAAAATTTATCGAACCAAAGACTTTAAAGGTCACATCATAAGAGTATCTGAGATGAACCTAAAACAAAAAGAAACACAAAACCACCCATCCAAAGAAGTAGAGATTGCGATCTCATTTGAGAACAACTATGTATTTTTTGTTTTTGATGAGCACGGCAAACTTACATCTGCAGCACAGTTTCCGGATAGAAAGCTAAAAGCTCCTCTGTCATGTAACGGCTGTCACTACGACCTAAAAACTAGAAGTATCGGTCGGTTTTTTAAAGCGGTCCCATAAGTCATTATAGCTTTAGACCGCTTACTCATTCATTTTCTAAAAAATGCTTACATTTTATTGACTGTCTTGATTCCCAATAGGCCTAAGGCTTTTTTAAGGCTCGCCGCAAAGCCCCTAACTAGTTTTAATCGTGTTGCAATAGCGTTTTTATCTTCACCATCAAGAATCCTCACTTTTGCATAGTATGCATTAAAGCTTCGACACATCTGATAAAGATGAGAGCATAACGCCGAAGGACGGTATTGGTCGCAAGCACTCAATATCATCGCATCTAAATCAGCAATCATACGCACTAAACTCACCGCATCCTCGTGCTCTAACTCTGACGGCACTAAATCACCTTTATGGTGAGCTATGTCTTTAGATTTTCTCAATACTGCTTGGCTTCTTGCAAATGAATACAGCAAGTAAGGACCGGTATTACCCTCAAAACTTGTCCACTCATCTAATTTAAACTGGATGGTTTTATTGGGGTCCATGCTTAACATGCCATAACGAATAGCTGCAACAGCTAGGCATTTTGCAGTTTCATTTAACTGGTCGTTAGACCAATCTTCTTTGTATTTATCTAAATGCTTCATCACTTCCACTAGGACAGCGTCACGCACTAATGCAAAATGAACCGCATTCCCTTTACGAGCTGACATTTTCCCATCAGGTATCGTTACAAACGCATAGCTTAAATGATGACACTGATCTGCTTGAGGGAAACCCATCTCTTTTAGGGTTTCAAAAACTTGTTGGAAATGAAGTGATTGCTCGTGAGCCACCACATAAATTGAACGATCAATATTAAATTGGTCATACTTAATCTTTGCAAGTGCCAAGTCTTTAGTAGCATACAAAGAGGCACCATTCGTTTTTCTTAGCATCAAAAACCCAAGCTTTTCATCTTTGAATCGGATACCAACGGCACCATCATCTTTGATAAAAACACCTTTTTCAAGATACTCATCTACAAGTTTTTGAGAAAGATCAGTCATCTCAGATTCATAGAATATATGATCAAACTTGGCATCAAACCAAGTGTAGATCTCTTGAAATTCCTCCATGCACCATTCTTTTGTTTTTACCCAACGATCAAAGTGAGTCCTTTTTTTTGATTCTAAGGCATGGTGGATGGACCCGACCTGTTTTTTGAATTCGGTCTTCTGAGGCTCTTCAGCAGATGCTATTTGCTGCTTTGCCGCAACATATCGTTTTTCCAGCTCCATGACTCGTTCAGGGTTTGATGCTTCGACAGGGTCTTTATCAAACTGCCATAAGCACTCAGCGATATGAGTCCCTTCGTCACCAATATAATTCACTGGAACAACATCATTTCCACAGTAAGCAAGCATTCTCGACAAACTATCACCAAGTGCAACATTTCTTACATGGCCGATATGAAAAACTTTGTGGGTGTTCGGTTGAGAGTACTCCACCATAACTCTAGATTTTTCTACTTGGAATAATTTACTCAAAGATTTTATATCAGTTAATGCATGATCTAAAACCTGAGAATGATAACTAGAAACCGATAAACCGATATTTAAAAAAGCACCCTTTGTGGTGACGCGAGAAATCTCAGGGAAATTTTGATCTTTGACAAGCTCACAAAGTTTTTCAGCTATTTGAGGTGGAGCAAGCTTAAAGGACTTTGCAAACCTGAAACAAGGCAAACAAAAATCTCCAAGACTTGAATCAGGTGGGCGAGAAATCATCCCCCCAAAGTCAGAAGCTGATAACTCAAACTCTGCACCTTGTTGATTCGCTAAACTTTTTAGGCAGTTTAGAAGATCGCCTGACAACTTATTTTTTATTTCAATTGGGTGTTTTACGCTCATGCTTAGTTCTAACCAATGATCCCAAAAAAGTCACTTCCTGAAATACATCGTTCTTGAAAACCTTTGTTCTACTCTTTGTTCAACCTTTATTCCAACTAGGGGATATAATGATCCATTCCATTACCTACCAAGGCTGTAAAGGCCAGCTCATCCAAATAGAAGGAGCAAAGTCCCCGGGTTTTAGCGGCATACATCTCATTGGCAATGTTTCAGATGTGATCAAAGAGGGTAAAGAAAGAGCAAAAGCAGCCATTAACCATCTGGGAATCAGTCTGCCAGCACAAAAAATAGTCATGTCATTTTCACCTGCCGACACGCCAAAGTGCGGGAGCCACCTCGACTTAGCAGTCGCTCTAGAGCTACTAAGGCTTAGCGAACCTGATAACATCAAAATCCAGTGGGATAAAATCAAACCTTGGCTCGTTATGAGCGAACTCAACATTCGTGGTGACATGCCATATACTAGAAACTGCATTGCAGCATGCCTTGTTGCTCTTGAGCAAAAATTTGAAGGAATCATTATTAGCCGAGCAAATTTTCAAGAGGTAGCGGGATTGTTAGCTTCCATTCGTGGCCATTCACACGCCCTAAAAGTACGTGCTTTTGATCATTTTAAAGATGTCTTAGATTTTTTAGTTTGTGATGATCACTACGAGCCTCCAAAGCCAAACCACACACAAAACAACATCAAACCGACACCAACCTTTCAAAACATGACATTTTCAAAAGAGCTTGAAGACATCGCTGTGGTGACTGTAGGCGGAATGCATTCTCTATTATTAAAAGGCACTCCCGGAACAGGTAAAACTCTATTTGCTCATCAACTCTCTAGGTTTCTTCCAAGATTGGCTCCAAAAAATCACGTTGAAACCATGCAGGTATACTCCAGCCGAAGCGAACCCTTGCCTAATAGTGTATTAAAGGGAGTTGCACCGTTTCGCTCACCCCACCATCAAGCCAGTAGAGCTGCAGTTCTAGGATCTCAACAACAACCGGGAGAAGTCTCGCTTGCGAATGGAGGAATTCTATTTTTGGATGAGTTCCCTGAATTTCGAAGAGATATTATTGAAGGCTTAAGAGAGCCTATCCAAAATAAAAAAATTTATATATCACTTGCTCAATTTAAGATTGAATGGCCCGCAGATTTCTTGTTTATAGCAGCCATGAATAATTGTCCATGTGGGTGGTATCAATCCAGCAAAAAAATGTGTTACTGCCCAACATCAAAAGTTCAAAAATATCAAAACAAGATATCAGGACCAATTTTAGATAGAATTGATTTAATATATACCATGCCAGAAAAAAATCATTTCATTGATGTTTCTGAGGAGAAAGACAAGACTGAAAGCATTTCAAACCGTATTCAAGAACTACAATCATACATGTTTCAAAGAAACCAGCCCTTTCGCAAAAAATACAACCACCATCTTCATATGGAAGAGCTAAAACAAACTCTAGGCCGAAATATTCCAGATATTGTAAAAACGATTGGAGAAGAAGCGACTCAGAGTCTCAGCACTAGATCATTTGTAAAACTCTTACGCGTCACAAGAACCCTAGCTGATGCGGATCAGGCCCCATCTTGCTCTGACCAACACATTCAAAAAGCTTTAAAGTGGGTTGGTTATCAAAAAGAAAGTGAGCTTAACGGGATTTAATCATTTTGGTATCGCATACTTTTATGGCAACATAAAGATATCAAAGTAACGGAGCTAAGATGCAAGACAAAACCCTTCACACTATCATTGCCATTATCGCCATTTGTTGTTTCGTACCGGGAATACTACAACCAATGCTGCATTTAGACATGACCGCAAATATTGAGACACAAATCCTCGATAAGAATTTAAAAATTATGGATACCACCCATTCTATTATGGGTACATTAAAAGAACTATGGCAACATCAAGCTATTTTTGCTGCAATTCTTATCTTTTTATTTTCTATTGTAAATCCAATTGTAAAATCTGTGCTTTTCTTAACATGCCTATTTACTAGCGACAAAAAACTTCACGATCGTTATCTTGCTTTTTTAGGCTTTGTGAGTAAGTGGTCTTTCGCTGATGTTTTAACTGTTGCTATCTTGATTGCTTACCTAACTGCCGCAAGAAACCCAGAGTCCATAAACGAAGTTATTTCTGTCATGGGCTTAAAGTTTCCTATTGAAATCACTCTACCTTTAGTTGCAAGCTTTGGTGCTGGTTTTTATTGGTTTACTGCATTTTGTTTATTATCAAATGCAAGCATCTCAATATATATGCTTGGAAATAAACTACAAACAGTTCGTTCTGAAACTAATGGTTCCTAAAGCAACAACCACACAAGTTAAACAACTCATAACTAATTGATGGCTATGTCTATGGTTGATATTGATCATTCCATAAAGTTTGATCGTCTAACTTTAGATTAAATAAAATTTTATGATTGTCTGCAATACTGGCGTGGAGCGACATTCTTTCAAGGTCTTCAACAAGAATATGAGACACATCGATATTTGAGTTTATCATCAATATAGGTTTTTTTAAGTTTGTTTCGCTATAAACTAAAATCCTTGGAGGTAGAATTTTTTTTCTGTGTTCCTGATCAAAAGTGATTTTTATACCATTTACATGTAAACTATTTGGGGTTTTATAAATTATAGTTCTTAAAACAAGCTTATATGCACCTAAAGTAACTTCATCAATAGTTGTAATCCACTTGTTTTTTGGTATCGAGTATTGAGACTGACGCTCTAAGTCTTTACGGTAACTATTTGTTGAGTTATGTTTTTTATCTCTAGACTTTTTCTTTTTGTCTTTTCTTCTCTTTTTTCGCCTTGCTTCTTTAATAGCTTTTTTTGAAACCACTTGCTGAAAAATCCCAAAAACTAAATCTTCTGGTTGGCCAGTTAAAAAGCCACTATTGCAAGTATCATCATTAAGCCCCACCTCAGACAAAGCCGGAGCAGAAAAAAGAGTAGCTATTACGAGAAGCAAAGATTTGTTTCTAATCAGGAAGTTGCCGCTATATCTATCGTGTTTCATTGTAAGAAAACTAATAGATATAAAGGAGTGAGTCAAACCTTAAAACTCTATGTGTATGAAAATGTTGAGTATTTTAGATCATAAAAAAGGAGTTATGAGTAAATTTATATCTTAAAACTTAGTTGTTTTGTATTTTTTCTAGACACTTACTAAACAAAACACACTTCAAACAGCAAAAAATCCAGAAAAAATAATCACTTATACTTGGAATAGCTCTTGCTCTAATCCTACCACTTACTATAACCCAAGAAAAGAAGGCACCATGAAACTCTCTATTCAGTCTGTTTTACAAATTCTACTACTTAGTACTTTAGTTATTTCTTGTAGCAGAGGTGGTGACTCAGGACATGTGGTTATTCAACCAAAAGAAGTTATTGGTAATGATAGTCCTACTATAAAAGTTGGAGAAGCCGAGAGACTAGCTGAAGCAGAGAAAAAAACTGAAGAAGAAAGAAATGCTGAAGAAGAGACTCAATTGGAAAACATTAAAGATGCTAGAATCGAACTTCAGCTTGAAATATTTTCAGACGCAGATGACGAAGTCATCACTGATTTAAATGCTATGGAAGATGTTCATTACAAAACATTGTTAGCCACTGTCGAAAGTAGAGAAATCAAAGATGTTGGTAAATATACTGAATCTGTAGAGTCAGCAATAGACCTATATTTTGATAATGTTTATGGTGACTGGGATGTCCTTGATTACATTACTTTTTAAATAGAAAAAGCTAGCATTCAAAAAATCATTAAGACACTTTACGGGCAGAATTCTCTATATTTAAAGGAATTATTAGTTGAAAACAAGTATGAGAATTTAAAAGCTTATAGGATAATTCACCACCATGAGCTTTCGCTAATCCTTTTGAAATACTTAGACCTAAACCAGTACCCTCACCTACTGCCTTTGAAGTAAAAAACGGCATAAAAAGTTTATTTAATATTTCTTTTTTAATTCCCAAACCACTATCTTGAACTTGAAAACATGCTTTTTCACCATCAGAGTATACTTTCAAGCCTACCCAAGGCTTCAAGTCATTTTGAACTGCATGAACAGAATTGCTCAACAAGTTTATTAATATTTGCGTAATATGCACTGATCTACACTTCAAATCAAAGTCCTGAATGTCTACTTTCAATTCAATTCCTTGAGATTTAAATTTCTCAAGACATAGATCAATAGATTGTGTAGCGATACTCAAAGAAGAAAATTTTTCAAATGGGTCATCACTTCCGTCACGAGCAAAAGTTCGAAGACCTCTAACAATAGATGAAATCCTTGTCGTCATATCTAGGATAACACTTGCAGATTTGTTAAATTTTTCAGAATCTAATTTTTTTAAAACTGACAAAACTTGTAATTGATCTGCATTTGAAGCAATGATTGCTAAAGGATTATTAATTTCATGTGCAATACCGCTTGCCATTTCACCTAGAGAGGCCATTTTTGAACTTTGTACTGCAAGCATTTCTTTTGATTTCAACTCTTCCATTAATTGAGATTCATGAGTTCTATCTTTTATCCACCCGACAACTTTAGTTGGCTTGCTATCACTCCCCCTCAAACACGCACCTTCAATTTTTATATATCTATGAACAGAGTCTACTGCCACTTCACATCTATGCTTAAACCTTGGAGTTTCACCTTCAAGGTATTTTTGTATTTCATCATACAAAACTCGTCGATCATTTTTATGTAGCAACCTAAAAAAATCCTTAAAAGAAGAGTTCTCGTTAGGTTTATTGAATAATTTTTGCCAATTATTACCAATTTTGATATTCCCTTCCACTAAATCCCACTCCCAAACAACACTCGAAGTTGCGTCTAAAGCAAGGTTTAATCTATCGTTAAGATTTTTCTTTTCATTTTTCTCGTTTAAAAGCATTTGATTAAAGTCTTTATGAGATTTTTCAAACAAATAAACAAAGTACAGAGTAAACCCCGAGACAACGGCAATAGCTAATACATTTCTAAACGAAGAACTCCAAAGCAACTCAATTCCAACAGAGCTCCAAGAACCATTGAGATAATAGAGCAAACTAACCGCAAAAATATTTAATAAAGCAGAGCAAAACCCGCCAACAACACCCAACATAAATGCAGAAGCTACAGGAAAGAAAAGAAGTACTAATAGTGGTGCAGATATCACTGTTTCTTCAAGAAAAAGCCCAGAAATTAAAATAATTTGAGGAATAAAACAATGTACAACCAACGGGATCCAAAGCTTTTTGGTCCACTTTGAAATATACAAGCTAACAATCATGACAACGGCTAATGAGATAAGTATAAAACCACTATATTTTGTAGACTCACGAAATGAAAATATTTCAGAAAACAGCAGGACCACTGGCAGTAATGTAAAAAATGTTGCTGAACCTACGATATAATTCCATTTAAACTTAAGCCAAGGCTTATTTTCAAGGATTTCTTTAGGGTAATAATCTAGAGTTTTTCTCATCATTATTTATTTTATTGAGTATCTAAAAATGCTTCTAATGCAGATCTTTCATCTGCACTTAATGCTTTTACTACTTGCACCATTCTCGGTGGAACACCCGTTGAGTCAATTTCTTCTTTACTTCTACCTGCAGCAGAATCATGGCAACCAGCACCTTGGCACTTATTTGCAAATAAAGCATTACCCGTACTTATCAATTTTTTAAGTTTTTCTGCTTTCTCTTTCTCCAGTCGATCTTTTTCTTCTTGTTCTTTTGCTGTTTTTTCTGCTTCTGTGTCTTCTTTTTCATCATCATTTGTGTCATTTTTTTGATCTTCAATTTCCAGAATTGAATGTTCTTCTTCTCCATCAAAATCAGATTGTACAGGACCAACGCTTGGGTGATTTGGTAGACCCACACCATTTGGAACTGCAGTAGTTCTGATACCGCTTAATGACTCTGTTGTCGAAGAGCTAGTAGATAGATACTCATAACCTGACGCAAGAGCAACCCACGAACCTCTAGCAGACTTAGGATTTGAAGATAGTTCAGCACCCATCCAAACTCGATCAGCACTCGTTAACTTTTTAGCATTTTCTGGAAAAATTATATTTGCACCTTTTTTATTTGCTGATGTAATAATTTTTGCAGCCTCTGAATCAGGGGTGATTGCAACAAAAGCATTGACTGCAAAGACCGCTTGTTTTGTATCTAAGTGAGGCTTGCCTTGATTATCAATCATTTCAACATACTTGTTACTGCCTGTGTCAGTCTTTCCTTCAATCTTTAAAAAGTAAATTCCAACAGCAAATCCAACCAAACGACCAGTCGAGTCAAAAACAGGACCACCAGAATCTCCCGGAGCTGCTAAGGCTTTAGCATTTTGATAAATAACATTTCCTCTTGAATCCCTATCAAATTTGAAAAATGAGTAGTTGAGATCTTTTGATGCATAAAAGATTGAATTCTCTCCTCTTCTGAGCTCTTGCTTTGAAGATGAGATTTTTGCTTGATTAATATCAAAGCTATCCGAACCAAAACCAAAAATTCTAAACTGTTCGCCTTTTTTCAAAGGAGTTGTTCTAATTACTGGTGTTGGTACCGATTGAAAAACATCAGATTGAAATATAACAATCGCAATATCTCGTTTAGCAGCTTCTTGATTCACTGTTGAAGTATCAGCTAACCCATGAAATAACTCTACATGTTTAGGGTAATGAAAAATCTCTTTAAAAATTGCATAAAAATTTCCGGGTGCTGTCTCATTTTTCTTATAGCAATGAGCAGGCATCATCAGTGAATTCTTCGACACCACGACACCCGCACAAGTTATATTATTTCTTGCATCTGTTACAACTTTGACAACCTCAAGGTAACTCCAGTTATTTACAACTTGGCCACCAGCAATTTTGACATCATTTGTTTCTTGTGAAAAAATTTTGCAAGCAGAAACACCTACTAGCATGGATAAAAATAAAATATACTTCATTATAACCTCTCATGTATAAAGACCATTCGGACTTTTTAAACAAAGCTTGAGAGAGTGTAATCATTAATAGTTATAAGCACTTACATGGAATCAACTTAGAATAATCATCACTTAATGATAATATGCAATTGCTGCTTGAGCTTGGAACTCATATGGCGACTTGACACCTTGTAACCGGATACCTAAATTCTTAGAAAACGGCAGTTGAATCCCAACTAAATGCCTGTAGTAAAACTCTTTAAAACGATCTTCATAAAACTTCACTTGAGACGCAAACATAAAATTAAAATCACTGGGAGTATTCACACGTAAACCAGCTTCTCCCCAGTAATCATATGTAAAGCCTGATTCAATAGCATCTGCATATTGCAGAGCAATATTCATTTTTGCATAAGGCTGAAAGACAAATGACTTGGTAAAGTTCTTAGAAATACCAATTCCACCAATCATACCACCAGCTAAGCAATTAAAACATCTTGGGTCTCGAATCCTATCAAAGCCCATATCTATTTGCCAAAGTGGTTTATGCCAAAGAGGACCAAAGCTGTTTCTAGCTTCGATACCTACTAATCTAAGTCTTTCAAGGTGAATTCTGTGTCCTTTATTATCAATATAAAACTCAGCTAACATCATTTCTAACCTTGAATAAGTAGGCATACCAAACACAGGGTCTAAAAAGTCGTGTAAAGCAACGCGAACTCCTAATATACCCTGGTGTTCTTTGAAACTATTCTCAAGATCTAACCCTCGGTAGCCTAAGGTCCAACGCATCGATTCATGGGACTCATGTGGAGCGTTACTTGGCTTTCTTCTTAGTATGCCTGCAATCTTCTTTTCATGATCGGATTCCATTTGACTTCTTGTTAATAGTGCAACGTGCTTTTTTTTCAGAGTACTCGGATCTTTTTTGATAAGACCATCTAAATTTTGCATATCAAAATCATCTAAGACAGCATCTAAAGCAGGTGCGGTAATACCTTTGATCTGAGATTTTTCTAGCCCTCTGAATTCATGAAACAAAGATTTTTCATCGTCATTCAACAAATTATAACGCTTTGAAACAATTGTAGATAAAGAAGGCCTAAATCCAATATGATCAAGATCAACCATGCCTTTTTGAATGGCTTGCTTAATGGTGTCGATAGGAATAATCCAAGGAGGTAAGCCCTCTAAAACTTTATAGCGTGGAGCAGCAACATCTAATACTCGTAAGATATAGTAAGAACAATTTTCATCAAAATAAAAATAGTCAAAAGCAGCCTGACCCATTTCCCATAAATGCTCTAAAAATAAGTTTTTTTCTGATTCCCTTAGTTTTAAAGGATATTCCCAGAGATCTCTTGACTCATAGTCACTATACTCGCGAACCTTAAAATAATAAGGGATTTTTGCATATTCTCCACGAAAGCCTCCAACCATTCCCATGACACCATATAGTAAAGCATTGCTTGTGGTAGGAATAGCTGCATAGTTGATGCCATAATCTAACAAATCACTTTTAACAGAATGATCATTTTGTTTTCGAAACTTACTCACCTTGAGAAAAGAGTGCCCAAAAGCTGAAGAAGGGTTATTGAGATAATATGACGAAAAAACAAGTTTAATGACTTCTGTACCAAGCTTTTCACGGTAGTTTTGATAATCTTTACAACCAGCAAGTAATGCTTGGTAGCTCCAGCCACCCGTATGCTTTGCAAGAAAAGAAAGTCTTGCTGGATACTGACACCTTGCATTTTGTTGCACCTTTGCAGCATTCATCGTTAATAGCGTATTATTTTCAAATGCTTTTATCGTTGCTTCAAGCTCTTGTTTTGGATTTTTTCTACCTTCTTTTGAAATAAAAAATTGAATACCATCTTCAAGGCTTTTACAGTCACTTCCTGAGCATGTCATATGTAGTAGCTGTAACCACTCAGAATCAAACGCTAAGCCTTTTTGATTCGACTGTTTGAGAACATCCGACCAAATAGGCTCTAACTTTAAATATTCAGTTTGGTCAGCTTCAACTTGAGCAAAAGCAGAGCTACAGAAAAAGAAAACACAAAAAAAGAGAGAGCCAACAGGCTCTCTCTTCTTAGATAGAAATATAGTTAGAAAACTATACGCGTGTGCACTCGCCTTGTAGCTTATTCGCTTCAATTTGATTAAGAATGCCACTGCCAATTTCCTCAACTGATAAGCTTGGTGCATGAAAAATGCTACTATAGCCTTGCTTCAATACTTTAGCAAGATTTGCAGAATCAGAACATCCTAAGATTTCAGCTAGCGTTTGGATTGATTCACCTTCACCTTTAGATGCTTCAGTAGCCAATGCATATTGGTTCACATCTAAGAAGTTATTAAGCTCAGCACTAGAAGCACCTTCTTTACAGCCAGAAGTTCCAGAAGTGATTCCAAAAAACTGAGAGTAAAAAGAAGCGTTGGTAGTTGAAGCAAGAGTTTGCATCTTTTTACCGCCTAATAACATTTGACCAAGTCCACAACCTGCAGGACCTACAAATTTGTCTGCAAAAGCCATAGAGCCCATCATAAAAATTGCACAAGAAATTAATAATTTACGCATACGATTACCCTTTCGTTAAGCTAGGTGAACAAGACTCTGTCAACTGACGATCAGCACGAATAATATTCGTGATTTGTCTACTTGACTCATAAGCATCTTCTGAGCCGAAGACATCTACGTAGTTTTGTTTAATTTTTTGACCGAAGTAAGAAGCATCATTGCAACGAAAGATTGAAGCTAGTCCTGAGATTGACTCGCCTTGGCCTCTTGCACCTTCTTTTGAAACCAACTCACGGTTCATTTCAATAAAAGTAGCAGCTGCCATACCCATTCGAGGGATATCACAGTTTGAAGTACCGGAAGTAATACCAAAAGTTTGAGTTCCCCAGAACCCATTTGTGGTTGCAGAGAAAACCTGCATAAAGCCCGGCTTAGCACCGAAGATGATAGAACCAAGTCCACATCCAGCAGTTCCGTAGCCACCTTTAGACATCATTGCCTTCTTTTTTCTTTTCTTTCTTTTCTTTCTTTTCTTTTTCGCCATTGCATCTACAGATATTCCACCTGCAAATAAAACTGCAAAACTAAGCATCCAAAAACGACATTTGTTTAGCATCTTGCATCCTTTCAATATTATAAATAATTACTTAAAGTATAAATTTGTTAGTTCAATAAAGCAATTATTCACACATGAATTTTGTCAGTCTACTTCTGTAATCGTTGAAAGCGTTGAGCTGCAAGTGACTAAACCCCAAATAACTCCAAAATCTTTTAGGAGCTCTCCAAGCTGAGTATAATTCTTTACCAGACTCATAAGGAACCACCCAGTCTTGTTTACTATGGACCACAAGTACTTCAGGAAAAACATCCTTTTGAATCTTTAAGCCTAAAGAATCTTCATCACTCACAAAAACATAAGGAATCCACTGCAAAGGCCACGTCAGCCAGGATAGCTTTAATTTACGGCTGGCTACTTCTCGGTAGGATGAAAAACTACTTTCAATAATGATTTTTCGTATACGTTTTAATTGAACAGAGTCTTTAATCATCGCAAGAGAATGGGACATGATCGCCCCTCCTAAGCTTTGCCCATAAAAGACGATGGACTTATCTTTAAATTCTGGTCGCTCTCCATTTAAAATAATTTGAAGGACTTCTAAAGATGTTTGATGAATCGTCTCTCGGTTTGTTTTACCGGTACTTTTTCCATACCCAGGGTAATCAAAAATAAAATAGTCCATCCCAACCTCTTTTACCCATTGCAACAACGGAAAATGTGCTGAAAGATTTTGAGCATTCCCATGAAAATGTACAAGTATTGTATCCTTGCAAGGCCCGAGTTTTTTCTTTGGGATATAAAGCCCATCTAGGGTTATTTCATTTTTGAGTTTTAGTGGAAGGGAACTCCCCCCCCAAAAAGAACGGTAAGGATCAATATAGATTTTGTCGTCTGGATGATAATAAAGATGATTACAACTAATAAAGCAACAAGCACAAAGGATAAGAATGATCAATGATCGCAATAGTGAGTTTTTAGTTAGCTTCGCTAACATTTGCTTCTGCAACAATATAAGCAATCCAAGACTCACAACCTGACTCACCGCTCGTTACTCTTTTAAACTCGCCGTTTCCCTCACCGTCATCGGTTGTACCTTCCCAATAAACATGGGTGTTTTTAAAACCAACTTCCTTTAAGACATCTCTGATTTCAGGAATCGTCCAAACCCTCCAATCATAAGTAAAGACCTCTTCTCGCTTTGGCTCACCTTTTCTTTTGAAATGAATGTGAAAGATCGAATGTCTTTCAATAGGGTTAAATGAATGATGGTCCCAATAATATGAAAAGTTCTCATCTTCATATTCTGTTTCTTCCACAGACTCTACCTCAACATCAGAACCACCAAAGATATCCATGATGAACATGCCATCTTTGTCTAAGCTGTCATATACACTCTGAAAATACTCTTTGAGCTTTTCTCTTTCTTTAAAAATAAAGTAAGAAAAATTCATAGCATTGATGACATCATACTCTCCGCCACTCATTTTTGTGACGTCTTGTTGCTTTGTCTCAACTCGGTTTTTTTCATGGTCATTTAACTGACTAAAATAATTCTTTTTACCGTACTCTAATGGTTCAGAGTCAAGGTCTACACCCACGGCTTGGTAATGATCATTAATCTTTACCCACTCACAGCATGTAGCGTAAGTTCCACAAAAATCTTCACGTAGTTTTTTAGGGGTTTTACCCTTAATTTCACGGTAGACCTTTGCTAGAAATTTAGCGTCTTCTTCAGGGTTCTGAACTGATTCCACATAATATTTATATTTATCAAATTCAGGTAGTTCTTCTTTAGCCATGATAATGCACCGTTATGATTGAGTTTATAGCTTCGCATCGTGTCACGTTCAATCTTGGCTGTCAAGAAATCATGCAAAGCTGCTTACTGATTGCTGATCTAGCACAAAAATGCCATGATCACGTAAGCTCGACTTTATATGGGGACCAATTATGTTACATTTTTTAAGCAAGTCAAAATTGGGTTTATTTATAGCAGGTGCTGTCGCAACAAAGATTATGCAGTCTGAAGTAGGCAGTAACATTGCCAATAAAGCACTCGATACTGTTGAGTCGTTGCTATCATCTAAACAGGCCCAAGCGATCCGTGAATCAAAAGAAAAAACAAAAACGAAAAAAGCAAAAAAAGCTTGAATCATGATGAGATGAAACCAAGATGCCAACAAATACCCTAAAAAATCAATACGACTGCGACACACTACACCCAGGAGAAAACCACCAAGGCAGCCAAGAAAGCTGGACTGAACATTTAATGGATACTGTCCAGATTATTTCTCATACGAAAGGACGCATCAGGTTTCACTTAGGCTTTGAAGGTGATGAAATATTAAATGATGCAATACGTAGAGAATCATCAAAAAAAACTGGCATACAGTTTCGTTATTATAACTATCAAACAAACAATGTTTTATATTACTACACGGATGAAGTTACTGCTTCTGATGTTGCCTTGTGCCTTTTTCAATCTATTACAGAGTTTGCAAAAAGACATGGTGAATGTGAGATTGGCGACGACCACTCTCACGAACATGACAACCATGAGCACAACCATGAACACAACCATGAGCACAATCATACCCATGACCACTCAGAAGGAAGTGTTTGCGGGCATAATGATGAAGAAGACGAAGACTGCGGACATGATCACGGCAATCTTCAAACTCAAAAGCAATTTAACCGCGAAATAGTAAAGCTATCCCTCACCGGCATTGCTCTTGGGTATTTTATTTGGCGTCGCATGCGAAAAGGAACACCGGCACTCGCATCAGGACCAATTGGTTGGGTGAGTGCGATTGCTACTATTACTGCTGGCTACCCTATTTTTAAAGGTGGCATTAAATCAGTTCAACCAAACCAAAAAATAAACGACGATACTCTTATCTCGATTGCTATTGCTGCCACTCTCATCATGAGAGAAAACATTACCGGCTTAAGTGTTGTGTGGCTAATTAACCTCGGACGTTTTCTCGAAGCAATGACCCTCAAAAAATCAAGAGATGAAATCAAAGCTCTTTTAGACCTTGCTCCTGACGAAGCTTGGTTAGTTATGCCAGATGGTAAAGTAGAAAAACAACCTGTCAAAACTATCGAAAAAAACGAAATCATAAGAGCTTTTAAAGGCGACCGTATTGCACTTGACGGCTTTGTAGAATCCGGAGAAGCCAGCATTATCGACAGCCACCTTAGTGGTGAGCCTCTCCCAAAATCATGCACGGCTGGGGCAAAGGTTTTTGCGGGAACCATCGTGGAAGATGGACAGATTGATATCAAAGTTGAAAATCTAGTGACTGAAACAGCTATTGCAAAGGTAGTGGCAGAAGTACAAAAACTAAAACGCACGAAAGCCCCTATCGACCGATTTGGACAACAATTCGCTTCTAAATTTGTTCCAATTTCTCTAGGAATTGCTGGTGGTGTTTACTTATTTACAAGAGACTGGCAAAGAGCCATCACCTCCCTTGTTATTGCTTGCCCATGTGCCGCTGGCCTAGCAACACCTACGGCCGTATCAGCTGGAATTGGAAAAGCAGCCAAAAAAGGCATTCTCGTCAAAGGTGGCTTGCACTTAGAAAATGCTTCAAAAGCAAATGTATTTGTCTTTGATAAAACAGGAACTCTTACAGTGGGCTTTCCGCAGCTCACGAAAGTAGAATGTTTTCATAAAGCATACTCTGAAGAAGAACTTTTATTTGTTGCGGCGTCCATTGAAAAATACAGCCAACACCCCCTCGCAAAAGTCATTGTAAAAACCGCTGAATCGCAAAATATAAACTTACATGAAGTTGAATCATTCAAAATCAATGCTGGCAAAGGCGTTCAGGGCGTGATTGATCATGAGCAATATTTTATTGGAAACTTTAAACACATATCAGCTTATGCCAATAACGATAAAGTAAAACCTTCTGCAAAAGCACTCACAGAAGTATATGTAGCCCACTCTGACAAAGGCATCATTGGAAGACTCAGTTTTCAAGATGAACTGAGACCGGGTAGCAAGCGAGTCATTTCCACGTTAAAAGAACTTGGACATGAAGTGGTTCTACTTTCTGGTGATAGACAAAATGTTGTGGATCAAGTAGCAAAAGAGCTTGAGATTGATTTAGCCATTGGTGATGCCATGCCAGACGATAAAGCGAGCTTTATCCAAAGAAGACAATCCCAAGGTAAAGTGGTTGCCATGATTGGAGAAGGCGTCAATGATGCTCAAGCCCTTGCCGGAGCAGATGTGAGCATTGCCATTGCGGCTGGTCAGTGCGACATTGCGGTAGATACTGCAGATATCACCATTGCCGGCGACCATATCGAAAAAGTGCTGGATACACTTCACCTATCAAATCAAACCATTAGAACCATCAAACAGAATTTTGTTGCTTCTATTGGTGTGAATATGATTGGATTGGGCCTCGGAGCTGGTGGGAAGCTTTCGCCCTTTATGGCGGCCATCGTTCACAACCTGAGTACCATTGCGGTGGTTCTCAATTCCATGAGCCTCAGCAAAAAAAAGGTATAAGGAAAGAAAATGCCAAAAAACAAAAACAAGTCATCAAAGAACAACATATCAACTGCCGTTACTTTTGGTGGAGGCCTTATTTTGGGAATTCTTCTAGCTCCACAGGCGAAGAAGATTATCGAAAAAGCCAAACCAATGTTTGATGATTTTCTTGATAATATGTCTACTACCGCTTCTAAAGCAGCAGAAAAAGGCACTGATATTATTGCAGAAGCAAAAGAGAAACTTCGTAATACTGACAAATAACTTTCTATTAACTTCTACTTTCGTCATAATCTTAGGGTGCCAACACACCCTAAGAAAACCTTGTAATGCCATGTAGCCCTAGGCTTCGTCTAATGTATTGACAATCCTTCTCAAAATGTTAAACCAATAATGTTTAAAAGTTCGATCAGAGCCATAAGAACCCTCGCAGGTACGCGTAAAGAAGATTGGAATACTCATGAAGCAACTTATTGTTGTTATATTACTCGCTCAGCTATTTATACCCTCTGAAGCACTCCATGCATCCCCAGATAACAACTCCTGCTTTGAACAGTTTCTAAAAGAAATCCCTAAACCTTCACAACCAACCATAGAATCTACAGAAAATATTTTCACAAAGACTTTTGTACCATCTATCATATCCGCAAGCGTTTGGTTTTTAGGTGTGAGAGTCATTCATAGCTGTTTAAAAAACGATATAGAAGAAATGATGAGTAGTGCAGTATTGATCACTTTAGCAATTGATTTATTCATCACTTCACTGAGTCATTATATTTCTCAAAGTGATTCAAAAACTCTAAAAAACTTTCTGAATGGTAAATACGTTCCTACTCAAAGCGAGTTTATCAGCAGGAGTTTTGCTAATGTTATCGTTGGCACAACGGTCATTACTAGTTCTTGGATGTTAACGGGCACTTCATTCCATACTGCATTTATCAATGCACTTGGAGTTTGCACACCTGTCTATTTTACTCTTCAATGGATGAAAGACTACCTTTTTAGGAAGCTTCCTAAAGAGCAAGACAAGCTGTTTTTCAAACAATTCTTGAAGAAAAAATCTTTAACAAATCAAAACTCGCTGAATCTTTCAGAACTCCAAGATTACTTACTTGAATACCCTGTGGAGGATTGGTTTAAACACATAGCTTCAACAACCAAAATGCAAAAACTCATAGAAAAAACTACCTCACAAAAAGACCCCATTAAAAAGAAGAAAAACAGAAGCAAACTATTACAGGTTATTTATAAATCGCTAGATTCAAAACGAATCCTAGACGTTATCCAACAAAACCAAAGTGCTCACTTTGAAAGTATTCATCAGTTATTTGAACTAATCACCAAAAGAAACGTCAAAAGAAGTCGAAGCCTATTTCTCTCTTCATTTATAGATATGGGTGTCTCTGTAGGTTTTGCTGGTGGGGTTTTACTTTATCACGTCACAAAAATGTCACAACAAGGCATTAGCTTTTTAAGCTTCTTTGGTGCAGGTTAAAATTTTTATTTTCTTGCATAAGAGCAAAAATTATCTCTATTCGTTTTGTGAAAAAATTCATCATTATAGGAAAAAGATGCAGTTGACCTCATACCCATTGCAATCATCCCACTAGATACTTTTCTGATTTTCTTGTTGAGTCCCGGCTTAAATTTTCTTGCACAGTAGTTTTGCTTAAAATAAACTTTAGGATTTGTTAAAATTGAAGCTAAGAAAGCTGACTCATTGCCATTTAATTGTTTTGGGGCTTTTGAAAAATAAAAACTCGCTGCTTCTTTAACGCCATAAATTTCTGGACCGAACTCTATTTTATTTAGGTAGTACTCTAAAATTTGCTGTTTTGTGAATAACGATTCAATTACTTTAGATGCCATGACCTCATATAACTTTCTGCTAATCTGCTTTTTCTTTGTTAATAAATAATTTTTGACGGTTTGCATGGTAATCGTAGACCCGCCGAGGGTGAATTTTTTGTCATTAATATTTTTAAGAAGTGAAGAAACCAAGGATTGCTCTAAAACTCCATCATGCCCATAAAAGCCACTATCTTCTGTTAGCACAACACTCTTTTTAAAATACCTCGAAATATTATAGTAACTAACCCAATTTCTTTTTTGAATTTTTGTTTTTTTAAACCTCTCAAATTTTTCTCTGATTTTCAGTAAGGACAATGATCCTTTAAGGGGGAAACATTGATCCTTAAATTTAGTCAATCGAACTGAGTGTTTTTCATCTTGTTTTTTTAACTTCAAAGAAAAATCCAGAGAACCATTAAACGACAGCAAATCATGCTTTGAATCAAGTAAATGAATTAGCTTTGAGTATGCTTGACAGCTATTATGTTCCCCATCCACAGACACCGACCAGTTGCTTTTGTTTTTTGACAAACCAATGTGAAAACTTAGACTCTGATTTTCTGAAACATCTAAAGTGATTTTATTCTGAGGACTATAAATACTGGCAGTGTCTTTTTGTAATTTTAAATTACCATCTATTAAAATTTTTGGAATTTGAATTTTACTTGAACTAATGATTTCATGTGCGAATTTTAACTGGTCTATTTGAATTTTATAACTAAGAAATATAG
Organism: Oligoflexales bacterium; assembly: GCA_023301465.1. GTDB lineage: Bacteria > Bdellovibrionota_B > Oligoflexia > Oligoflexales > JALZUQ01 > JALZUQ01. Next base: position 44,382 of record JALZUQ010000032.1, read on the forward strand.
CGTTTCTTAATATTTTAAAATCATATTTTAAATTTAAACTACCATGGTTAGAAGAGGTATGACACACACCTGACTTTGCTTCACAAAGTAAATCCTCTCCCCTAATATTATTTTTATAAAGCTTTTTTGGGGTTAAACGCCAATTTTTTGCAGAAAATTTAAGCTTATCCAGTTTACTCCATAAAACAGACATGGAAACAAAACTTTGATTGATTTCTACATCATTTAACACAAGATCAGCATACGAGTTTTTCACAACCACTTTCTGAATACTAGTACCAAAGTCGTGATGTGTAATTCCGTAAAGTTTTACATATGGGTTTATACGTTTTTGATATTTCGTCAGTACTTTTTTGACGGTTGCTTCACCTTTTGTTTGGATTTTAGTTAAAAAACTAAGTGCTAGTATACAAGTCACCATAAAGACGGTAACTCCTAGTAATGCTTTTAAAATAACTCTTTGTTTCATGAGGTGTAAATCGGCCATTCAAATGAATCATTTGAGTGTGAAGTTTATGCCTAACAAATCTCTAAACAAGTAAATGACTTACCAATGTGGCTTATAGATGACTAATGCTACGATGATAACTAAAAGCACCGTTGGAACCTCGTTATAAACCCTTAGCATTTTTTCAGAAGGTGCTTTTTCGGGGTTATCTCTTAATCTTTTAAAGATAGAATAGGCAAAAAATGTATAGAATGTCATTGCAAGTACCGCGAGTATCTTCCAGTGGAGCCATTTTTGTTGCATCATAGCAGGACTTAAATAAATCATACTCAAAGCAGCGGCCCAAGAAATAATCATAGATGGTGCGGTGATAAATTTAAAAAGCCTCTTCTCCATAAGCCCAAGCAAGCTGCATATTTTTTCATCGTTTAAGTTTTGGCGATGGTAAATGAACAAACGCAAATAATACAGTAGCCCCGCCATCCAACAAATAATTGCGATCACATGTAAAGTCTTAAAAAATAAATAGCTCATAGAAATCCTTGCACCTTTTTCATTGTGAGGATAACTTAATCTTCATGATGAGAACACAAATATATACAAGACTTCTTTTTGTCGTTGCTATGACTGCTATGATGCCAAATCTAATAGCAGAACCTTGGTTAGCGATTCGTTATTCACAAAATTGTGCTGGCTGCCACGCTCCGGGCCGAAAAAATGTCGAGGCAATAGATCGACGTTGTAGTTTGTCCTGCCAAGGTTGTCATGTAAGCCCTTCTGGTGGTGGCATGCGAAACCACTACGGTAAATGGAATGAAGACAAATGGCTAGCTAGCTTTAAATCATCAAAGCTAGGTCACTCTAAAAACTTTCACAGCATGAAAGAACAAACATACCAACATGTGTCAAAAGCATTATGGCCAAGTAAACACGTCAAAGTATCTAAAGGAAAAGCATCAAAAACAAAAAAGAAACACACTAAGAAATACTCTAAGAAAAACTTTATTAAAGAGGGTTTCGGCTTAAAAACAAAGTCTGAGTACATGAAAGAAACCGACTATGACGACAAACACACTTTCAAAGTAACCGCAAAAAACCTAAATGAATTTACTGCTCAGATCCCTAAAGAAGACCCCTACCGCCAGATGCTGACATCAAAGGTGGATGCTGGAGCGGATATACGCACTCAGCTTTATCATGATCTTGATGGTGGCGAGACACACTATTTTTTGATGGCGGTAGATTTCGCAGCAAGATGGCGACCTATCTACAAAAATGTACATGTTGTCTATGAGGCTCGTGCCTTTGGTGGACCTCAAAGTGAAACCAGACAAACACTTACTAGCCCATCGACTCGCAGCCTGTATTTGCTCGTTGATTACCTGCCTTATAATACCTACTTTCAATACGGTATCTATAAACCGCTTTTTGGAAACGCTGTTGCAGATCACACTAGAATGTCGAGACGGATGTTTGCGGGAGCTTTTGGATCTCCAGGTAGAGGTGCAGACTACCAGCTAAACTTTGAAACTTTGAGTGTTGGTGCAGCTCCTAATGTTCCTTTTATCAACCTACATTACATTATGAAAGCTCATCAAGGCGGACAGAGTACAGATGTTCAAGGTATTGCTGGAAACTTAGGCCTTAAATTTGTAACTCTTGGCGGCAATGTTAACTACTCTTTTTGGAGAACAAACAGTACTTCAGATGCTGGAGATAAGACAGAAGTAGAAATGCATTCTATCAATATTGGCGGAATGATTAGACCAAAATTTAATGGTGTCACTCATCCTCTTGTCTTGAATGCAGAAGTGATGACATTAAATTTAGACCGAAAAAGCACGGATTTCCGCTCTACTGCTGTATTTAGCCTAGAATCATATTTTAATGTCTACAAAGAAAACTATGTCACGTTTGAAGCTGCTATTTCGAATACAGCCATGGACATGTCTATAGGGAGCTCTTCACAATTTAAATTTGGCCTTCGTTCTTTTATTATGCCGGGAGTTGATGTCCAGCTTGGATACGGAATTGACAAAAATACAGTTGATCCTGTGGGGAATCAAGTCGCCCAATCAATGAACCGTGGGTCTATCACAAGTCAATTACATTTATACTTCTAAATAAAATGCAGACCCTGTAAAAAAGAATAATAGCATGATTAATCAAATAGGTGATTTGCGTTTTTAGATTGCTTTAAGAAGCGACCAGAAACCCACCAACCAATAAATATTGCAATAAACACAACACTTGCTGATAGAAAAACTAATAGTTGAAGCTCTACAGAAAATATATTTCGAATCATGATGCGACTGATACCAAAACTAATGAGAATACTACTCATTGAGCCAACCATTACAGCCAGTAAACCAGTGATCCCAAACTCAAAGATCTGCTGCATGCGAATTTGCCTGAAACTCATTCCTATACACTTAGAGAGCTGCATTTGTTTCATGTCTCCATAGATTTTGCTATAGGCTATGGCGATTAAAACAGCAAACCCACTTAAGAGACAAAGTAACCCAACTGCCAGAATTATCTTCTCTAACTGAGTCACTAAAGCAATCAACCTTGAAACTACTTTTTTAACATCAAGCAAAGCTCCACCAACAAAACGTTTATAAAAGTTTTTTCGAAACACTTTTTCAGAGTCGGAAGTTCCTTTTATACTACCCAAATACTGTGAAGGAAATCCCTCTAAAACTCCCGGTTGAAAAACCACAAAAAAATTAGGATCAAATGATGTCCACTGTATATGGCGAATACTTGTAATAACGACATTGATTTTTTTATCCATAATGAGAAATTGTAAGGAGTCTCCAACATGTACACCAAGTCTTTTTGCAAACCTTCGTTCCAAAGAAATTTCAATATCACCAGACCCTGAATAAACCCCTTGAAACCATTCGCCCTCAATGATTTTTTCTGATTTTTTTAGTTGAGAGTAGTATGAAAAATTATAAGTTCTATTTCTAGCCCAAGAAGCTGACTGCCCTTCTCTACTAAACTCTTCATTTTCTATATTTTCAACCCCAATGTCACGAATTTTAAGAAGACGTCCTTGAATCATTGGTGCAAACACACCCATACTCAATTGATGTTGGTTCGCCATTTTTGAAAGATCATCATAATCCTCTTTTTGCATATCAAACAAGAAGTAAGAAGGTAAGTCTTTAGAAATACCACCTTTACTTTTAACTTCTGACAATATGTTTTGACGTATCTGAGGAATAAGATTAATAAACGAGACACTAAAAGTTAAAGAGATTAATGTCGCAATAAATCGGGATCGTTTGCGAGAAAGAGACAGCAACGACCAACGCAGTGGACCATTGACATATTCTGCTAACAACTCTATCAAACGTGATGCTATCACCCCACAACAATACAAAAAAACAAACAACAGAGCTGAGACAGCAATAAAGACAGAACCCACCACCCAAGAATTCGATTGCCAAATTGCTAATGCTGTCACGATTAAAAAAAGAGGTATGTAAGATAGTGTAAAAGAAGATATTCTTTTCTTAGGTGATTTTAAAGTCTCACTTTGAAAAAGACTTGAACTTTTTTCACTTAAAAAACTTGTTATTAATGGCATGCACCACGCAAGACTCAGTATAACTCCAAGTAAAATAGCTAAAAAAGAACCACTAAGATGAAAGACACCGGGAACGACTAACCCACCTATTCCTCCAATAGTCCTAATCACCATAAAACATAACATGCTAACTAAAACACTTAAGGTTGTGCCAATTAACCCCAATATGACAACCTGCCATACTAAATACTTAAGACAAAAATAGTAATCTGCACCTAATGACTTTAAGACGCCAAGAGATATTCTCTGCCTTAAGAGATAACTATGAAAAATATAAATCAGACCTACACCTGATAAGATCAGAGCAACTAACGAACAAAGACTCAAATAATCAGAAAGATACTTATACAACCTAGATGTTTGTTCATTAGCACTTTGATGACCAAGAATTTTTGTAGAAGGATTATCCAAAACTTTCTTCATTTGAGAGATTTCTGACTTACCTAGCTCACAAGACACACATCGGTATAAGTAATGATACCTAGAGGTGGAACCCCTTGTAACCAATTCAGTTTCTTTTAAATGTTTTTTCGACATGTAAATTTTTGGAGCAAAACTTACAGCATTAACACCACCCGTTGGCTCCTCTTCAATAAAACCACCAACGAGAAACTCTGATTCACCTAACTCAATAATATCTCCAACCGACATTTGAAATTGTTCGCGAATTTCGCTGGATAAAACCACGACCTTTTCATTGTGTATTCTTGAAAAATCAAATGTCTTGTTTTCAAAGATAAAATTTCCGTATAACGGGTAATTTTCTTCAACAACACTAATTTGTGTTAAGTGCAAGTCTTCACCAAAGTCAACCATTGTAAAAAATGTTTGCTTGATAGTTTTTTGTTTCGTTTCTGGAATTATATTTTCAACACGTTTTTGTGTAGATTTTGGTACTTCTAACCTTGAAACTACTAAAAAATCAGCACCCATTAATTCTTTTGATTTTATTGAAACTTCAGTACTGGTAAGGCGTTTATACTGATCAAGTACAATTAGTCCCACTAAACCTATTGCTAAATTTAAAATAAAACTATAAACAAATTTCCTATTACCTTTTAACTCAGAACAAGCCAAAGAAAAGGGACTTAGCATTCTAGACCCTTTCTAAATTTTTATCACTTAATATGTATTTCAATGAACAACGATCACCTAACTCTTTATTATGTGTCACGAGAATTAAAGCTGTTTCATGTTGTTCACACACTTTAAACAGTAAATCCATCACTAATAAACCTGTTTTTTCATCAAGATTGCCACTTGGTTCATCTGCTAATAATAGTTTTGGGTTGTGAATAATTGCACGTGCAATCGCTACTCTTTGCTGTTCACCACCACTCATTTGTGAAGGAAAATGGCTCGCTCTATGATCTAACTCAACAGCTTTAAGCATTTCAAAAGCTCGATCCTTAGCACCATCAATTCCAAAAATCTCTAAAGGAAGCATACAGTTTTCAAGTGCTGTTAGATGAGGCATCAGATAAAAACTTTGAAAAACAATACCAATATGCTTTCCACGAAAGTCCGTCATTTGAGCTTCATTCATTGAACGGTAATTTTTTTGATGAAAAGTGATTTCACCTGCTGAGGGCACATCTAAACCAGCAAATAAGGACAAAAGTGTCGATTTACCAGACCCAGATTTCCCCATTATTGAACAAACATCACCTTTTTTAACCTCTAGATTTATATTTTCTAAAATCTGAATTTTTTCAGGGTTGTGATAGGACTTAGAAATATTCGTAAGTTTTATCATTTTTTTTGTAGCACTTTCTTTTTGATTTTATTTTCATCGTGGATTTTCTTAATAGTATTAAAAACTAATTTTGAAATTTTACGGTAGCCATTTGGGTTAGGGTGAATTCCATCACCTAAATTCAAACTCTTTTCAGCAGCCACCCCTTCTAACAAAAATGGAATAAAAGGTAATTGATACTTTGTTTTTAGCTTCTCATAAATAGCTCGAAATCTCTTCGTGTATTTTTTCCCATAATTAGGTGGTGCATGCATACCAGCTAAAACCGCAACACCATTTGATTCAATTACTTTTTTAATCATGAATTCTAAATTTTGTTTCATTGCTCGAACAGATTTACCGCGAAAAGCATCGTTTGCACCTAAGGCAATTACTACAATTTTTGGTTTATGCTTTAATAAATAACCAGATATTTTTGATTTACCACCTGCAGTAGTATCACCTGAGATACCAGCATTAACAACCTTATACTGCATTCCAGAATTTCGAATCATCAACTGTAATTGGTTAGGGTAGTTATCTTTTGCTGAAACGCCATAACCTGCAGTCAAAGAATCACCAATCAATAATATTTTTTGATTTGCTAGTAAACAACTACTAAAAGTTAGGAATAAAAAAACAATTTGTTTCATTTTAAAGAATTTGCATACCTTGCAAGTTCCTCAGTACCATCAAATCCAACTAGCAAACCAACAACATTCTGTTGGGCTTGCCAAGCAATCATGTTTAAATCATCTGTAGCATAACTATGATAAATTAATCCAAGCATATTGCCGGGCTCTGCATCAGGAAGGTCCGACAGTAAACCTTGATATTGAAAATAAACCAATCGTTTTGAACTTTGGCTTGTATATTGTACTGCTGCAATATCTGCAATTCCTTCATACTTTACAATCCTCGCACCCTCAATAACATATGAAGAAGAGAATTTATCTAATATCATTGGCTTAAACTTTAGTGATTTATCAAGATCAAATAAATGTTCTATCTCAGATTTTGCATCTGTTTTAATAATCAACTTATCCTCGGGGTTGTTCATCATAGACTGAGCTTCCCAAGATAGGTATTGAAGAGGCTTAAAACTAGATTTTGTAGTAGGAAGCATAGCATAGAGCAAATACCCTACAATCAAGACAAGACCTATAAGCAACATTGAAATTCGTGTCATTTTAGTGGTTGTCTTGGCTTTGGCTATTTGATTAATTTTTGCAATTTCTTGGGTGTGTCTGGCGGTTGGGTCTTCAATATAAGAATGAAATGCATGCTTTTCTTCTACCGTAAGATGTTCTGAAGAAACCATGGTTTGTAATTTCCCACGATAGTTAATAAATTTTTCTACTAACGCTGAGCCACCATTATCTTTTATTTGTGCTGAAAATTCATCTTTATCTTTTTGAACCATATTATCATCAGCGTACTCATGTATACGTGCACAGATTACGTCTTCTAAAACTCGACTTGCATTACTCATTGCATAACCTCCAAAAGGTTTTTTCTTCCCTCGATTAAATGTTTCAAAACAACACCATCTGACAGATCCATTAAGTTTTCTACTGAGTTTATGTTTAACCCGAAAACGTCCACTAGAATCACTACACTACGTGTCTCTATATTAAATTTATTTAAGTAAGGAAATACTTTAAGGTGTTTAGAGGGATTCCCATTGTTTTTTCTCTCTAAAACCTCTCTCCACGCTTGTTTTAATAATTGAGGCAAGAGATCTTCATCACGATTAATTCCATTTAAGTGATCGGCAAAATGAGAATAAATAGCATTTGTAGCTTCTAAGGCTTCTGACTTTTTCAGCAAAGTAGCAGTTAAATACTGAAAAATTTTATGGGATAATGGACAAAGTTGATCAATAAAGAAGTCAACCGACGCTTCGGTGTTCGCAACGGATACAGCCATATTTTCCTCGACCTGTTTTTTTAAATGAAATAGTCTACTTATATGTTAACAATTACTCTAATAGAGAATCAAGTATAAGGGCGACATTTGATGTTTAAAGATAACTGGAAGCTAATTATTCCTGCCAGACTTGAATCCACAAGGCTTGAACGTAAGATGCTGCAATTACTAAAAGATAAACCGTTAATTGCCGTAACCATTGAAAACCTTTTACCTCTAATCAAAAACGGCTTGAGTATTTGCTTAGCCACTGACTCAGCTGAAATCAAAAAAGCCTGTGAACACCTCCCCATTGAAGTACAAATGACTGACAGTGAGATTACTAGCGGGAGTGAACGAGTATGGGTAGCGGCTAAAAAATCACCTACTAAATACATCATGAATATTCAAGGTGATGAACCATTTCTATGCATTAAGACACTTGAAAGACTAATGAAATTCCATGAAGACTCATCTTTTGATATCAGCACATTAGCATTTGAATCAAACAGTAAATCTGACTACCTTAACCCCAATAAAGTAAAAGTAGTTTTCAAAAAAAATAATGAAGCAATGTACTTTTCTCGAAGCCCCTTACCCTTCTACAGAGACTCAGAATCCTCGTTTCTTTGCAATTTACACCAAGGTGTATATGCCTATAACTATGAATCTTTGAAGGGTTTTTGTGAAATCCCACAATCCTACACGGAGAAATCTGAGAAACTAGAACAGTTACGTGCCCTGGAAAATAATTACCGAATAGGCATCATGAAGTCCTCATTTCAATCCGAAGGTATTGATACGATAGAGGATTTAGAACTTGCACGACAAAAGCTACAAAAAATTTAGAGTTAAATATCATTGCATCTTAGCAATTAGCATCTTACTTACTTCACACATTGCAAACTGCCTACCAATTGGTTTTTTTAAAAACCAAAGCTATTTAGAATACCAAGAAATTAAAAACGACACATTCCACCTTTATTTTGATAAACGTTCAACCAGAGAAGCACAAATTGCACTTAAAACATTAAATCAAGCGAAAATTATATTTGAAAAGTGGTTTAATGAAAAAACAGATGCACCATTACCTGTTATCATGTCAACAGAAACAGCAAACGCATCTTTTGCGAATTTAATAACCAACGCACTTGAAATTCAAACTAGAGGTAGAGGAGCTCCATCTCTATATGTTCATGAATTCACACATCACATGATGTACCGTTATTTTGATTTTCTAGGCCCATCTCAAATTACCTATCATACAGCTTTTTTGCCGAACTGGTGGATTGAAGGACTTGCAGAAACCTTATCTGTATCAGTATCATCAGCGGATCAAAGTACTCTTGAAAGAATCAAATCATACACAGGTAAATGGCCGACTTATAACAGCCTTCACAGCCTATATGGAGGTGGTGCACAGTCTTACAATGGTTATGTTGTTTCTGGCGGGTTTACAAGATACCTATTTTCAAGAATAAAAGACCCTAGCCTCCATGAGATCCACACAAACCTTCGTGGAAAGTCATTAAACCCATTAATGTTAGTCCCATTTATTAAAGGCACTTTTGATCGCACGCTTGAAGATTTTGGTCTTCCAGAAGGACATGAGCTCTACAAACAATACAAAAAAGACGCAAAAAACAACTGGAAAAAATTGGGCTTTAAAAATTTAGAATTTCATTCAAACCATAAAAGCTTTGATGGATTTTTAAGAAACAGTGCTTACATTGCACCTCAAAAACCTGAAATAAAAATATACAACAACAAGCTTTGGCTTCAAAAAAGTGTGAGAAATTATTCTAAAAAATCTTGGGCAAAAAATGACAATTTACAAAGGATAAAAACGGATCAAATCATCACAGAAGCATTAAGATCAAAGACCATATCTTCTGGCACAAAAGTGCTATTTTATATTAGCGGCGAACAAAACATTAAAGGTAAAAAAACAAACATTATTCGAAAATGGTCACGCAAAAAACAAAAATTCATTAACTATATTAAGCGTTCAGCAACAATAGTCGATTTATATTTAGTGAATGATGAAATCCACTGGATTGAAAACAAAGGTGATAAAACAGCCGCATGCTTCAAAAAAAACGGATCAAAAACAAAATGCTATGCAGTCTGGGGGCAACCAGATATGGTAAATGTCCTTACTCATATTCAAAAAAACAATCAAAACAAACTACTTATTGCAAAGAAAACCCTAACACTTAAAGGCGATAAATTTCAGTTGCAATGGTTAAACTTGCTCAACAAGAAAACTCAAAACATAAGTTTGAACGATGGAGCAACGATTACAAGAGCATCTATTTTAAACGATTCTATTTACGCAATAGCCAAGGAACATAATCACTACAGCATCAGGCAGTATCGTAAAAGCGGGCAATGCATGCGAAAGTGGAAATTATCTGATTTACCTGTCTCAATCCTTGCTGAACCTTCATTTCTGAAAGTCTCTTTCACAGATGGTTATCAAAACGGACTAAAAAGATACTCTTATTCAAGCATTCCTTGGGAAAGTTGCACAAAGATAAGACCTCAACAATCATTATATCTAGCTGCAACTCGCAACCCTGGTATCAGCTTTAAAAAAGCTCTCAATATCAGTAATCCTTGGAAACCAGACAACTCAAATATTGCTTTAAGTGAATCAAAAAAACTTTATAATACTCCAGCTTTTTCTGTTAAGCGTTTGAAACCAAAAAGTATCTCTAATCGTTTTAGACACGTCACGACCGTTCCTTGGTTAATTCAAGATCCATTTGGGTTAGCCGTCGGAGTTTTATCTGCACCGCTTATGGATGAAATGCAAAATCATGAGTTTAGATTGACTGCATTTTATGGGCTTAGTTCTAAATATGCTTCCTATAACTTACAGTACATTAATCGAAGATTTTGGCCTACCATCACGGCTTCCACTTACAGGGAGCTTCGTTATAATGGTTTCTTAGTTTTTGCGAATCAAGATGGATCAGGAAACTCAGCATTTGTTAGCTACATGGATGAAATTGGTGGAGATATTAATTTTTCTTACCCGCTATATACTTTGGGAATTCAAGCAAATTTGAATATTAAATCTATATATGTTTCAAATTTTCTCAACCAAGATTTAAGCCCATTTCTTAGACAAGGGCTCCTCACAACCGGATCTTTTAATGTTAGTAAAAACTGGCGTTGGTCTAAATTCTCAGTAGGTTTGAGCGTGGGCGGAACGACTGCTCCAGATTATATAAATAATAAATTTGAATACAATCAAATACGAAGCGGCATTTCTTTAGGGCTTGCACTTCCTTTTAAATCTAGCTTATCTCTTGGCGTTAGTGGTTCAAGAACAAGAGGAACAAAAACGAGAAACCTCAAAGAGCTTTACAGACCACTTATTACCTTTGTGCCGGGAGAAGGTGCCGGTGCAAATCAGTTTCACTTTAATGCTGCTGATTATGCGACAGCAATACCTCGCGGTAGTTTGTTTGGAGCTCGCACTGGAGAAAACCAAGCTCGTTCTAAAGCTGATTTTAATCTTCCCATCATTAGACCAGTCGATCAAGTTTGGGGAATTGCATACGTCTCTCGTTTAGATTTTTCAGCTTTTGTAAACTATGGTGGGGCATGGAATGGTGATACACTACCTAAAAATGAAAATTTACTTTTAGCTCACGGATATGGTTTAGACTTGCAACTTGATATTAAAGGGTTAAACCTCAATGCTGGAATCGGTTTTGGACAAGTGATAGGGTCACCTTTTGACTACTACGCACAACTTGGATTTGATCAGTTTTTTTAAGCCATGCTTCAGACTTCACTTCATAAATAACTAACCTAAGTAACATCTAACTAGCTGTTAATTATGAAGAATCATCACAAACATCAACAAAACCGTCGCCTACCACACTTGCTTTGTGGTAGTTTTTTTTGTTCCATGACGGTATTTATACCTATTCATTAAAGGGAATACATGAGCGGCAATTCATTTGGTCAATTATTTCGAATTCACACTTTTGGTGAGTCTCACGGACACAGTGTTGGCGTTGTCATTGATGGATGTCCAGCGAATATCAAACTTGACATAAAAGCAATTCAATTTGAACTCACTCGACGAAAACCCGGCCAGTCAAAAATCACCACACCAAGAAATGAACAGGATTCATTAGAAATTCTATCGGGAATTGAAGGTGACATAACACTTGGTGGCCCTATTTGTATAACTGTTAAAAACAAAGACCAACGAAAAAAAGATTATACAGATATCCATAAAGTTTTTAGACCCTCCCACAGTGACTATACTTACCATTCTAAGTATCAAATCCACGCCAGCTCTGGTGGTGGCAGAAGTAGTGCAAGAGAAACCATTGGGCGTGTAGTTGCAGGAGCAATCGCAAAACAAGTTATCAAAAAATTTGTCCCTGAATACGATACCATTGCTTTTGTTCAAAGTGTTCATCAAGTAAACTTTAAAACCAGTGATTATAAAGAATGGAATACTATTAAAAAAGTACGTGATGACACCGAAAAATCCATTGTACGCTGTCCTCACGCAGAAACCTCACAGAGAATGGAAGAATGCATTGTTAATGCAAAGTCTCAAGGAGACACTGTTGGTGGAGTCATACAGTCTATGACATACAATACACCTGTAGGACTTGGAGACCCTGTCTTTGATAAACTTGAAGCAAACCTTGCTAAAGCAGTTTTAAGTATCCCTGCATGCAAAGGCTTTGATATCGGAAGTGGATTTTCTGGAACAACCATGCTTGGTTCAGAACACAATGATGCTTTTTACCATAAAAACAACAAAGTCCGTACTCACACTAACCACAGTGGTGGCATACAAGGAGGGATTTCTAATGGTGAACTCATTGTATTAAAGGCTGCTTTCAAACCCGTATCTACTATTTTCAAGCAACAAGACACCGTTTCAAAAACAGACCTAACAAAGACCGTTTATAAGCCTCAGTCTGGAAGGCATGACCCATGCGTGCTTCCTAGAGCCGTTCCTATTGTTGAGGCCATGGTTCATTTGTGTATTGTCGATAGCTTACTTAAGCAGCGTGCTTTACAGCTAAATGCCTAAGACATATACATAATTTACCTTTTTACACCTTATCTTTATCACTTCGATGTTTCACCTCAACGTCAAATTAGAATATAATAAACGAATCTCATTTTACTCTCATACAAAATCACTAAGATGGTATGGAGAGGCAAGTAGCGACTGGAGGATAATATGATCAAAGCCACTACCCTATTTTTAAGTTTTATGTTCTTGAGTTCCCATTTATTTGGCTACCAATTCCCAACAAACCAAAGGAGTAAAATAAACTCTTCCAAAGTTAGTGGAATCAAAGCACTTTCAAACGGCTTGAGTGAAATAGCTTCGAAAACTTCACCTGCACTTGTGTTTGTATCTATCGCCAAGAAGGTTTCATATAACAATGGTGGAACCATCAATCCCTTTGAGTTTTGGTTTGGACCCGGCACCCCCGGAAACCAAGGGCAACGCAGAAAACCTAAAAAAAGTGGTTTAGGCTCTGGTTTTATTGTTGATTTAAATAAGGGATATATTATCACGAACAATCATGTTGTTGATGGTGCAGATGAAATCGAATTAAAATTATCAAACGGAAGTAAATATGCGGGGAAAATCATTGGTCGTGATAAGAACACGGATGTTGCTCTTGTGCAGATTAAAAATAATAAGTTCAACCGCAAAGGGTTAACTCAATTAACACTTGGTGACTCAAATAAACTTAAAGCTGGTGAGTTTGTTGTCGCACTTGGAGCACCTTTTGGACTAGAAGCAAGTTTGTCTTTTGGTGTCGTCTCAGCAACAGGAAGAGGAAACCTCAAGATTACTGAACTCGGTAATTTTATACAGACAGACGCTGCTATTAACCCTGGAAACAGTGGTGGCCCACTCATTAATATGGACGGTGAAGTCATTGGCGTAAACACAGCAATTTACTCTCAAGCTGGCGGTTATAATGGCATCGGCTTTGCCGTTCCGTCTAACTTAGCAAAAAGTGTCGCAGAACAACTCATCAATAAGGGAAAAGTATCGCGTGGGTACTTAGGTGTTTTACTATCTGAAATTGACGAAGAAGATGCTGAAGACTTAGGTCTTCCAACAGGCACAAAAGGAACTTTGATTTCAAACGTAGTTGAAGGCAGTGCCGCAGATAAAAGCGGTCTAAAATCCAATGACATCATTATCAAAGTTGATAATAAGAAAGCCACTACTAGAAAAGAAGTGCAAAATGCTATTGGATTGAAGTCTCCCGGTCAATCTGCATCAGTAGTCGTTTACCGCAGAAACACCTTTTCAAGGTCTTACCAACAAAAAACTATTAAAGTAACTCTTGGAGATTACCCAAATGAAAATCAATCTATTGCTGAGATATCAGGAAAAGGCGAACATGGCTTTGGTCTAACCCTTCGCAACCTAACAAATGATTTAAGACGTAAGTATAATATTATATCGAAAAAAGGTAGTTTTGTTGCAGACGTACAACCGAACTCTCCTGCAGATAGAGCTGGACTTCAAAGAGGAACGGTCATCACAACCGTTATTACTCAAAACAGCAAAGGGCAGCGAAAATATCTAGACGATGTAACACCTAGAAAATTTAAAAACGTAGCAAATAAAAATAATAAATTAACACTGCAAATTGAATTTCAAGGAATGAAATACGTTCAGAGACTACGCAAATAAATTGCGTATAAAGCAAGGTAATATGAATGAAAACCTAGACCCATCATAACACCCTCAGAACTGGGGGCTGTTAATGAAGTCTTTCGAAACTCTTCTCTTGCTAGAATATTGGATAAATGCACTTCAAAAAAAGGTTTTTCTAAAGCCTTAGCCGTATCTGCAAGTTTCTGACTTTCATGAGTCCAAATGCCCGGGTTCATGACAAGATAGTCAAACTCACTTTGTGCAACCTTGCCCACAAAGTTATCTTCATCATTTGTTTGAAAAAACTCTAAACTCATTTGATGATGAGGCTTCGCTATGTCTTTCGCACACTGAGTTAGCTCTGTTTGCAAATCATCTAAGGTTTTTGTTCCATATATTTCAGGGTTTCTTTCACCCAATTTATCTAAGTGAAATCCATTTGCAATTAAAATATTCATGTGAGGTCAGCGACCAAGGTCGTCCACATTATTGAGTAAGTCTTTATAAAAATTAATTTGCTGGTCCACAACTTCCATGGACTCCATCTGATCTGCAATTTCTTCATCAATTTCTACTGGTTCACCCACAAGTTCGGCAGCAGTTTTCTTTGCTTGTTTGAGTTTTTGTAAAATTAAACCACTCTCTGGGTAGTTTTTTAAAAGACGACCATAAATATCAATTGCTTTACGGTAATGTCCTTGTTTTTCGTATATGGAAGCCATAGTGAGAGAGTCTAAACCTAGAAATTCACTATCTTTTGGATCACGTCTTGTTTTTTCGTACGGGTTGAAAATCTCTGAAAGATGAACCTGATAGAAATTTTTTGCATAACTAAAATCAGGCTTTTGCTGAGAAGAAATATCTTTCTCTGTTGATACCTTAGATTGAGTGTTTCCATGAGAAGGAAGCTTCATCAGCAAGACTTTAACTTTACGCTTCTTAAAGTCATCTAACAGCATCTTTTTGACACTGTCTAAACCAGAGATCAGGAGTTTATCCATGACAGATTTAATTTTAATATGAGAGCTGATAGATTTTTCCATTTTTTGGAATGCATTTTCAGCTAAGATTTGCTCATCATGAACCAAAGCTAACCTAAGGTATAATAAACTTGCTTGAAAGTTTGTATGAATATCAACACTTTCGTGTGAGATTTGATGCCACGCATTTGTAAGCATTCCTTGATCATACATCTCTCTAGCTAACGCTACACGCCCAAGACCAAAGTCAGGATGCCGCTCAACACCTAGCAAGAGGAGTTCAATGGCTTCTGTTTTTAGTTGGTATCTGCAAAGGATTTCAGAAACTGGCAGAAATGACTTAGAATTAGGATTTGACTGAAAACGCTTAAAGGACTCAAGCTCCTCACCCGCCAAACCAAGACTATTTAATATCTGTATAATACTTTGACTCATAGCTTGATTATAAGTTAAATGAGCCAAAGTTCCAAATCATTTATATTTTCTCAATAAACAATGAAAGCACTGAGGAAAAGGCATTTAAGGTGCATCTAACTCAGGCTGTAGAATACTGACACTAATCGTCGCAGCATCTTCACTAGAGCCGGCAGTACCACTAATAGATGTAAATAAAATAGAGGCATCAATCGAGTCAGAACCACCCGGACCACACTTTGGAATAAAAGTATATGATGCTACACCACAACTATCCGAACACCATTCACTTTTTGGCGTAGTGATTCCATGAAATTGATAAGGCGATACTTTAACAACAGAACCGGCAGATGGAGTGCCTTCACACCCATCACACACATCTACAATAGTTGGGTTCGTTTTACTCGCATCTCTTACACCTTCTAAGAGTGGGGTAAAAGCTATTCTCGGCAGTGGTTGTTGTTGCAGGTTCAAATTTGCTTTTTCATTATCGTCAAATTCTACAGATGATGTACCTGCAGAGTTATCTTTTGAAATCAAAAACCTTACTGTAACTGGCGTAGGGTCATCTATATTAATACACTGATATTGCTGTGAGCTACTATTAACAACAGTCACCTGATTTACTCCACTTTTTCCTGAAAATGTAGAAGAGCAATCAATTGGACAAAAATTATCATCCGTAACATCTCCTCCACAAGCTTGGAGTAGACAAATCACTAAACTTATCCATAAAAAACGCATCCTAACATCTCCCCTATTGTGTCAAACTTAAATATCATCAAGTTGTTGTTGTTCTTGTTGTTGGTACTCAGATTGTTGTTCTTGTTGTTGGTACTCAGATTGTTGTTCTTGTTGTTGGTACTCAGATTGTTGTTCTTGTTGTTG
>JALZUQ010000033.1 GCA_023301465.1 Oligoflexales bacterium
GGTCCATTTGTTGGTGAGGGTACGGTTGAGAATTCATTTTGGAGTTTAGATGTTCCGGGTGTAAACCTTGAGAATACCGAAGGGCAAGGTCTGACTACGATTCAGTTTACTTCAGATTCAAATGGTGATGATGTTATTGATCAGTTTGATTCAAGCAATGCAAATTGGGATCAATCCATTTGGGAACTAGATCCAGCAGCAACATTAGATGGGTTACCAGTATTATTATAATAAAAAAAATCATGAAAGTACTTAACTGACATAATATGCCAGTTAAGCTAATCAGAACTTTGGGTTAACGTGGTTTATTTGAGATGTGAGTCTCAGTTGCAAGGTATGCGATTTTGTTGATGATTTCTTTTAAGTCAGAAGCAATTTTACGGTCTTCTTTTGAGCTATATTGAATGACTTCCGACTGCCAGCATTTTGAATCATTATCGACAGTTGTCATTTTCCCATAGAATTTTCTCGTGAGAGGGTCAAAGTCTCTCACAGTTGCCATATATCTTGATGTTGGGTCATTTGGTTGAATGGTGCATTTTTGAATTCTGTTTTTGTGGGTGATGGGTGCGTCCGCTAAGAAAACTAAGTGTCTTGTTATATTTTGCATTTCATCATCTAGAATTCTAATATTCAGTTTTGATATCACGTGGTAAAAATTTCTGTTTACCTTTTCATAGCGTCTAATTTCCATTGCAAGTGTTTTATTATCATAAACAGTATTTACAACTTCAAAGAGGTGCGTCGCTGTTCTAGAAACACTATGAAACTGAATCATAGGGTTTTTATTTGTTTTAGCATTGGCGTATGAATACATACCAAAAAGTAAGAAAATCAAAGTGCCTATGTGTTTCATTTCAAAATCCTTAAATGTCATTTCATTAGATTACTTAATTATCTTAACGGTAGTTTTTCTCAGATTCAAACTCGAAGTGTAAAGTTCCTTATATGGCTCTGTCTACTTTTTGATAGTTCCTTATTAGGATCTGAGCTGTGGGATAGGAAAATTTTAAGCATTTGATTGGCTGACCAAAAATTGATTTCATGTCAATCCAAGATAACATCGGCAGTATTATAATTGGCAATGCCAAGCAAATAAGTAACATCTACCAGTTCTGAGTCTTGGTAATAGGCTCTCTCTCTTCGGTATACCGTTTCTATCTCCATAAACTTTGTACGTATGCTAGATATAAAGTGTCTCAGAGTTGCTGGGGTCATTTTGACGCTCCCCATTTGGTGTAGCTTGTTATCTTGGATATCGTCAATTTTATTAAGAGCTGTTATAAACAGTGCAGATATCTTTTCTACGATGACATCATGGAGTTTTGATCCATCACTGATTCTCAAAACACCACTGAACTGAAGCTTTAAAATATCTCCGGGATGCCTTTCAATGAGCTTCAGGCGTTCTAGTTCTCTGATAATTCCGTCCAACCTAAAAGGTTCACGGTTGTAGTCCTTTCGGATTTTTTTGATGCCGCGTTTTCTGTAAACCTGAAGAATGACCCAGTATGCATCGAGATTGTCGCAAAGATAGTTTTCTTGTTCTTCATTAAAGTAAAATGCGTCTTTGTGATAATCAATTTGAGACTCTCGAATGATGTCGCTAAGTTCAATATTTATTGCATGACATATTTTTAGGATAACTCCTAAACTACAATCTCTACCGCTAAATATTTTCTTAAGGGTGGATTCGGGGATTTCTGTCGATTTGGAAATGTCTTGGTAAGTAATTTTTTTTTGTTTTACAATTTTTTTGAGGCTGTCCATGATGTTTTTTTGTTCTAAGTCTGGAGATAACGTCATGATCACTCTTTCTTTAATAAGTAGAACTTTATGCTTGAGATAGTAACTAAAAATCAAGATTTTTGCGAATGCCAAAGTTTTGAATTTTGAATGATTATTAATCAAATATCGTACAAATATTGGTAAACTAGTAGTGTAAAGATTTATAATATATTTATACACAAAAGTAATGATTGACCTACTTTGCAAAACAGGAAATAAAATGCCAAATCCAACCCCGAACCGCCCATCTAAAAAGCAAGTGAACCTCGGTAGCCCAACCTCATCTGGGTGGAGACAAAAGGCTCATGAAATTATTTTTGAAGCGGATACTTTTTATGGGAAGTTGTTCGATGTGTGTTTGCTTATCGCTATTGTCTTAAGTGTGGTCGCAGTTTGTCTTGAGTCCATGTATCCAGCTGACCTTAATAACATTACTCCAAGAGAAGAAAAAATTATCAATGCACTGAATATTTTTGAATGGTGCCTAACGATTCTTTTTCTTGGTGAGTATATTCTTAGGCTTTTTGCTGTTAAGAAACCCTTGAGTTATGCAAAAAGTTTTTATGGTGTCGTTGATATTTTAGCAATTCTTCCTAGTTTTCTTGAGCTGTTTTTAGGTTTAGGTAGCACCTTAGCCGTTGTTAGAGCAGCTCGTTTAGTAAGAGTCTTTAGAATTTTTAAACTCGTTAACTTGCTATCTGAAGGCGAGGAGATGTTTGATGCTATTTGGAGAGCGAAATCTAAAGTAATCGTTTTTATTTGTGTGGTGGTTATTGCTATTACCATTGCTGGTGCAGCTATCTATGAGATCGAAGGGCATCATAGACCGGGGAACGAGGGTTCTGAATTTAAGTCTATTCCCCATGGGATGTACTGGGCTACCGTGACCATGACGACTGTTGGTTTTGGAGATATGGTACCAAAGACAAACGAAGGAAAAGTTTTGACGACTTTTCTTATCTTGTTAGGTTATAGTTTGATCATTGTTCCTACTGGCTTTGTTTCTGCGGAGTTTGTGGGTTCTAGGCAAACTAAAAAAATAACAACAAACAGCTGTCCTAGTTGTATTACAGAAGGCCACGATATGGATTCCGTTTATTGTAAATATTGTGGTGAATCTATGACGGTTTCTTAATTTTGTTCTGTTTGTATTGTTGGGGTTTTGCATTCAATAGAAAAACGATCTTGAATGAGCTTTCCAATGGGGTTGTTTTGTTGGCCGAGCTGTTGTGCAAAATGACCATGGAGGCATTTTACTGCAGAAAAATTCTCTGAGCCAGCAACGCCTTTCGTTTTTAATGTGTCTTTATACTTATGATTTTCTAACATGGTTTCACGTAATAAAATGTAGTCAAGGTGAGCTTGGTGTAGTTTTGTTTTGAACTCTGAATCTGATTCAATGATCTCGGAAACTTCTTTTGCAAATCCTGAGTATTCTATGTGAGTGATCTGGCTAACAAGGCTAGGGCATAACAACCACAGCGTCGTTGGGAAGGGTTTCCCATCATTGTCTACAGGAACGACTTGAATCACTGAGGGATGCCCAGAAGGGCAGCGGGCAGCGACTTTCAAGGTTTTTGTTTTTTGTTTCCCACGAAGGGATTGAGTGATAAAGTCTAGGTCAAGTTTATTAGGTAATGATGTGTTTTTTTCCATAATGGCTATACATAGTCGAATCAATGCAAACTAGCAATGGTTTTTGCACTATAGTCGGATAATTCACATCAATACTTACTAAAATTTAGACTCTAATCATGAAAAAGGCCTTTTATATGATGTATAAACTATTTTCTGTTGCACCAAAGCTCACAGGAATCTTTTTGTTTGCCGCCTTGCTTTGTTGTGTTTCCGTCATTTTTGCTCATCGGGAATGGGTGAACCCAATAATAGGTCTCAGTGGTTTGGTGTTAGGTTTCTTGTTGTTGGCTTGTGTTTCGGTGACTACAGTTTTTTTAAAAATGCGTGGTATTTCTTTTGATTATTGGTTTTTGTTTTTATTTGGTTTTTTGCCTATCACAGCAATGGTGGGCTTTATGGTTCAATCAAAAGACCTACCGATGATTAATGATGTGACGACAAATTTATATCATCCTCCAGCTATTGAACGCGAACATTTTGGATCGTTTGATGAAAAGCTGGTACCCATTATCAAAAAGTCTTACTCAGACTTAGAAAGCCTGCAAATGACAACAGATTTGATGGGACTTAAAAAAATAAAAAAAGTTTTATCTAAATATGGTTTTGAGGTTTTAGATGCTTCTAGCGAAGTAGTGTTGTTTTATAAATCTTTTACGACTGCATTTATGAGATTTACAGACCACATGGTTGTGCGTTGTGAAATATCTGGGAATCAAGTAGTTATTGATATGCGTTCAAAATCAGTCTATGGACAAAGCGATTTTGGTGTCAATGCTGGTCGTATACGTCAATGGCACACAAAAATAAAAGAAGTTCTCTAAGTTTCTTAAATTGCCAATAAAGACTTCATAGGCTCTCTTAAAAGCTCTTCTTTGAAGTCTTTGATTAAACGGCGATCTTCTGCAAATTTTTCTACAGATTTTACAGATTGCAGGTATGTCCCAACACGAGTCAACAGACTCATGATATCTCCCGGCCCAAAGTACTCTGTGCAGTATTTTGCTTGAAGCTCTACCCATTTCATCCCACAAATCCAATCATTCACTAGGGCTGCAGCACCAGGATTGAACTCTCTTATGATTGAGTGATCTCGACGACCTCTTGGAGCGTCGTATAGGTTGGGGAATAGTTCTTCAGGGTAAAATGATACAAGTTCTTCTTCAGACCATTTGAGATTAAATGGGAATCGGTAGTTTTGGTCTGACGCTATCTCTTTAAAGTGAGCAATACTGCAAGCAGCTCCTACTTCACATATTGCTTTTAGGTTGCTGATATCAATTGCTTTCTTGTAAATCAAATTTGCAATAAACAAACCTCCATTTTGTGGGAAATACTTAGCGATTTCACCAAACTCTGTTAGGTTTCCATTTTCGTCAATAGCACCTAACATGTAGAGGTGAATTTGCATTTGACTCAGTTTCTTTTTACTTTGTTTTTTGATGTGTCGGTGGCATCCCGGTTTTACTTCGCAGCTATTGCATGGTTCCGAGTGTTGCCTTATATACTTCGCGTAAGCTGCTGCAGGATCAGTGCATGGTAGTGATTTTAATCCAGTTGCTTCTTGAATTCCCTTTGACTTTACTAGTGTAAAGTTGATGTTTTTTTGTGAATGTTGCAAGAAGCTTTTTGAGTAAAACCTTTCAAGTTGTTCTACGCCGTAACCTCTTCCTACTAAACCTAAATATGTTGAAGGGTCAATTTTCAACATAGATTTACAGTTGTCTCGTTTAGCTCCGCCTAGTTTCCCGTAGGCTTCCAATGAGGGCCATAAGCTAAAGCCTACTGTATCGCTTCCACGCCTTCCTGCTCTTCCAAGCATTTGAAGTATTTCACTGTCATCATAAAACACCAAGCCTTTATCAGAAGGTCTTCTCATATCAGTGAATACTGCAGACCTCACAGCGAAGTTAACTCCTACAGCAAGACCTGTTGTAGAACAGCAAAACTGAAGCAGCCCAGACTTTAATAGGGATTCTATGATAATCCTCGAACTAATGGGAAGTCCGCTATGGTGGTAAGCAACTCCAAACCTCACAATTTTTTGGTAAAGGTTCTGGTTGAGTCTAATGGTGATTTGATGTTCCTTCATCACTTCATCAATTTTTTTGATGATTTTGTCTTGTTGATCTTGCTCCAGTGGCTTTGCTACTTTTGTAAGATAGCCAGACATGAGTTTAGTAGAAAGTCTTTTGCCTGAGTACACAATGGTGGGCGTAAGCTCCATTGTTTGGATCTCTCCTAAGTATTCACAAAGAAGTTCGGGGTCCATCTCTCTCACAAAATCACCTTTTTTAAACCGACTTGTGATTTTTGTTGGGATTACATCGGCAATCATCCATTGTTTTCCAGTCCAAACAAGGTCTTTAAGAGGGACAGGTCTTACAGAAGTACTGACAAGCAAACATTTTTTTGATTTAATTTTGTTGAGCCAATCGCAAAAATCAAATGGATTTGCGACGGATGCACTTAAAAGTAAAAGCTGACAGGTCTCAGGTGACAAGACTAGTGCCTCTTCCCATGCACTACCTCTCGATACGTCTTGAAGGAAATGATACTCATCAAAAACAGCAATATTTCGACCTAGAGGGGTATCTGTTCCAATCAGAGAGTTTCTGTAGCACTCTAGTGTAGAGATAATAATGGGTGCATCAAGATTTTCTTTGATGTCTCCGGTGGCGATCCCTATTTTATCTTCCCCAAAAAGCTCTCTAAACTCTAAGAGTTTATCGTTTGCAAGGCTCTTTATGGGGGTCGTGTAAACTGCTTTGAAATCAGGGTCTTCTATTCTTGTCGCGAAATAACGTTCAATAGCAAGAGTTTTTCCGGCTGTGGTTGGAGCGTCAACAATAACACTATTTCCTTCGATAAGATTGTCGTAAACATCTTTTTGCCATGGGTCGAGGATAAGTTCGTGCTTAGGCGTTCTGACTTTCGGAAGTTTGTCGTTTGCTTTTATTTGTTCAAAAAGTTGCTCTTGTTTGTCTAGTGCATCCTTTGTGGGGTGCCAAATAAAATTTTGCGTTGGTGTCTCACGTTTTCTTCCACCTCTGAAAGATGGTTTTCGCCCACTATCATCTCTCTTATCTTTTGAGCTGCGTTTAAAATTGCTGCGTTTTGGTTTGTCAGAAGAAGGCCTGTTTCCTTTAGAAACTTTTTTCTTTGATTTCTTTTTTTTTCTTTTATGATCCATGTTTGGGCTCTTTTTCATATTGTGAGAGGAGTTGGTCTATTTGTTGATGCAAATGATTTATATCTGTGTTGTTTTGGATGGTGTGTGTGGCTTTTTTTGATTTTTCGGTTTCTGGTAATTGAGTTTTATTAATTGCATCGAATTTGTGAGGTGTTATTCCGCGGTGGTTCACGACACGTGACCGCCTTATGTCTGCGGGACATGAGACAAACCACAGTTCAGTAAACCTGTTTTCTAGATTGTTTTCTATAATTAAAGCGGCTTCATAAAACCAAATGCTTTTGTTCTTGGTGGTTTTTAATTCTTTATCTGCAAGCTCGCGTGAAAGTGGCCATATTTTTGGGTGTATGATGTTTTCTAAAACGGCTCTTTTTTGTTTGTTGTTAAAAATAATTTCACCGAGTTTTTGATTATTCAATTGAAGATCGCTATCCAGTACTTCTTTGCCAAATGCCGAAACGATATCATTATATGCAATTTCGCCGGGAGCCTTCAGTAACCGTACCACTTCATCGGCATCAAGGCAGTAATACCCTTTCTGTCTTAAATATGTGCAAACAGCAGACTTTCCAGAGCCTATATTACCAGTGATGGCGATGATTTTTGGGTCTTTGTTTTGTGATAGTGCTGGATTCATCATATATGAATGATACACTGTGGAGGTAACCTTGGAAACTAATAAGGGATTCTCAAATGTATATAAAATCGTTACTTTTCATCGTGTTACTATCTTACCAACCACTGGTTTTACTTGGTGGTAGCTTGCAAACCCTTCCCGAGATTAGCTTTGATAAAGAGTCTACACCTAATGGCAAAGGTTGGAAGTCCAGTGGTGTCGCTGGCAAAGTTGTTTACTGGCTATACGTCGATCCCGATAAAAAGTCTTATAATAAGACACTTGCTAATGCTATCAAAGCAAAAAACTATGATGAAAAATTCTTTCAAACGGTTGCCGTTATTAATATGCAATCAACCATGATCCCAAACTTTTTACTAAATTCCGCCCTTAAAGATAAACAAAAAGAATACCCAAAAGTAGATTACATCAAAGATTTTGATAAACGTCTCGTAAAAGAATGGGGTTTAGCTGACGATGAGTATGTAATGTGTCTATTTGATCATACTGGTAGCCTGATTTATTATAAGTATGGTGAGCTACCAAAAAACGAAATCAATAAGCTGCTTACGATTTTAGATTCTGCTATTTCAAAAGCAAAAGCCTCTAGTGAGTCTAAAATGATATTAAAACAAAAAACATCCAAGTAAAAATTGAATGTTGATTATTACTTAGGCTATAATATATGAAACCGAAGTAAAGAAAAGGCTTTTGAACCGTTACTTACACAAAGCTTTCTCAATAGATTATTGCTCTCTAGCTGCTTTAAGAGTTGGTTTAGGTCTATTGGTAATTTGTGACTTAATCATACGTTCAAGGTATTTAGAGGCCCACTACACAGACTTCGGTGTACTTCCTTTAAGTGTTATTTTTTCAAAGCTAAATTTTCAAGAGTACATCAGTGTTCATTATATGAATGGTCATTATCCATTCCAGTTGTTCTTATTTATCATTCAATTTATTTTCGCTCTTTGCCTTTTGTTTGGCTATAAAACCAAAATGGCTTCTATTGTAAGTTGGTATCTTATGATTTCACTCAATATGAGAAATCCGCTGATCTTGCAAGGTGGTGACGTGTTGCTTCGTATGCTGATGTTTTGGGGGATGTTTTTGCCATTAAACGCAAGGTACTCTTTGGATCTTGTGTTTAGTAGCGATAAGACGATAGAGCAAGCATATAAAGAACCAAGGCATTTTTCGTTTGCCACCATTGCTATTCTTGGTCAGGTTTTTATCTTATATTTTTTTACTGCGGTATTAAAAATGGACTCTTCATGGGTCACAGATGGTACAGCTCTTCATTATGTGATGAAACTAGAGACGTTTTTGACACCAATAGGGTTGTGGTTTGGAAGGTTTCATGAGCATTTTTGGTGGATGACGAAAGCGGTTTGGACATGGGAGATGTTTGGTTGTTTTTTGTTTTTTATGCCTTTTTTCTTTTTGTTTTTTCGTTCTATTGCTTTCGTTGGTTTTTTTGGGATGCATTTTAGTTTTGTCTTTTTGATGGAGATAGGTTTATTCCCATATATTGATATGGTTGCACTATTAGTTTTTCTTCCGAGTGCTTTTTGGGGTATGCTTAACGAAAAACTTTCAAACTGGAAATTTCGCAAATGTAGTATTTATTACGATAAAAACTGCAAAATATGTAAAGAAATCGTAAATTCCATCTGTGTATTTGGTGGTTATTCTTTTGAGCAGTTAAAGTATGCACAAGACACAAAAAAAACTTTAGATTTAATGGAGTCTCAGAATACTTGGGTTGTTGAGGATCATGCTGGAAAGTATTTTACTCGTTGGGACGCTCTTCAAAAAATCACGATAGCTTCACCTTTGTTGTGGTGGTTGGCTTTCCCAGTATTTTTTCTTAGTTTTGTAGGTCAAAGAATCTACAGTGCTTTTGCTGTTAAACGTAAACAAGTCGCCCAAAACCTTTCATGGTTGAGAAATGCTGGTGCAGTCAATATCAAGCCGGGTTTTTTAACGAATATCATTTGTGGTCTTTGTTTTGTTATGGTTTTTCTTTGGAACGCTCAGTTTATCTCGAAGGATCTTAAGTTAACTAAAAAAGCAACTTATGTTGGTAAAATGCTAAGAGTAGATCAAAAATGGAATATGTTTTCTCCTTTTCCTTTGAAGAGGGATGGTTGGTTTAGAGTGGAGGGTAAGACAATCGCTGGTAATTCTGTCGATGTTTTTCATATGAGGGAAGGGTCGCCTCCTCTCCAAAAACCAACAAATATTTATAAAACATACATTAATCAACGCTGGAGGAAGTACCTCATGAATATATACAATAAATCATATAAAGACTACAGGCTGTATTTTGGTAAGTGGCTATGTCGCCGCTGGAATAGAGGTGCAACTGGCCGCAATAGGTTAAAGAATTTTAAAATTGACTATCATATGAGGTTCACACCAAAACCCGGTGAGCCTATGCCGGCTTATAAAAAAGTGAATATTTGGAGTCACCGTTGTTTTTAATGCTAAATTAGTGTGCTAAACGAGTGTTCTTTTGTTCTTTAATTTCAATTGCAATTCTATGGTAATAGTTCGAGTTCATTTCGTATAGAAGTCTTACCCTTGATAAAGCTGCTGCAATTTTTTGATGTAATAAAATAAACCGATGGGTTTGGTTCTTATTAGATTTTAAAAATTTGTGGATGTTTTTAAGATCAGTGTCAATCGCTGAACTGAGAATCCATTTATACTCTTTTTCAAGTATTTGATTCATTTTGTAGTTGCCGCCACTAGATTTTCTAAGGTTTCTTTTGTTTTGGTTTATGGATGTTTTTTTTATGGGAACAAAGTCATATACAAGCTTCATTGCGACAGATTGAGAATGTTTGTTTTCAAATACTTTGTATTTCGTTGCCATATTGTAAAATTTAATCGGGTGCTCTGGCATTTTTAGTAAAACGGTTTTGCCTTGTTTGTTTGTTGTTCTTAAAAAGATATTTCCATAACTTAAGGGTTTATCCGATAATGAAACATAGCTACTTTGTGCTCTTTGTAGTGTTAATCGACTTACTTGAGTGTTTGCACCAAAACTTACTAGTTCATCTGCTACAAGGTCGTTGCGATGATGACTGGTTGTTTGGCAGCCGCTTATTACAAATATTAAAATAAAAAATAATTTAGTCATGGTAATGTTATCGGCTGCATAAACCGCCTATCAAGGGTCTAATGGTATTTGCATGTGTTTAAATAAAAAAACTAATTTTTTTAGTAGTTTGAGAATTTTTCAGCGGCTTGTGTGGGTATTTTCTGCAGCGTATTCTAGGTGCTGTTTTTTAACGAAATCTACGCCCTTTAAAAAACAGCACTGTTTGTATGATTACCTTCGATTCTGATCTATTTGAGCCCCCTGTGTTAACAGATCGTTCATTTAACCCTGAGAAGAGCATAAGTATAAAAGCCCCCAAGTAGTATATTTTCACTTGAGGGCCGCTATAATATGTTTATTAACTTACATTGTTTCTATTGATTATTTAAAATTTCCGACAATTCCGATACATCTAAAAAGTTAACAGCTCCATCTTCGTTAAGATCACCTTCTGGAGCAAATGTACCTTGTGTTAATAACCGAGTGAGTGCTGTAGCATCTGTAGCGTTTACCACGCCGTCTTTGTTTACATCTCCCCTAAGGTCTGCTGAATCAAGTATAAGTTGATTAAGTGCATTGGCATCTAAGAAATCAACAGCTCCATCTTGGTTAATATCACCTTCTGGAGAAAATGTACCTCGTGCTAATAGCTGTATAAGTGCTGTAGCATCTGTAGCGTTTACCACGCCGTCTTTGTTTACATCTCCCCTAAGGTCTGCTGAGTCAATTATAAGTTGATTAAGTGCACTGATATCTAAGAAATCAACAACTCCATCTTGGTTAATATCAGCTTTCGCAACGAATGTGCCTTCTTCTAATATTTGAGGGAGTAATAAAGCATCTGCAGAGGTTAAAACACCATCATTATTTAAATCTCCTAGAATTCCATTTTCAGGTATAGGCTCAGGTATAAGGTCAGGTATAGGCTCAGGTATAGGCTCAGGTATAGGCTCAGGTATAGGCTCAGGTATAGGCTCAGGTATAGGCTCAGGTATAGG
>JALZUQ010000034.1 GCA_023301465.1 Oligoflexales bacterium
TACTTCATATTTAACCTAAATTTAGAGTATTTTAGTACATATATACAAATTTTTATGAAAAAGTAAGCTCAATTGCTATGCTTTGTAGAAGTGCCCACACATGATGGTTATTTGGGCAATGTTTTCTCGGTTATTATGCCGCTTCGAGCTCTTGAAGATTATTAATATAGCTTAGAACTTTGCAGACATTTTCGAGTGTAGGGTTAGATTCTGGCTCACTCATTCGGTAAAGAGTACTTTTTGATAATCCGGTTTCATCAGTGATGTCTTGGTAGTTTTGTTTGTCGAGTAGAATAGCGATACACCCTCTAAAGGTATCGTAATCAGCTTCGAATAAGGCTTCAATGATTGCTTCTCTTAGTCCTAGAATACTGACATCAGTACCCGGCTGATAGGCTTTAGCTGTCGACTTCCCTGTCAAGGAGTTTTCTTGCTTTTTCGATGTCTTTTTTTTGGGCATTTTTGATTCCTCCAAGTAATACTAATGTCAAACAGTCTGCTGCAAGTAAAGTGTAATAAACTCGCCGACCGTTTTTCCACCTGAGCTCTAAGAGTTTTCCGCCAAGGGATTTGTGGTCACCAAAGTAACTGTGAAGCTCGATGTTTTTGAGTCTTGCGTCGACCTGAGCCTTTGATTTTTCGGTTTGTTTTTTAAACCATTTTTCAAATTCAGCTGTACGTGCAATCTTCATATCAAAGATATTCCTATATATGGGAAGCATTGTCAAGCCAGTAGGCATAAAAAAAACCCCATCTAAATTTAGATGAGGCTAGGTGAGGTTGGCTTGCTTTAATACTGATTTTCATCTCTATTCCAAGCCTGTGAGTAATCCTCAACAGTCGGCCTAAAGAGGATTTGGTTGAACACCTATAGAAAATAAATGGGTTTGTCATTACGTGAATTCGTTGTAAAAATCGCTATTTCTAGCAAATTAACCAAAGCTCATAAATAACAGGTGTATTTCTAGTATTATTTTGTGAGATGAACAGGTAGTACATATCAGTAGAGGAGCATTGCCTATGTTAGAGAATTCTTATGCGAAATTGCCTAAGCGATTTTATGAGCATATTTCACCTGAAGTATTTCCAAATACAGAAATGATACTTTTTAATGATGAGTTGGCAAACGAGCTTGGGCTTGGTTTTAAAAACGATCATGAAAAAGTTCAATTTTGTTCTGGGCAAAAGCTTTTTCCGGGCTCTAAACCTATTGCTACCGCTTATGCCGGAAGTCAATTTGGACATTTTGTACCTCAGCTTGGTGATGGCCGAGCCCATCTTCTCGGGGAGATTAATGGTTTAGAATTACAATTAAAAGGTTCTGGTAGAACACGGTTTTCTAGGCGTGGTGATGGAAGGTGTACTCTAGGATCAGCAATGAGAGAGTTTCTTGTGAGTGAGGGTATGCATGCTTTAGGTGTTCCTACGACACGTTCCCTTTGTGTTGTCAAAACCGATGAGCAGCTTCTTCGTCATGAAGGCTATGAGCCCGGTGCTATTTTAACCCGGGTAGCAGAGAGTCATTTAAGAGTGGGGACTTTTCAATATTTTGCGAATCAAGGGGATCACGAAGCCTTAGAGATTCTTTTGAATTACTCTATTCAGAGGCATTATAATGAGGTCAAAAGCAAAGATTTACCAGAGCGTTGTATTGAATTTTTAACTGCATTTGCAAAACAGCAGATGGAATTGGTTGCTAACTGGTATGCTTTAGGTTTTATTCACGGTGTTATGAATACCGATAATAGCTCAATTGCTGGTATCACAATTGATTATGGGCCATGTGCTTTTATGGATGATTTTCAATGGAGTAAGGTTTTTAGCTCAATTGATAGAAATGGCCGATATGCATATGATCAACAACTTGCCATCACACAGTGGAATAGCTTTGAACTTGCAGAGAGTTTGCTCCCATTGTTTCGTCAAGATATTACTACTGCAAGAAAGCTGATTAGTGAGACATTCAATGTAGTGTTTCGAGATTTTAATTTAAAAATTCAAATGCGTTTTGCACGCAAACTTGGTTTCTCATTTTTAAATGAAGAAATAAAGACACTTATTCAGATGTTTTTAGAATATCTTGAATCAAACTCATTAGATTTTACGCTTAGTTTTACAAAACTGGAGGCTTTGTTTGATGGAGATAAGCGTTTATATACTGAAAATTCACAATTAAATGTATTTTTAGAAAAATGGAGAGACTTAGACCCAGATTTTTCTTTATGTCATTCAGTAAATCCAAAGATCATTCCTCGCAATCATCAAATTAAAAATGTGATCGACGAAGCTTATCAAAATAATTTTGATCCTTTCCAGGAAATGTACTCTGCATTGAAAAAACCGTTCAATGTACCAGAAAAATATCTCTATTTAACTGACCCACCAAAAACTGACGAACGTGTTCATAGGACTTATTGTGGTACTTGATGGTTTTGATTTGTTTCATATCAGGGTTGGGCAACAAAAGAGATTGCTTAGCTCTTCCGCAGACTCTTGTTCATCAATAATTACTAAAAGTTTCCAGTTTGATGAAAGTTGGTGACCATATGGTTATCCATATTTTGATACTTCAATAAAGAAAGATTGCTATAGTTATTGTCGTTTAAGGTGAGGTGTCTTGCGTGCGTCGAAAGAGTATAAAAGAGATCTTGCCAGTCTTATACTGACATTTTTTATTAGTGTCGTTGCGTTCACACACTTTAGTTTAGAGGTTTTTAAACTTAGGATTGAGGCTTAATCGAGACTATTTTTAGAGATACCTGCGAACCCTATAAAGCACTCCATTTTTTCCATAAAATTTTCAGAATAAATAGAAATGTTTTGTAATTCTGAATTCGCTCTTTCTATAATGATTTTACGGGCAAGAAAGATAGTCGTTTGTGGGTAGTCTTCGCTATCAATGGATGATTTAGCTACTTTGAGTAAAAGTTTTGAGCTTTTATCGTCTAAATTTTTGTCCGTATTTCTAGCTATGATTTGTAGGTTTTCTAGTGTTTCTTTGTTGTCGGTCTCTTGTTGCTTACTGTGTTCATTGTCGAGAGTTTCTGGAGAACCTAACAAAATACTTTGTTTATCTATAAGTATAAGGTTTTTTATTAATGTATCAACTCGTTCTAATTTCTCTTTGTTTTTTTGAGTGTTTACTTCAGTGTTTCTACTATAATAACTTCTCATTTCAAGTAGGCAGTGAATATGTGTCTCTTTTAAAAGCGTTTTTAATTTTGGGATACTTTCTTTGTTTTTCATTATAAAATGATGGATGACTTCAATGGCTTGTTCTTTTAGGAGTTGGTTATTTATTTTAAGTAATGAATCAATGATTTCAAAAACACTCTCAGTGCTGGCCTCATGGTATTTTATTAGATTTTTAAGTGTGTAATTTATTCCTTTTTCACTTTCGTGTTCGATGTGTCGTTTATAAATCTGGATGAAGTGTAGTAAGGTGAGGTTCTTTAAGCCTTTTACCTCAGAAAGTAATACTAAAGAGTTGCTTGCTACATCGACAAAAATAAAGTTATCATAAAATAGTTCTACTAGTTCATATAAAACAGTTTTTAGATCTTGTGCAGATTTGTGAGTTGATTCTCTCCAGGTATTTGAAGATAACGTGTTCAGTGATAGTCGGATGGACCTTTCAAAATTGTATATTTTTCTATTGTCAAATGTAGTGCTAAAATTATTTTCTTGAACGCTTTTTTTATATGAATTTAAAAACTCTTCTAATGTGTTTTTTTGTGATTCCAGTTCATTGATGATGTCACTTTGACCGCAAAATCCTAGAGTTGGGAATAATAGTAGGATTGCTAATAAAAATACTTTAACCCATATTTGATACATCAAAAAAACTCCAATTTTTATACTCAGAGACCTTGCTAGCTTAAAACACGACTAGGAACAATCTTTCTTTGCTTTCGCTTGACTGTGTAAAATGTTTTTTAATGAAAACAGTGAGTTGTGTTTTTGTGTGTTGGAAGAGTTACCATTTGCTGAGTGTTGCCTTATAAGTTGTTCGTGGCCACTTCATTTAAAATAGTAATCAGAATAACGATTTCAGCACTCACCAGTCTGAATATTCTTTTGCGATGAAAATTCGAGAACGAACTCAGTTGAGTATATATGCTCTGAATTGCTTTTCAGGCGGGCACATTGCATTAGAAATAAATGTGGTAATCTTCACAAAAAAGATGATTATACATAATCAAAAAAGAAACTTTGAAGGGGCATCCATTGAACTGTTTTGAGTGCAGTAAAGAATCTTATTCTTTTTGATATACCTTTCTGAAAACTTGGAATGAAAATAAATATCGTTATCAAACTAAATAGTATATGATTAAGGTAATATGCAAAGTTATATCAAATTTTTACTCCTTCTTTTATCTTTAGGGTTATTACCGTCAGGTTTATTTGGAAAAGACTGTGAACTCTTTTATGAAAAAATTTGGGGAGCAATAGTTCCTTATAAAAAAGTCTCGCTGGATACGAATTGGAAGGGGAAATTTAAACCTCAACATTTGTTTGATGATTATAACCCGCTTGATATCATAGTTGGGTTTAAAAAAGGCGGGCATACTTATTTTGTTATTGGAGATCAACGCTATGATGGTGGTATGACTACTGTTTTGCACCCCGTTAGAATTAATCATAATTCAAACCTTCTCTCCAGTGGAGCCGTACTGAGAATCAAAAACGCCGACAAGAAATTAGCTGATGATATAGGAGAAAGTTTAGCAAAAATGAACTTTGGATTATCAATGACATGTAGTTCAGGCGTTTGCTCTATGCTTAGGTCTAACGGTGTTCAGGTGGTTGGTCTTACAAACTTCATACCTTCAAGACTGTTACGAAGTTTAGTGGTTAATGGTATAGAGGTCCAAGGGGGTACCAATCTAAAAACAGAACTTTTGATTGTTGAAGACGGAGATCTTCGTAGTCATCTAAGATATTCTCAGTTAATTGAATCACTTCTCATCGGTCTTACAGGAATCAAAATCCTAGGATTTCTTAGGCCGTTTTTATTTTAGCGAATTAGAATTTCTAAGATAATTTTACTACAAAGAGGTTATGGGTCTGTATTTGTCATTAAAAAATTATATCTACTCACTTTTTTAAGCTGCATAAGATGGTGAAGCGGTTTTCAGTTAAACTCTAAAGAACCAGAATAAATATCATCGAATTTCCTCAATCCATTGGCCATTCACCCTATGAAAACTGATGAGATATCTACCTTGTTATGTAGTGTCATTTCCCGTCGGTTGATTGGTGTCGTACGTGACTTGTTATGGGTC
>JALZUQ010000035.1 GCA_023301465.1 Oligoflexales bacterium
ATCACCGCTCTTTGAGCTGATCACGATCACGGCTACGTTCACGTTAGAGCGTGAATCTAAATGATTCTTTTTCTTTGGAGTGTGTGCCCGACTGAAGAGCATTTCAGAGCATATTTACTCAGTTTGAAATATTGGCTATTTCGACAAAAGAATACTGACGGCGGTAGATTTTAGAGCCGCCCAATTACAGATCAAATTTTAGCAAAAATTTTCTTTTTCTTTTCTAGTAAATGAACAAAAACATCTTGATTCTTTAGGCGTCCAATTTGAGGTAATATATTGTGATTATTCCATTAAAGAAATTCTGCTTTAGATTCTTCTTTCATCTGACCCATAAAACTAATATTGACCGCGAATTAGCGGGTAGACCACAATCACTGACAAAGAGCCTGAGTGTCTTTAGGTGCTTTGTGAAGCTTACTATTTTCTTTTAAAGCACGGTATTCAAGTAGAATTAGTTCTGTTGTTGATGTGTCTTTGTTTTCAATAAGCTTTTTACAAAACATATAATAACTAAGATATTCTTTAGGCTGTAAGTCTTGGATTTGAAAAGGTAATACAAGTTTGATCTCAGCATGTTCTTCTTTTATTTTAACAAGCTTAGATGTTAGCCCTTGACCAAAATTATTAGTCTGGTTTCTGAGAAAATTCATAAATGTTAACCCCTTGTCATAACCTGAGGTATCAACAACTTTTACTCCGGAGTCTGTAGTTCGAAGCTTCAAAAGAATACTGGACTTGGAGAGTTCTACTACTTCAATATCATCTTTAACTTGAGCATATATTTGATAAGACTGTCGCCCATTAAAAGAGCTATCTCGTTTATCAATAGCACTTAAATCAGAAGTATCTCGTTCACGGCATGAAGTATTTATAAATAGAATAAGTAACAACAACAAACGT
The DNA here is from genome assembly GCA_023301465.1 of Oligoflexales bacterium. Taxonomy (GTDB): domain Bacteria; phylum Bdellovibrionota_B; class Oligoflexia; order Oligoflexales; family JALZUQ01; genus JALZUQ01. Next base: position 904 of record JALZUQ010000035.1, read on the forward strand.
AACATCTAAAAATCTCCTTATTTTTAATACAATAAGACAGTGGAAACAGGTTTGCAAGTTAGTTAATGTTTGCACCCCCCACATTTGAAAGTAGAAACACAACTGTTTTCATTTACAATATACGTCCGATTACTCAGGAATTTAAAAGCAACTGCTGTCATCACCTATGACCTGCCTTGGATATTCCCATCGCTTGCAATCGACGAATAGCAGACGATCTGGACAGACCAACTTTGGCCGCAACTTTTTTTGTACTCATATCACTAGCCAGATATAAGTTTTAGTAACATGGACGCCCTTTAAGAACACACTTCCAAGAACTATCCGATAATTTAAAAACATCAAATAACAGCCTACAGGAGCACCTTTAATATCTAGTAAAGAAATTCTCAAGTTTATCAGAAAAAATAAGAATCGCTAAACCAAACACCGTTGTAAAAATCGCTTTACCAAAATGCTCAAGACCAATAGCTGCACCTACCGCTGCAAGCATCCAGACAACTGACGCTGATGTAATTCCTTTAATATTACCATTTTGGGAAAAAATAACACCACCACCCAAAAAACCAATACCTGTAATCACCTGACCTAACACCCTTGTTGGGTCTGCAACACCCCCAGTAAGACTCTTACCTATAGAAATAAAAAATGCTGTTCCCACACAAACTAAAATACAGGTTCTTACACCAAAGGGTTTATCGCGTTTTTGTCTTTCTACTCCAAATAGAAAACCACATATACTTGCTAATATTACTTTAAGCATAAATATATTCGTCACATCACCAAAAAGGACGAGAAGAAGACTCTTTAAATCGAAGCTAAAGTCTTGCATGTTCATTTCAATTCCTTGATTTAATCAATTCATGAGTTATATTTATTATTTTACAACATAAAGACATAATTAAGCAATAACAGTAAGAACACCCATAGGTTGGCTCTCTCTAAGCAGTCCACAAGAAGGATTGCAGAAGATGACAATAGCAAGATTCAAACAATTGACGACCTTTATCAATATATTCTTAAAATATTGAATTTTTTTAAGCTATGAAACCGCTACTGAACGAGAATAAAAACTAGTTAAGCAGCCCAACTTCTTTTAGATCGTTTAACTGAGATTCACTTATTTTGGACGTGGTTGGATCTTGTAAATATTTGTAAACATTTTCTTCTATGCAATATAAATCTGGCTCATGTTGAAGTTCATTTCTAACAAATAATAAATACTGAGTTTCTTTATCAGGTCGAACATTTGTTGGTTGGTTTTTATCGTTTTTTGATGCTTCAACAGCCTTAGCAATATTGAATTCTTGCTTTAACGCACGAAATGGTTTTTTGGTAAAAACTAAAGATTTACCTGAAATCTGATCAACACTAGCCTTACACATATCTAAAACAGCATCTTCAAAACTTAAAAGATCTTTTAACCAAACTGAATATTCTTGAAATACATGATGGTTTAAGTTGTTTTTAATACACTCAAGAAACTGTCTAGAATATTCATTTTTACCATTATGATCACTGCTAATACGAATAGCTGATGGTTCATATACAACCTGCCAAAAATCATATAATGCACCATTATCAATAAATCGAAATAAATTTGGTAGTCGCTTCCAAAGATCGTCCCAACGACCTTCTGCTTGCTCGTTTCCGTATTTATTAAGTTCTTCATCGTTTTTGAGTGATTCAATTGTGTTTTTTTGTAAACTATTCAAACCATCAAATAAAAGACTATCAGCTAATTCAAACCCAACTGGTTGACGAATTAACATACTCACACTTTTTAGTAGTGCATCATTCATACTACAGACACCCCACTTTTCATTTGATTTAAAGCATTAGGGTAAATAGTTATATCTGATTGATTTAGTATATTATTTGCAATATTTACTTCATGAATGAGTTCATTAAAGGTTGGAATATTTTGATCTCTTTCTACAATCGTAAATTGAGGTTTCTTTTTTGTAACTAGGTATTCATATAAATCCCATACAGGTTTTGGTATATTACTCCCGTGGGAATCATAAAGCACACCATCTTCTTCGCTGCCACCAGCAAGGTGTACACCCTCTACAGAGCCGAGATTAATTTCATCAATCCATTTATAGGGATCGAAACCAAAATTAACACTATTAATATAGGTATTTGCAAGATCCATAATCATCTTACACCCAGTTTTTTCTAAGACTTTATTTATAAATTCAGTTTCACTATATGGGCAATTAGGAACTATAAATCTATTGGTAATATTTTCTATAAGAAACGGAACCTGAACTTGATCTTGAATTCTTGAAATGTTTTCACACACTCCATTAAAAACATTATCTGTCCAAGGCAAAGTAGTTAACTGCCCCATCTCAATTCCATTGTACTTTGTAAAGCATAAGTGATCGCTATAAAAAACGGTGTTCACCTGATTCATAACATCTTTGATTTTATCAAGATGGCTCTGATGAAACTCACCGACCGAACCAACCGACATTTCCACACTATGAATAACAACTGGCACATTTGACCGTTGAAGCGTTTCAAGAAAAGAGGCTTTCTTACCAAAGAAAAAACTCTCCGGAATAAGCTCAATTAAAGGAAGTTGACTAATCAGGTCATCCACTCCTTCTGTATTTGCGATTTCAAATGGCAGTTCTAAACCAACACCGAATTGTTTATCCATTTTAATACCTAATTCTTATTTCTGAGATGAAGTAGGTGTCATAAGTAGATTACTCAACTCATGACACCATCTACTAAGTTAGACAAACTTAGGATTGTCTAGCGACGACCGCATCTACGACCACATCTACGACCACATTTACGACCGCATTTACGACCGCATCTACGACCGCATCTTGCAGCAGTAGTTTTTCCAGCTTCTGTGTTACCTGATAACGTGTTTAACTTGATCATTACTCTATCCTCCGTTGAGTGTTTAAATATATCTGTTCGATTCATCTGCAGTTGAATCGGCAAGATTGGGATTAATGTTCGAGACTTTTGAAGACTCGAAATGAACATGATGATCTACATCCAAATTTTTTGGAGCAATATGAGAAACAAGACAAATTGATTTATCTTGTTTTATTTTATTGAGAGCATCTACTACGTAGTTCACACTTAAATCATCCAGAGAAGCAAATGGTTCATCAAGAAGTAATATATTTCGATCGCTTAATAATGCACGAGCTAAGGAAATTCTATACTTTTCACCTTCACTCAAATTTTTTCCTTGATCATGGATTAATGAATTTAACCCACCTTTATCCTTAAATCGCGGCATTAAGTTTAGTTGCTCAAGAACATCAAGAAGTTCTTTCTCAGAGTAATCCTGACCTAACTCTATGTTCTCTCTTAGGGTGCCTTGAAACAAAAATGGAACTTGTTCAACATATGCAGCAAGTTTTGTAGGTAAGTAGTTGCCTTTTATTCCATGGTAACTAGAAGAGAATAAATTTTGTGTGCTGACTTTCATCGACGTAAAATCAGCACTACGCAAACCACTCAGAAACTCTAGAAAAGTTGATTTACCACAACCGGAGTGACCTTGAATTAACGTTGTTTTACCGTTTTTTAATGCAAAATTAAACGGCTCCATCAGCATCAAACCGTCAGTGGTATGCAACTGAATATTTTTAATTTCAATACTACAAACTTGATTATTATCTAAAAGATGATCTAGATCTTGATAAATTTCTTGCTTTGGAGGTTGAAGCAACAATGCAAGTCTTCCACCTTCAATAAAGTAAAGATTCCAATCAAAAATAGAACCAATCAATGAAAGAGCACTTGAATAAAACATTCCAATATAAAAAGGAAAAACAAGAACTTCACTCAATCCAAGTTGACCTTGATTTAGAGACCATGCAGCTCCAGACAAACAAACCGTTAAAAGAACTTGAGACACAAAAGAATTCGCACCCATTAATGACCCAATGATTTTCGCAACTTTCATGCTTGAAAAAATAAGACTGTCAATTTTATTTTTGAATTTTTTGTTCATAAAAGACTCTGCCGAAAAAGTTCGTACCGTTCGAAAACCTTCATAGTTTTCCATAAAGCCTTGAAATATTTCACCGTGAGTTGTTCTTAATGATTCTAAAAGTGGATTTACTTTGGTTTGAATCCACAGGTTAAGAAATGCAACTAAACTTGCAGTTATCAAACATATTGTCGCAGCAAGAGGACTATGAATATAAAAAAGAATCGTAATTCCAATTACGGTGACAAAGCTCTGAATTTGAGAAGGTATGCTTACCGTTATGAAGTCTTGAGCACTCCGTAAGTCCATAGACAAACGAGTCAACCAATCTCCACGTTGACTTTCGTCAAACGATCGAGCATTTGATTTTTGTATGGATTGTAATGCTTGTATTCTAAGACTTGCTTCGACCTTTAATGTCAACCACTCCTCTACAATTTGACTAACCACTGATGAAACTAACAAACACCCAGCAATTACTAGACCAAAAACAATTAATGGTTTTAATAAACTAGATACATCTAGGGTTTGTCCATTTGCAATTAAGGTTGCACCATCGGTAAAGTAAATCAAAAGTCTCGGGGGTAAAAGCCCAACCAACGAACCCAGTGCTCCAATAACAATTGCTAAACAATAACGTGATCCAAGTTGGGATACTTGTGATTTTAGGAGTTTTAAAGAAGCGGTTGTTTGTGGTGTGTGACTAAGTTTCATGTTATTTTTATATCACGGCAAAATTACTTTTTGCAATATGTCAAAACGACTATGTCATACCGCCAAGAATTCGGCCGATTTGGCATACTAAATATAGTTATCTCTAAATAGTACTCTTAGGCTGTAAAGTAAATTTTGTCTGGCACATTTTTTATTTTCATTAGAACTTAAATTAAAGCACAAAAGCTACCTTCTACTTAAGATTTTATAAATACCAAAACACCCAATTGAAAATTGCCAGATAAACACCTTAGAGTCTTATGCACTCGCAAATGCTCCAAGCTCTAAAATAAAACCATGAAAGTTGTATCCAAAATTTACTCCGAGCAGATAACCTACATCATTATCACTACTGTTATTAACATTTGAAATTGTTGAAATATTTGCAATCTATATAGGTGAAAGATGAAAGGCGGCAACGTCTGATAACTCATCACCATCAAAGCTATAACTACTTGAATAATAAACCAGATCCAAACCAATACCGAGAACATGCTGTTTGGCAGAAGGTTGGGACAACATATATTTATCATCTAAACCTAACAAAAAGACAAAAGCATACTTAAGCATTAGGTCAAATTGAGGCGTAGATCGGGCTCTTACTCCAGCTTTAATGATAGGTACATAGACATCTTCTAAAGTCTCTTACGCATCACAACTACTATCATTTATAAATCTGATATTTTGAACAGCTATGGCATCAAAACTTATCCATTCACCTTATCCAGTTAATGATACGCGTATTAATCGCTCTAAGTTTCAATAACTCATACAAGCAGTTTATCTTAATTATAAAACAACCTCAGAAAAATAGGAATCATTGATACGGAAAATGTTTATAAGCATTTGAGTTAGCACTCAACTTGTTATCTGACGCACTCCCTGATATAAATATAACTACTATTTTATAAGATTAGGAGTTCAGTATAATGCGTCATCTATTCGTTTTAAGTATGTTTCTATTTAGTTCTATTGGTTTTTCACAGTTCGACCATGAACATAAAGCCTTAACTTCCGTACTATCAAAATACATGGACTCAAAAGGCCTTGTTAAATACAAACAACTTAAAAAAGACACTAAAGCGAGCAAAAGTCACCAATTTAATAAGTACCTAAACTCAATCGCAGCAGTAAGCGTGAATACATATGGGACTTGGAACAAAAACCAAAAAATGGCTTTTCTCATCAATGCATACAATGCATTTACTGTTAAGTTGATCATCAATAATTATCCGGTAGACAGCATCAAAGATATTGGAAGCCTCTTTAAAAAACCTTGGAGAGTTGAGTTTTTTAATTTATTGGGTGGAAAAATTAAAGCACTAGATCCAATCGAACACACATATCTTCGACCTATGTACAAAGACTATAGAATTCATGCTGCAGTGAACTGTGCATCTATCTCTTGCCCACCTTTAAGAAATGAAGCGTTTGTAGCATCAAAGCTAAATAAACAACTAGACGAACAAATGACAGCTTGGTTGGTAGATACCACGAGAAATCAGTTTTCAAAAAAATCCATAAAAATATCCAAAATATTTAGTTGGTATGAGTCGGATTTTGCAAAATGGGGAAAAGGTGTAAAAAATGTATTAAGAAGACATTTACCTGATAACCTTAAAGGGTTTGTCACTGAAAAAATTGACATCGACTATATGGGATATAGCTGGGACTTAAACGAATCAAAGTAATACTTTTTATGATAGTACCGATTTATAATAAATCGGTACTATAGATTTTGATTTTTAATCCACTCCATTAAATTCATCTGAGAACCATGAGTTTTCATATTCGATAGATAACTAAGGAGAGGATTAAGATCCTCAACATGATCAACATCTGTTAATGTTTCATCCAACAAGCCAACTTTACCTACTGTTTTTAGTTTAGTTTCTAGTTCATCAAGTGTCGTAGACTCACTATAAGACACGCCTTGCCATAAACTAGGTTCTAATGCTTTTTTACCGCCAAATAAATAAAAACCACCATCAGAAGCAGGGCCAAAAACAAAATCTTTTGAATTGATCAATGCATTATGTGTTGATCGCAACTGTTTTACACTTAACTGAGGGGCGTCAGATCCTAGAAAATATACTTGCTCATGCAAAGGCTTTAACTGAGAATAAATTTGACCCAAGCGATCACCAAGCCCGCCTTCTGGTTGATAAATCAATTCAAAATTATCCCAATACTCTTCACCACCTTTTTTTGCAAGACACCAATACAAAGAGCATTCTATGCCATCTTTATGCAATAATGATTTAAACTCAATTAAAGTTTCTTGAACTGCTTTGATAGAACGGTGATAAAACTCTAAAGCGTTTGCCTTCCCAATCCCCTTAGCAAGCCTAGTTTTGATGGGTGAGATGTCTGGAGTCTTTACAAAGACAGCAATTGCAACACTCATAAATAACTCCTTTTCGAATAGCCCATGCTTTTTCTTAGGTCTAAGCACATGATTAAAATAATGAAAGAATACACTAGGTATCTCAATACATAAGGATCACTTCCAATGATGTAATATATAATACTCAATAAAGATAATATTGACCAAACCCAAATAAAGTTTATTTTCGAAATAAATGGAAAACCTCCTGCCAATAAAAGAAGGAGGTACCATGGGTGCAAAGTTGGAGAACAAACCAGAAGACCAGTAGACATCAACAAAATAGATGCTTTGATTGATAGTTTGTTTTTGCAGTAAAAGTAAAATAAAGTAGCAGCGTAAATCAACCCAAGAAAACTAACCGCAATTCGAGCCTTATCAACTCCAATACTGTTATCCATAAACGTTGACAAGAAATCAGCCAAAAACCTATGTAGAAAACCAAAAAAATACCAGTGTTTTGAAAAATGCATCGCAGAAGACAAAAAATTACCTCCTGAACTTGAATAATAACTAAAACACAACAAACCAGCCGCAACAGCGATCATTAAAAAACTATAAACATTCTTTGTGAAACCATATTTTCTATGACCATATATGAATAAAAACGGGAAAAAAATCAACGGATACCACTTGATAAGCACCATGGATAATATAAGAGAAAAATACAGAAGAGGTTTTTTAGTATCAAGAACCTTCTTCAAAAAAATAATGAGTAAGATACAAACGACTACATCAAGATGACTATTAGCCAATCCTTTCAATAAAAAAAGTGGGTTGAAAATAATTAAATGCCAGTCAAAATCTCTGATGATATAAATCATCAGACTTGCCAAAACACCGACTAACACCTTCCAGCCAATATATATTTGCCATGTGTGTGTTGGCACAAACTCATCAAGACCAGCACCACCCAACAAAAAAGGCCAAAAGTATGGATTTAAATAACTACTAATATGAAACAATACTTGTGCTAATGGTGGGTAAATAGTTGGTAAATGTGGATGATTAATATATTTTGCCCAAGACACTTCGTAGAATTGCTCCAAATTTTTTGGAGCAAAAGCATAAGGGTTTATACCGTTTGCTCCATTCAGTCCGTCCCAAATATATCGAATGTGATCTGACTCCAGAACAAAGGGGACTCCTAATGCAATTGCCATTGTGAAAACGACACCTGTTTTCCAACTTGGCTTTTCGATAGATTTAAAAACAACAGGTATATAAGAAAAACCTAAAACGAAAATAAAAGAAATATAAATGAAATAAGAGTTTTTTAGTTCACCAAAAAATTGATCCGAAATTTTCCAAGACATGAACACCCAGTAGGATAAGGCTATCATCAACCAAGAATAGTAGGTTCTAAGAGGTGTGTTTTTTAGTTTTCGCATGTATTGCAACTTTATTAAAGATCTCTGAAACTCCATAATAAAATACACAATACAATATTTTAATTCCAGCCTTAATAGAGCCCGATAGTGATCCGCTTATTTTTGATTTTCCATATTTTCTTTTTTTGTAGAAAATATCAATCTCAAGGATTTTTACTCTTCGAAAGATAGCTTTAATTTGCATTTCGACATTCCACCCCCAGTTCTTATCTTGCAAGCCTAACTGCTGATAAACCCTGTATTGCATAGCCCGCATGGGCCCCATATCACTATAACGATAACCAGTAACTACAGAAATTAAAAAAGTTTGTAGCCAATTTCCAAACTTAGCATGAGGTGGCATAGCTCCTTGCTCCTGGCTTGTGCGTTGCCCAATCATCAACGTGTTCTCTTGGTCTTTTACAGTTTGATAAAAATGATCTAATTGATCCTCAGGTGAGCTTCCATCAGCATCGAAAACAATTAATACACTATCGTGTCGTATGAGGTGTTCAGACTTTAGATAAGACACACCTGCTTGAATTGCTCCACCGTAACCCTTTACTGCACAAGTAGTCGTATGAAGCTCTGGAATTGATCTAGCGTATTCTAACCCACCGTCTGTACTACCATTATCAATCATCACAACTTGGTAGTGAGGTAATATCTTAGGAAATAGCCATTTGAGATTTTCAATCTCGTTTAAGACTGGCAATAAAATAAAGCAGTTTTTTGCATTAGAGTTTTCGATAGCTCAGCCCAAATCCAAAAGTGTTTTCTGTTTCTTGACGTTCATCGCTTTGCATCATTAATGCATATTCAGCCTCTATTGCTAAGCCTTTGAAAACCGTAACCCCTAAACTAGCTGTTAGACTTGTCTGCTTTGAGTTTCGAACCTCCTCGCTTGAGCCACCAATGGTATCTCCAGGTGTAAAAGTTCTTTTTGCACTCAATTGAAACCAAGACTGAAACGGCAAACCAGCTCCTATCGAGGCTGATACGTTATAAGAGCTAAAAGTTCCATCCGCTAATGGATTGACTCCATGCCCAAAATTTAGCCAATAAGATTGATAGCCAAATGTCATTCCAAGTTCGTAGTTAAAGCCAAGCTTGCCACGATCTACAGAAGAGATCAGGTGTTCACTACCCGAAGGCACTTCATTAAACCTCTCAGACTCCATTCCAATCCTCAGGTTTTCTGAAGAGGTGGGAAGGCTGAGGCCATAGGTTAGTGCGACTCTTAAATTAATTTTTGTTCTAGGGATTCTAGTGGAAACCACTTGATTCTTATGAAAAATCGAGAGATCTGTAAACCCACCAGTTGTATGTTTATGATTTAAAGTCGTAGAATTTCTTTCTATAGCTTTATACGAATATGATAAAGCAAAGTGAGAAGTCCAAGGTAAAAAACCAAGCCCTTGTTCTGCGTATAGGCCAGCAGTCTCTAGAGTTTGATCAAAACCAAGATTAGAATCATCGCTGATAAATGATCCCGTTGTATGGGCATATGAAAGTTTAAAGTAATAATCATATTTACTTTTCACCCATCCATTAGAAAATGCACTTTCGGCAAAAAACAAAATTACAAATATGGATAAAATGTTTTTGAAGTGGCAAACTTTACGTCTAGGGTAGTTCATGCTGTTAAATTTTCCGTTTGTTTTGTTGTTTTCACAAAGTCAATATTCAAATACTCTTTAAATAAGACATAAAGAATAAGGGCAATATTAAACATTAAGACACCAGCAATAAAGTACAATTTTTGGCTTAACGCCAAAGCACTGCTCACCACAAAAATCATTGCAACAAAAGATGAAACCATCATGTCTGACCTTTTAAATACACTGCCTTTACGCCCTTTAGGTGTTCGATGAAACACAAGCCATTTTTTATGTTTTTTAGTAGAAGCGAAAAGCCCTCTCCAATAAAACATAGCTATCTGCGTAACCAACAAAGGAAAACACAAAAAGAGTACACATGCACGGTAAAGCCTCTTAGGAATACTTGCAGTGTTGGGTTGTGCTCTTTTTGAAGCAAACAAAAGAAAATAAACAACACTAAAGATAACCCAAACACTTAAGTCAACCACAGCGGATAAATTTATATTGGGGCTTTGGGCCATAAAGTTTGCATAATATAAAATCCAAAACGGCAAGCAAATGATCATCAAACCAGCGATTGTAGAAATTGCATAGCCAAATAAGTTAAAAAGAACATCTAGTTTTTGGTAAAGAGACCATTGTTGATGTTTCACAATTTTTTTGCCTAGCAACCTAAGTACTTGACCTGAGCCAAGAGCCCACCTTCTTTGTTGGATTAAAAAAGCATGAAATGTCTCTGGCAGTTCTGAAGAGCATCTATAATGATCGGCGAACACAAGCTTAAAACCTTTCATTTGTGCTTTGTAGCTTAAAAGTAAGTCTTCGCAAACGGAATTTGAAGACCAACCATTTAGTTCTTGAAGTGCTTTTTTAGACCATATTCCCGCGGTCCCATTAAAATTAAATGCCAGTTTACGATGAAACCTACCAAAATGTTCAATATGAAAATGGATATTTAAAAGTATTTCTTGAATTTTGGTAAGGTAGTTTTTATTTTGGTTATAATAACTCCACGCAGCTTGTACTGCGGCCACTTTAGAGTTTTTAGACTCAAACAATGGCATCATCTCATAAAGAAAATCACTTGCAGGCCTAAAGTCTACATCAAAAATAGCAAAGTAATCTGCACCGCTTTTTTTAAGCCCGTGGTTCAAAGCTCCAGCCTTAAAACCTTCGCGATTTGAGCGGTGAATATGATTTATTTGTACAGAGTCTTCTGAGTTTTCTTTTCTTCGAATAAATTGCTGAATCAGCTTAGTTGTTTCTTCATCGTTTGAGTCATCAAGAATCTGATATTCAAGCCTGCTCTTTGGCCATTCAATTTTTAACGCCGACTCTAAAATTCCTAAGATATGTTTTGGTTCATTGAAGACTGGTATCTGAATACAAACTAAAGGCACTTCTTCTGTGTTACTGAAGTTGAAACTCCATCTGACTAGTTTGCGTTGTGGAGTCTTGGACAGGCTCAACCGATACAACATGGTGGAAATAAGCAAACTTTTTAAAACCCAAAATCCTATAATCAGAAGCATGTCATATTCCTAGTGTTTAGTGCTAGAAAAATATGCAAAATAATAAGAACTGTAAAGCTTTTATTGCTATTTATAGGACTTTAGCGGGTTTAGTGCATGATTTTAAGACGTTCATAATCACGGGTTTTCTTTAACTGGAGAAGTTGTATGGCTTTTCGTCAAATAGTTAAATATTTTTAATATCATTTACAACCCAGTTATAGCCCCACTCAGCCAGGTCTGAGCTTCTTAAGCTGCTATCAATCACCGCTTTATCATTTCTGCACTCACTCAGTACATACTGGCTCAAATTTCCTAAATTTCCACCACTTAGCCTAAGAAAGTCTTCTTTGTACCAACTTGCAAACAAACTTGAGATACTAGTATTAGACCCAGAGACCCTCACTTGATTGAAATCATTAAAAAATAAGAATAAGTTTTCTTGTAGAATTTGGCTTAAGTCAGCTGAGTTATTTGGGTACATAAAGTTTCTAAGTTTCGGGCATGCCACTGCACCACATACCAGTGCCACATGGAGTTTTGGCTCTTTTCTTTGAACAACTTCTTCATTTGGAAATGGTTGTTTTGGTGTTTCACCGAGTCTCAATATTCCAGTTTCAATACCATTCAAGGAAACATTATTATTTCCACCTATTTCATCAGGGATTTTTGTGTCAAAAACTTCCCACTCAGACCCAACAAGTAAATTTGACCTTGTTGCTGAAGGGTTATTTACAATAAATTGAATCATGGAAAGGTTATATGCATTTGTCCAATAGGATATTTTTTGATCAGTGCTTAACGAATCAGGCTTTAAAATCGAGAGCCCTTTTATAAGAGCTTTCCATTGAGATGAAAATTGACCACGCAGTGCTGAGTAATTTACAAACCCAGAATTGGGCTCTACAACTTCCCCAAGAATTAAATTCCCGAGAACTAAAAACTGTTCATAGGTTCTTATAGAGTCAATGTCGATAAAGTCACTTAGGCTGCTAGCTGTTTTTGGTGGTTCGTAAGTTCCACGATTATTGTTTTCTAGATACTCTTTGACACATGGGGTCAATCCAAAGCTTGAAGAATCCGCTAAAGAATCAGCCTCAGAATTGCTTGGTGCCTCAGAGTTTTCATTAAAAGGAACACCTTGCCCTTGGTTGCTACCGTTTATATTAGTATCTCCAGCATTACCATCTTCAAACTTAGAAAACTCTAGTGATTGGCATTGAGCTATAAATAAAGCAAAAGCACCTGTTATTAAATAAGACAGCGATTTCCTGATCATTAAAAAACTCCTCTGTATATTGGTATCAGCGGGCTCTCACTGGCTGAAATGTTTTGTTAAAGCAAAAAAAGATATTCTAAGTATAAGCTATCTCGTAGCAGATCTCCAAATATGAGCAAATATTCAATTTCATTTTATTGAAAATCACTCATTAAACCTGATAAAATAGAAAGATATTAAGGAAATAAAGATCTATCCAATACCTTTCAATTCGAAAGAATTAAAATAATTATTGTGATATAAAATTTATTCAATACAAAGGAGGCGTAGATTGAAACACATTGTGGTTATTGGAAATGGAGTGGCAGGAAGCACTGCCGCAAGGCATGTTCGAAAACGTTCGGATCATAAAGTCACAATGATTTCTGACGAAAACCCCCTATTTTATTCTAGAACAGCTCTTATGTATATTTATATGGGACACATGACTGTCAAAGACACTCAACCATATGATTACGATTTTTGGAAAAAAAATAGAATAGACCTTATTCAATCAAGAGTTACAAATATAAATACAAAAGACCAAGTGCTCACACTCTCTAATAAGCAAAGTGTTGCTTACGATAGTTTAGTCATTGCTACGGGGTCATGTTCTAATAAGTTTGGTTGGCCAGGTCAAGACCTAGAAGGTGTTCAAGGGCTTTATCACCTCCAAGACCTAACAACGATGGAGAACAAAACAAAAAATGCTAAGAATGCTGTTGTTGTTGGCGGGGGACTCATCGGCATAGAAATGGTGGAAATGCTTTTAACTCGTGGCATCAAAGTTACTATGCTTGTGAGAGAAAATGGTTTTTGGACCAATGTTCTTCCAAAAGAAGACTCTGATTTTATTGGTAACCATATCTCTAAACACCATGTTGAAATGCGTTATGCTACAGAATTAAAAGAGATCATTGATGATGGTAGTCGTCACGTAAAAGCAATCGTTACAAATAAGGGTGACACCATCAATGCTGATTTTGTTGGACTTACCGTTGGAGTGCACCCAAACACTCAAATTGTAAGTGGCACTGAGATTGAAACAGATCGCGGAATACTTGTAGACAGCAACCTCCAAACTAGCATCAAAAACGTCTACGCTATTGGGGATTGTGCACAGATACGAAAACCGGTAGCAGGTCGAAGACCTATTGAAGCCGTTTGGTATACTGGAAAGATTATGGGTGAAACTGTAGCATCACATATTTGCGATCAACCCAAAGAGTATGATCCGGGGATTTGGTTTAACTCTGCAAAATTCTTTGACGTGGAATACCAAACATACGGAACCATATTACCAAACCCACCTGAGAACCAAGAATCGTTTTTCTGGAAAAGCTCAACAAAAGAAGTTGCCATCAGATTAAATTTCGAAAAAGACACACAACATTTTGTTGGAGCAAACCTCTTTGGAATTAGAGGGAGACATCATGTATTTCAAGATTGGATTAAAAACAAAAATACAATAAAAGAAGTTCTAGAACAGTTTGGCCACGCTAATTTTGACCCAGAGTTTTTTAAGAAGTATGAACTAGAGATCATTGCTTCTTTCAATACAAAGTACGGTAAGAATATTTCTTTAAAGTCAAAAAAAGGTCTAGGGTTTTTAAAAGGTTTGCGTTTCTCAGGAAGATAATTTCGTTGATTGTAATACAAAGGGGTCGTTGTGAATTCAGTAGTTAGTGATAAGAAGTTTATTGAGTTATCTAGTCCACAAAAAATATGGCTTAGTGTCTTTGCATTAAGTTTATTTATGTTATTCGTGGCTTTATTTGGTGGAGGAGCTAAATACCCAAAAGTATTTTTGATCTCTACTTTTGGAATTGGCATGTTGAGCGGGATCGTTTTTATTCGCAAGACATATGCTTATGAAACAGCTGGAATTAAAAATAATTTCATCATGATGATGAAACACACCGCAAAAGGCAGCACTGCTTGGTTTTTTGGAATACTATTTACAAGTTTTTATGTTTGCCTCTATTGGCACGCAGACCTATTAGAAAACCTTGTGCGAATGGTAGACCCTATCAGTTACATGCTCAGAGCTAAAGCTGCTGACCAATGGTTCTTATATGGAACTTTTTATACAGCATGTGTGTTGGTGATGGGCTACAGAATGCTTCTCAAATACCGTCATTCGAGGTATCAAACTGTCAGAACATTATCCGTGATGTTTTTTCAATTAGTATTTTCTTATCTTATCCCAAGCTTTTTAGCTAAATTAAATCAACCAGAATTTTATTTCACATATTTTTGGCCTTTAAAATATGACGCCTTATTTCCAGGGAGTGTAGCTAGCTTAAGACAATCGGGAAATGTCGGTGTTTTTATGCTTTTTTGGAGTGTCGCCATGATTGCTATTGCAACTCCATTACTGACTTATTTTTATGGGAAACGCTGGTATTGCTCATGGGTTTGCGGCTGTGGTGGCTTAGCTGAAACATTAGGTGACCCATATAGACAGTTGTCTGATAAAAGCTTAAAAGCATGGAAAACCGAAAGAGTTATGATCTACTCAGTAACTGTCTTAATAACGATTACTACAATATTAGTTTGGCTCGATTCAGTTTATGGCGGTGGCATTTTAGGAACTTTGTCAGCTAGCATGAAAAAATGGTATGGATTTTTTATTGGAGCAGCATTTTCTGGAGTCATTGGTGTTGGTTTCTACCCGCTACTTGGCAGTCGAGTATGGTGTAGATTTGGATGCCCGATGGCAGCAATCTTAGGGATTCTACAAAAATGGTTTTCAAAATTCCGCATCACCACAAATGGTGGCCAGTGTATTTCATGCGGTAATTGTTCTACTTACTGCGAAATGGGAATTGATGTAAGGTGGTACGCACAACGAGGTCAAGATATCTCTAGAGCTTCTTGCGTAGGTTGCGGAGTCTGTTCTTCGGTGTGTCCTCGCGGCGTTCTTAACTTAGAAAACGGACCAAAAGCGACTAGGGTTTTAGATGAAGTTTCTCTAGTCAACATGCTCCACGATAAAAACAAAGCATAAAAAAAATGCCGAGACTCAAAAAATAGAGTCTCGGCATTTTTTATTTAGATTCCTACCAAATATTCATTTAATATAAATCTGAAATAGAGTAACCGTGAATTTTTTCGGCTAATTCACATAATTCTTTTTGATAAGCATCAAAGTCCATTTGTTTTTTAGCGACTTTTTCTTCTGAGGCTGCCCTTGCAATAGCCATCGACACGTCAACTAAAACTCTTGGGTCGTTTGGTTTTGGAATCAAATAGTCTTTACTTAATTCAAATACTTCGCCCTTGCCATAAAAATCTTTTACACGTGGCGGAACCGGTTTTTTTGTTATTTCTGCAAGAGCTTTAACAGCTGCCTGCAACATTCCATTTGTAATATGAGAAGAATGAGTATCTAGAGCACCTCTAAAAATATACGGGAAACCTAAAACATTGTTTACTTGATTTGGATAATCAGACCTTCCAGTCACCATTAAAGCATTCGGCTTTACTTCTAGTGCATCTTCAGGAAGGATCTCCGGATCAGGATTTGCCATTGCAAAAACCAAAGGTGCTTCCGCCATTGCAGAAACCATTTCTTTTGTCAGCACACCACCCACTGAAACTCCAATAAATGCATCAGCAGACTCCAAAGCTTCAGCTAATGTTCGCTTTGGTGTGTTGATTGCAAATTTTTGTTTGTGCTCGTTCATGCCATTGGTTCGGCCTTGATAAATCACACCCTTACTATCGCACATCAAAATATTATTTGGATTAACTCCGAGCGTGATTAATAGGTTCGTACAAGCAGTTGCAGCTGCTCCTGCACCATTGACGACAAGTTTTACAGTCTTAATGTCACGTTTTGTAATTTCAATAGCATTTAAAAAAGCAGCGGCTGTAATTACCGCTGTCCCATGCTGATCATCATGAAATACAGGTATGTTCATCAGTTTTTTTAGTTGTTCTTCAATATAAAAACACTCAGGAGCTTTAATATCTTCGAGATTAATTCCACCGAATGTTGGTTCTAAAGACTTCACAATTTCAATAAACTTATCAGGATCAGACTCATCTACCTCAATATCAAAGACATTAATATCTGCATACTTCTTAAAGAGCATGCCTTTGCCTTCCATCACAGGCTTCGAAGCATAAGGTCCAATATTACCTAGGCCTAATACTGCTGAACCATTACTAATAACACCAACGAGATTAGACCGACTTGTATACCTATAAGATAAATTTTTATTCTCAAAAATTTCCAGACAAGGTGCGGCTACTCCTGGAGAATAAGCTAAACTTAAATCCTCTTGAGTATCAACAGGCTTTGACGGGATTGTTTCAATTTTTCCTGCGGGGCACTTGCTATGATATTTTAAAGCTTGTTCTTTTAACTCTTCTGCACTTAATTTTTGACTCATTAGAGGAAACTTTCTTTATTTTATAAAGTAGAGATTATAACAGCTACTCCTAAAACTTCATGGTTTAATTCAATAAAAAACTCATATAACGTCTATCCACCAAAAAAGGAATACTTTTCATAAAGCCTCACTCATTTAAGACATGACACCAAAAAAGAAAACACCAATAAATTCAGTTGCTTTTATCCATTATTTGGTTTTTTAGGACAGAAATAGCTTGGTATGAATAAAAACACTTACTTCGATTGTTCGATTACAAACCTAACAAAAACATCAATTACGCCTAAAGTGGCCCGTGATTTTCCAATCGTACAAAACATCTTCAGAAACAGTACCTGAACCAATATTATGAACAATCAATAATCTATCATTTCTGCGTTCATCTGACACAATACCTATGTGTTCTCTACCATTTAAGAGAGTCCAAGTAACGATATCACTCGGCAAAAAAATTGAACTCTCTGTCACCTTCAAAGACCACCCTAACCTTTTAAAATAGATTCTTAAATTGGGTACACGTCGATGATCTATGTTCTTATCTGTTTTTTTTAAACCCCATATTTTAGGGTATAAATTAAAATGATTTTTCATATCAAGATGCACTTGTTTTTGTAGATCTATATCAACAGCTCTTAAAGAACGAATAACAACATCTGTGCAAACACCTCTTACAACCGGTAGATCACCATTAGGATAATTTAGTTTTTGATATGATGGATCATAGATTAAGGTTTTACCTACCTGCGATTTAGCAGCCTCTACAATTAGCTTCGTTTTACCAGTCAATTTTTCAATTTCAAGTGCCAGCACTTGATTTTCTGAAGACCAAAATAAACCAATATTAGCTATAAAAACAAAACCACTCAATACTGAAAATATCGTCCATTTCTTCATGATTATAGAGTAACATTTTTGAATGAGAAAAAATTAAGTACAGATTAATAATTAACGTTTATCTAAGCAAAATAAATACACATATATATAAATTTCTTAGGTGAAAATTGGTAAATAACACTCTCCTAAATTACCATAAAGAAATACGTGAGGTTAAAATGCAGTATTTAATTTTTGGTGGCACAGGGTTCTTAGGGCAACATCTTGGACAAAAAATTTCTAGTGATAACCCCAATACAAAAATTATTGTAGTCAGTAGAAAACCTAGTCAATATAAAGGTTATTTATCTTACCCTTGCGAGATTGTTTCATTAGATAGGTTTCTTGAAAAACCAGCTTCTATCATCGATAGACCTACTCATGTCATTAACCTAAGCGGTGCTGGTGTAATGGACAAAAGATGGAACTCCTCTTACAAGCAAATTCTTAGAAATTCTCGCATTGATTTTTCAAAAAAAATCATTGAAGCCACAGAAAGCATTTCACAATATATTCTAAGCTGGGTACAAGCTTCTGGCATTGGCTACTATGGTAATGTCAGTAAAAAAGTGACAGAAAACTCTCCAGCAGGTAAAAGTTTTTTAGCCCAACTAAGCGTCGAGTGGGAAGATACTCTAAACACACTACCCCGAACCATCCCATGTTCAGCTATTATCAGATTAGGAATGGTGCTTGGTAGGTCTGGTGGGCCTTTTCCAATCCTGGCTGATGTTTACCACCTTGGCTTAGGGGCAAAGTTTGGAAGCGGTAAACAGCACCTTGCATGGATACATATACAAGATGCCGTCGATCTATTTCTACATGCATCTAAACAGAATAAACGAAATCAAGTCTATAATGGTTGCAGCCCGGAAAGCACTTTACAAAAAGACTTCCACTTAGAGATGACCAAAGCAAGTGGAAGAATCAATCCTACTATTCTTCCAAAATTTATCGCAAGAATAGTTATGGGTGAAAATGCTGAGCTTGTATACTCAGGTCAAAATGCACAACCCGAAAATGCGGTATCTAGCGGCTTTAAATTCACTCACACAAAAATATCCAACACACTAAAAAACATCTACGGAAAAGCCTATAAACAAAAAAACCTTATTCTGGAACTACATCAATGGCTTCCTAAAAACCAAGGTGAAGTGTGGGATTTTTTTAGTGATGAAATGAACCTTGAAAAAATAACACCTGCTCAATTAAATTTTAAAGTATTGGGTAAATCAACGAACAATATTGAAACCGGCACTCTCATTGATTACAAACTCAAACTACACGGTATACCTGTAAAATGGAGAACAAAAATAACTGATTGGGAACCTGTCACCACCTTTGTTGACATGCAACTTAAAGGACCATATAAAAAATGGCATCACACTCATGAGTTTAAAAAGATGTCTGAAGGCACACTTATGGTAGACCGAGTATTGTATAAACTTCCACTCGGATGGATTGGAGCCTTTTTTGGCTATTTACTCATAAAATGGGATTTAAAAAAAATCTTTGAATACCGAAGAAAAGCATCCAAAGATTTTTTTTCGAAATAACTCTTTGGACTAAAATCTTAAATTAGATATTTCATCAATAACATCAGGAAGAGCTGACGAATTCTTTAAGCCGATGAGTATTCTTTTTCTTGTAATGTTCATGTTTCGTCTAGTATTTTCTACAAATGCAATCTGCACCCATTTAGGCATCCTAGCTAATAAAGCTGATATATACACCTGATCAGAGTCGGAAGCATAACGATCAAAAATTTCAAAAGTTAACTCGGAAAATGCCGGGTATCTTGAAACAGAATAATAAAATAAATAAGAAAACATTGTACTCGAGATACTAGGAGGAAAAGATTTCATATGTTTAAGGATATAGGTAGCCGTCAAAGGATTTACTTTTTTGATGCTCAATTGTCTCAACTCTTCTGGTGAGGCTTGAATTAAGTACTCTAAAAATTCTCGAGAAGAACCTTTTTTCTTCATATAAACCATAGCTTTTGCAAACTCAATGTCACCTGTTTCCATTAAACCAGATTTTAAAATTGAATAACTTGATTTCACATCATTTGCTGCAATAGCTTTTGCTAACTCTGGAATTTTAAGTTCGGCATCACGCTCATTGATAATCAAGTGACTAACTTGTCTTTCAATAAACTCACGAACTTCTTTAGTGGGAAGCTCTGCAGCAATAGTCCATCCTGCTTTCTTAGATTCTTCTTGTGATGAGTTGACCATATCGTACATCAACCGAATAGAAGCTGGGTGTTGAATGTATGTATATAAATGAGCTGAGTTGCGGAGTAAATTCTTAGGTAATCTCGGATGGTGTGTTGCAAGGTATTGGTAGAGAATCGACTGTGTCTCCTTCCAGTTTTTATTTTTTGAAATCCATTCTTTAGCTTTTATCATTTGAGCACCACTTTTAGTAATCGCACTCCATATGACTTTCTTTAAAGGACTATTTGTATCAATTTGAATAGAACGCATATTTTGTTCTTGTACTGAAACGCACCCAAACATCATTAACCCTAAAGCTAAAAGTAGCATTCTCATTTATTTTTCTCCTCAATAAAGTTTATTTCAAACTTGGTTGGTTTTAAAAATCTAATCTTATTTTTTAGACTGCTCTCATTTATCTGTGTTCTTCCATAAACACTCAAAGCAAGTATTCCACTTTCTGACTTTAGCTTAAAAGCTCTTGGAGCACTCCGTTTAATTTCACGCACCCAATTTCCTAAGCTTAAAATACATGTCTGACTATGTTTTAAGTCACACACCAACTCAATTTGTAGATTATCGCAGACTTGAGTTAAGAGTTTACTAAAACTGCCACTTACTTTGATATTTGCATCAGGCATTAGTATTGATTTCATCAATAATTTTTGGAACTTCATTCTCTTTTGAAGCTTCACAACCCAAAGAATCAAACCAATAGACCCTAGGCCAGCAATAATATGTAAAACTAAGTTAAATGATTCTGCCATAACACCTATCATAGCCTATTTGTTACATCAGTGAATCTAGGTAAAATCACCAAAAACATAAACAGCTAATAACATTAGATTTTTTTTGTTTATTTTTACACCATTTTCATTTTTGGCGAATGTAATAAATCTCATAAAAATAAGTTTATAAGAGGACAAAATCAGCCGAATATTGTTATAACGACATTTCAATTTTTACCTAAAGGACTGCCTAATGAAGACCAGCATTAAAGGCATTGATCAAATTTTTATAGTTTCTGCCCCCTCTGGCACCGGTAAGACCTCCCTTAATAAACGGCTAATGGAAAACCATCCAGAATATAAAATTGCGACCTCGCATACGACTCGATCAAAAAGAGGCGTTGAAGTAGACAATGTGGACTTTCATTTTGTCCATCATAAAAAATTTAAAAAGCTCATCGCAGATGGTGAAATGATTGAATGGGCCAATGTGTTTGGTGAGTTTTATGGCACGTCAAAAGAAATGATCGAAACCGAAATCAAAGAAGGCTTTAAACCAATTTTGGAAATTGATGTCCAAGGGTATCAACAAATAAAAAACTCCATTGAGAATCAAAAGAGTATTTTTATCCTGCCTCCTAGCATTGAAGACTTATGGACTCGACTAGAAAACAGGGGCACTGACTCCTTTGATAAAAGGTGGAGAAGAATTAATACTTCTAAAAATGAGCTGAAGTTCTCATTTTTATATGATTTTTTTATTATTAACGACAAATTTGAAAGTGCATACAAAAGTCTAGAAGACATAATTATTCACAATAATACTTCAAAACTAATTTCAAAATCACAAGGAACAGAACATTGCGAAAAACTCATCTCTGAGTTTAAAAATTCAGAGTTACTAAATTCATTGAGACCTAAAAAATCATGAGTGTTATCCAAAAAGAAAAAAGTTATGACTTCAGACACAAAGCGATAGATTTCACCGACCCAGACCTTGCTTTTGATTATTTAAGCGAACAAGTAGCTTCATATATGTCATCTCATGAACTTGAGAGTATTAAAAAAGCTTATCAGTTTGCGGCTGATGCTCATTGTGGACAAACAAGAAAAACAGGTTGCCCTTACATATCTCACCCTGTAACGGTCGCAGGTATTGTTTCTCAACTGAGACTAGATATTAGTTCGGTTCTTGCTGCAATTTTGCACGATACCGTTGAAGATACTAGCGTCACTCTCGAAGACATTGAAAGAGAGTTTAATAAAGAAGTTGCTGATTTGGTCGCTGGATTAACAAAAATTTCAAAAATTAAGTTCAAATCTAACAAAGAAAGACTAGCCGAAAATTTTAGAAAAATGATTATCGCAATGGCTAAGGATTTGCGTGTCATTGTTATTAAGCTCTCAGATAGACTACACAACATGCGGACAATCAATCATCTAAAACCAGAAAAACAACTTCGAATAGCAACGGAAACACTCGATATCTACGCTCCTCTTGCAGGGAGGTTAGGAATCTATGGAATTAAGGGTGAACTAGAGGACTTATGCCTTCGGGTTATGAAGCCTGAGTTTTATAATGAAATTAAAACGAATGTTGCAAAAAAGAAATCCGCTAGAGAATCTTATATACAACAAATTATAGACCTTATTGAAATCGAACTAAAAAAATATGGCTTTGAAGATTTTAAAGTTTATGGAAGACCAAAACACTTTTTTTCTATTTATAAAAAAATGACTGAAAAACAAGTGAGCTTTGAAGATATTCACGATTTATTTGCCTTTCGAGTTATTGTCCCCACAGTAAAAGACTGCTACGAAGCGTTGGGCATTATGCATTCTATGTGGAAACCAATGCCTAATCGATTCAAAGATTATATAGCAATGTCAAAACCAAATATGTATCAATCACTTCATACAACTGTCATCCATGAAAGTGGTGATCCCGTTGAAATACAAATCCGAACTAAAGAAATGCATGAGATTTGCGAGTTTGGAATTGCTGCACATTGGTCTTACAAAGAAAAAACAAAAAACACCGCTCTAAATGCAGAAAAATTTAGCTGGTTAAGACAAATTATGGAATGGCAAAATGATTTAAAAGATCCCAGTGAATTTTTAGAAGCCGTAAAAGTAGATTTATTTGAAGATGAAATCTTTGTCTTTACACCTAAAGGTGATGTTATCTCCCTCTCTAGAAAAGCGAGTTGTTTAGATTTTGCATTTGCAGTTCACTCTGATGTTGGCATAAAAACGACGGGTGCAAAGATTAACGGAAGAATGGCACCGCTTAAAAAACACCTAAAGTCTGGAGATATTGTTGAAATCATCACGTCAAAAAACCAAAACCCGTCCAAAGATTGGTTGAATTTTGTACACACATCAAAAGCAAAAAATAAAATTCGATCTTTTTTACGTGCTGAACAGCGAGAAAAAAGCAAAGAACTCGGGCATCAACTATTAGAGCAAAGCCTTAAAAAGATTAATGTAAATATTGATACAATTAAAAGTCTAAAAGAAGGCAATAATTTAGTAAAATATGCTCGTGAAAGTAATTTTGAAGACCTACTTATTGCAATTGGTTACGGCAAAATAAACTCTGAAGAACTTATCAAAAAGTCTGCTGCTACTAATAAATGGGTCATCAAAACTGAAGAAATGGATATTTCTCGTGCGATTAAACCAAATATTCAAAAAAGCAAAAACTCTCAAATTACGGTATCTGGCATAAAAAATGTGCTAGTGAATTTTGCAAGGTGCTGTGATCCGCTGCCGGGTGAAGATGTTATTGGTTTTATTACTCGTGGCAGAGGTGTAACCATACATAGAACAGACTGCAAAAAGGGCTTAGTCTCTGATCCAAAAAAAGCAGTGGAAGTAAGTTGGGGAGACAAACAACAATCAAGCGGCAAACACTTTGCGAGTATTAAAGTAATTACCGAAGAAAACCCCGGGATTTTAGCTCAAGTAACTTCAACAATTGCAGGATGTGGAGTAAATATAAGCCGTGCAAATGTTAAGCTTGACGAAGGTGTAACAGGTCTACTTGTCTTTGAATTATCACTTACAAGCCTACAGCAGCTTCAAATGGTCATTAATAAAGTTGAGCAATTAAACTTTGTTTTAAAAGTCGAACGAACTCAAGGATCTAAAAAGCATTAATTTCCATTAAATAGTTTTCCAAGACTTAGATATATTGTTCCATAATGAAAGCTATTCGTTACAGTATTGTAATTGTATGCAACTTGTATTGAATAGAAAAAACCTGAGTGATTAAAATATGTTATCCCCACTTCTGGAGAGGTGTAAAATAAGTATGAAGAGTCCTTTGAAAAGTCACTTTTTTCATTCAATGACAAAACACTGAATTTAAATGAAGCACCAACACTCAAATAAAAAGGGTAATAAAGACGCCATAAAAATTGATTTCTATGAAGTACAGAATACAAAAAAGCATCCGTATTTTCTGTTTCTTTTAATAATGAAAGGTGATCAAATTCAACACCTATACTAAGCTTCCATTTTTTTTCTTGTATATACCCAAAGCTCAACCCAACATTTGGCACTAAAACCTGCTCTTGAATATTTCCTTGAGTAGGAATAAATTTTTTTAAGCCTAGCCCCACACTTCCAAAAGAGTTTGAAGCAAAGTGCATCTCTTCTGCAAAGGTTGTGCTGTTTTGCACTGTGAATATTACCAATAAAAGTAAAAAAAGAACTTTCATTCATCTCTCCGTAACATTCTAAAAACTTAACCTTTATATGTATAAATTGCTATTTTCTAAAATGATTCAACATAAGTAGCGTTGTGAACTTGGACTATTTTTTATACAGAGCATATAATAAATACAAGGATCATAGGGAGTTTCATTCATGAAACAGATTACACTTTTTTTTATTTTAATTCTTATCCACGCTAACCTGTTGGCTCAAAATGAGTTGAACAGCGAAGATGAATTAAACTTTGTAGATGACTCTGAAACAGAAGAAGCCCTTAATAGTTCAACAGTCTCCTCTAAAGACGATGAATCTGAGTTGCTCCAAGGTGAAAGCATTGACGATGACTTTGATAACAGCGAGCAAGAAGAACAACAGCAGCAAGAAGAACAACAGCAGCAGCAGCAGCAGCAGCAGCAAGAAGAACAACAGCAGCAGCAGCAGCAAGAAGAACAACAGCAACAGCAGCAGCAAGAAGAACAACAGCAACAGCAGCAGCAAGAAGAACAACAGCAAGAATACTCTCAACTAGAGAACGATGAGTTAATTAATGAGAATACTGAAAACTCGGATATAGAGTCAGCATCAAGTGTTTCAGAAAATATTGAAAACGAAAATGTAAATAATACCATAGAAAACCTAAATCCAGAGGTATCTAACAGTTCAAATGAGGATAACATTTCAGAAAGTTTTAGTTCTGAAAGTAATATCTACGATAATGAGTCGACCGAACTGGTTCAAGTTGATGATAGTACTCCCCCACCCTCAAGCCAATTACCTGAACCAAATGAGTTTGGTGGTACTGCTAGCATTCCGGGAACGGCACGCTTATTAGCTGTAGGTGAAGCTCCAATAGAATACATTGTCAAACCTGGAGATACCCTTTTTGATATTTGCGATCAGCTACTAGATGAACCAAACTACTGGAAGAAACTCTGGGCACTTAACACAAATATTAGAAACCCTCATTTTATATACCCCGGTAAAGTATTACGCTTTTTTCCCGGTGATAATTCTAGACCACCGTCTATGGAAATTGTAAATAATCAAGACACAAACCCTATTGACAGCGATAGGTTATCAAATAATGAATTAATAGACGAAAATGTCGCAGCAGTAGACCCTCTGGATGTAAGTGATTTTGAAAAGAAACTTGTTGAATTAGACGATATTAATGTTAGTTCAGATATCTTAGAAAAATTTATTTTTGCTGGTGGTTTAAGTAATAAAGATACTATTAAAGTACGTTTACCAGCAATTGTGTTTCCAGAAACTCCCGAAGTGTTAGGTGTTCATGTTGGATCTCTTGATGGGAAGCCCATTTCTGTTATTCGTAGAACTGCTATTTTTCAATCACAAAATGATAAAATAAAAATTGGAGAGACATATAATATTCTTCGACAAGAAGATGATGTTGAAGATAGAAATGGGTCTGACGTTGGCAAATATTATACAATTGTAGGGCAATTTAAAGCTAAGAAAAAACTCAACGACGATGGCTACATGACAGGAATGATCACAGGAAATAATAATGCTGCCATCTTACCTGGAGATATTGTGTCGCCATACTTTTCAGTTGTAAGACAGGTAAAAGCAAAGACAATGTCTGAAATAAGCGGTGATGATATTGATGCTAGCATCATTGGGTTTAGCTCACCAACACACATACTAGGCGGCAGAGGTGATTTAGTAATCATTGACAGAGGATCAAATGAGGGCGTTAATGAAGGTCAAATTATAAATATTTATACGCATTATGGACGCTATAAAGGAGTTGGCCTAACTGAAGAATACCCAGATAAAGAAGCTGACGGTTATAGAATTGGAATTTTTCAAGCTTTATACACCACAAAAGATGTGTCTATAGGATACATTTTAGATGTCAAAGAAGAGGTCACGATTGGTGACAGAACAATCCGTTTTGCAGGCTAGACAAATGTCTCTTCATGACTTTTAGAGTCGATAGTACTTTCAAGGTCATGAATAATTGCCTTACAAAAAAAATAGAACTCCTTTTTATTTCAAAATTTCTTACGCCCAATAAACGTGAACAATGGGCAAAGGTTTTTACACAACACGAGCACCCATTTTTAAATGAGAATATTCAAAATATCGTTTTTGACATCTGCAGTAATCCAGCAAAATACTTCTATAGATTTGAGGAAGATTCAGAACAACAACACATAAAGAATTTTATTTGCTGCTGCAAAAAAATATTGAACCAATCTTTATATTGGATATTCCCATCACATCCTCATTACCCTTCTCAGCTTAAAATAAACCACAAACATCAAAGTTTTTTTGCTATTGGAAATACTAGCGTCCTTACTAAAAAAATCTTCACAGTCATCGGCTCGAGAAAAACTTCTAGCACATCGCAGAAAATTGCTAGTTTACTAGGTTTTTATATAAATGAGACCAACCACACGATTGCAAGTGGGGGAGCCATAGGCATAGATATTGCCTCGCAATTACATACTTTTAAAAACTCAGTTCAAAAAAATATATTAGTTGCACTACCTAGTGGGGTTTGCAACATTGTACCAAAATGCCATGAGCGTATTATTAGAAACATTTCTCTAAGCGGTGGCTGCATTATCAGCACCCCCCACCCTTTTGCAAGTGCTCCAAGGTATTCGTATATTCTTCGAAATCAATTTCTTGCTCATATTTCAGAGGCTGTTTATGTCGTTCAAGCAAACAATAAGTCTGGTGCACTTTCTACAGCTGAATATGCCATAGACCATGGCATTGATGTAACGGTATGGAATGGAGAGTTAAACGATATACGATCAAAAGGATCACGTAAGCTTATTGCCGATGGCGTGCAACACTTTTCGAATGCTAAAGACTTTCCTTTTATTGTATGAGTAACACCACATCAGAAATTGAAATCTTCATTGAATACTCGTTTAAGAAAGAAGCTGAAGCCTCAGAAATCATGATTCAAAGCAATAAATCTATCATTTATATTACAGCGAGTAATGAGTATCGAACCCTTAAAAAAATTAATCCATTCAACATTAATGATATTAATAAATTTAGTTTAAGCCAAAATCAAATTGCGTCTAAAAAAAACCCTAGTATTGGTGGAATTTTAAATAATAATATCCGTTGGCATTTGATAGCTCACCCAATAACGATTAATGACTACTGTATTCAATTTCGGAAATTGAATTTTAGCCGTTTTAAACTTTCATCATTATTAAAAACAAAAACTTCACATTTTTTAAGTCATTCTATAGCAATGAAAAAAGGTTGCATTTTTTTTGGTGAAACTTTCTCTGGAAAATCGACACTCTTACATGCAATGGTTAACCACTACCATGAATTACACAGGGTGATAATTCTTGAAAAATTTTCAGAGATATCTTCTTCGAACCCGCTATGGACTAACTTAAATTGTCACCAAAACCCTTTATCTGGCGGTAGTTCTTTCGACTTTGAATACTTACTCAAACAAACCCAAAGACTCCGCCCAGACGTCATTGTAATCGGTGAAATTACTTCGTTTCAAAGTGATTTCTTTAAGCAACTGATGCATTCAGGGTTTCAAAAAATATTCCTGACGGTACATGGATCCAACTTAGACGACGTCACTACAAAACTTCAAACCTCTGACAAAGAGTTATTAAAGTCTTTTTTGTTGTTTCATACAAAAAGAACTCGAGAAATTAGCTGCCTAAACCAAAAAGAATTGGAGAAGTGAAAGCCAGGCTTTTCAAATTCAATCGCATAAAACAATATAAACACCTGTATTTAAAGAACTATTGCAAGCTTGCACATACACTGAAAGTCTATATAATGAGCAGCGGAAACGGCTCTTCACCATCAAATTTCATGAGAGATTCGATCGTAAAGGGCAGTAGGAAATAAAGATGACTGCTGCGAATAAAACAAAAAAACTAAATAAATCAAAAATTTACGACCTCGTTGAGTCACGGTACGCTAGCACCTTCAAAAACATCTCAAAACTAAAAAAACGAATTAAATACCAATTTAAAAACGAACACTTACTTATTGAGTCTCTAACCCATAGATCCGCGATCATTGAACTCCGATCTTTTTTAAAACAGAATATGGAAACCAAAGCAGATCCACTAAAAATCAGCAATAAGTTTGAAATTCCAAACAATGAACGCCTCGAGTTTTTAGGAGATTCAGTTCTCGGATTACTCATAAGCGATACACTTCTAAGAAGAATTGAGAGTTTTCCTGAAGGCGATCTTTCTAAAATACGAGCCTCTCTTGTAAATGAGCGAGTGCTTGCTGGGATTGGAAGAAAACTTGAAATTGGCCAATGCCTCATTCTTGGAAAGGGAGAATCAAAAGGAGGAGGACGAAACAAAAACTCTCTTCTTGCCGATGCACTAGAAGCTGTCATTGGAGCCGTTTATATTGATGGTGGAATTGGACCCTGCCATAAAATCATCAAAGCACTCTACAAGGATCAATTTTCTGGAGCTATAGACTTCCTGAGTAAGCTTGATTATAAAACTAGGCTACAAGAACTATCTCAGCAACTCTATAAAGAAACTCCAAAATATAAGATGATTGATAGCACTGGACCAGACCATGCAAAAATATTTGAAGTAGAAGTTTCGATTCTTGGGCAAGTATACAGCACCGGAAACGGAGCCAGTAAAAAACTAGCCTCTCAGATTGCAGCTGAAAAAGCATATAAAAAACTTAGCAAAATTCTTGCAAAGAATAGTCCTTCAAAAAAAACGAATAAGAAATCGGAGAAAAAGTGAGTTTAGGATTAGTCAGTATTATTGGTAGACCAAATGTAGGTAAATCTACTTTGTTCAATAAAATAACCAAATCAAATAAAGCATTAGTTGACGACCAACCCGGAGTCACAAGAGACACTATCTTTTCATACGCAAAGCACGATGACAAAGAGTTCTTACTTGTAGATACTGGTGGATTTGAAGAAGGCGATTTTTGTTTCCAACCCTTTTCGACTAACCTTGTCTGGCAACAAACTGTCGCTAGTATTGAACAATCTGACATGCTCATATGTTTATTTGATGGAAAATCAGGATTAAACGCTCATGATGCAGAACTTGTTAAAATTGCTAGAGAGTCCGAAAAACCCGTCATCTACGCTGTCAATAAGCTTGATTCTGAAAAACTAGAGCATCACGCATTAGAGTTCTATCAACTTGGCATAGATAGTTTTGTACATATTTCTGCAGCTCATAACCGTGGAATCTATGAGCTATGCGATCACATTATTGAAAACTTTGAAAAGCTAGATAGAGTAAATGACTCTGGTTCATCTAGTGAAGAACTCAGAAGAATGTCTATTGTGGGACGACCAAATGTCGGAAAATCATCACTTCTTAACAGGTTAGTGGGTACAACGCGATCAATTGTAAGCCCAGTATCTGGCACAACAAGAGACCCCGTTGATACAGATATGAAATATAATAATAAAAAATATCGTATTGTAGATACTGCTGGTATGAGACGTAGAACAAAAATTCATGATAAACTAGAAATTCTCAGCTCTATTCGTAGCTTTCAAAGTATTAAAAACTCCGACCTAGTTGTTGTCGTCATTGACGCACAAGATGGCTTTACTGACCAAGATGCAAGACTGGTGGGCTTTGCAATGCAAGAACATAAACCCACAATGATTATCATCAATAAATGGGACTTAATGACAAACAAAACCACAAACCTTCAAAAAGAAGTCGTGAAATCTATTAAGCTGCAATTAGGGCAATATCAATATATTCCTATTTATTTTATGTCATGTATTAATAACTACCGTGTCCATCAAACCATGCAATATGTAGAAAAACTGTGGAACGAATCTTCAAAGAGAGTTCAAACTGCAAAAGTAAATGAAGCTTTATTAAGCATTACAAACAAACACACGCCAGCAATGAATAAGAGTATGCTCAAACGCCCACGTTTTTATTATGCTACTCAGTTTGGAACCATGCCTCCACGGTTTATCATTAAATGTAATGTTGCTAGTCTTCTGCAGGAATCTTATAAAAAGTTTATTAATAAGCAGTTCAAACAAATGCTACAGTTTCCTAACGTGCCGATTAAGCTTGTCTTCAGAGATAAGAAAGCAGATAAAGTTCGTGCTGAGAATAAGGTTCCCGCGAGACGTTAGGATTCGAACTACTGAAGAACATAAATGATTATCACCTTCAAACCTCCTTACTATTTATATAGAATGATATGGTGTCATAACTAACTAGGATGAATTTCACCATGCGTGTATATCTAGCTGAAACCACAGAAGACGAGTGGCAGACCCTCACCTTTGAAGGAAATGCCGATCAACAGCTTAAAACCCAAGTGCCTGAAATAATTGATTATATAATTGACAAAACCATACTGGATATTGGCAAGGTACAATCCATGGACCAAGACGGCATTCATAGCTGGCTTGAAATAATACATACGATGGATCCTGAAAAAAGAGTTTCCATTAGTAATTGCCCAAGCCACTTCATAGACAAAGTAAACCTCATCCCCCAACTGTTAGATAATCTGCAGTTAACATCTTTATATTTGCCTGTTAATTGCACAAGCTGCAAAGGGCAGTTTGAAATTCTCTTCGAAGATTTTGAGCTCTTAAGCTCAGAAGAAGCTAGTGAGTTTATTTCAAAAGAAGAGTGCTCTAAGTGCAATGAAAAAAACCTAAAACCAATAGTCGATTTAAAAATTTTCTTAGGTTTTCACACAACAAAAAAAAGGAATCCTAATGCAAAAAAATGAAAACCCTCTCATTAGCATAGTATTTAATATTGTCATACCATCGCTTATTTTATCAAAACTCAGTGAACAGCTTGGACCTTTACTTTGCCTCATTGTAGCCCTTCTTTTTCCTTTAATTTACGGCCTTATCGACCTATGGAAACAAAAAAAGACCAATATGATTTCAGTATTGGGAATGCTGAATGTTTTACTAACTGGAGGGATTGGCTTGTTTCAGGTTGATAACTTTTGGTTTGCTGTCAAAGAGGCTGCTGTTCCAGCATTAATTGGAATTTTTGTTTTATTTACGGCTTCTTCAAGCAACCCGATCATGAAAATGTTTATTTATAACGATTTATTATTTCAAAAAGAAAATATAGAAAACAAACTACAAGAGCTATTTCAAATGGAAAAATTTGACTCGTTACTTGTAAAGATAACTTACTGGATCGGAGCATCCTTTTTTCTAAGTGCTATCTTGAACTTTGTATTTGCTAAATACTATGTAGTGAGTGCTCCCGGCTCCGAAGCTTTTAACAACGAAGTTGGAAAATTTATGATTGTGAGTTTTATTGTTATTTCACTGCCGTGTACAGTCATTTTAATGATTGCTTTTTGGAAACTCATAAAAGGTATCCAAAGTTTAACTGGAATGAAGCAAGAGGAAATTTTAAAGGTTAAATAGCCTAAACTGCTACTTTAGAATCTGAAGATTGAGTAAAAACTCTACCAACAAGACCATCAATTTCTTTTGAGCGATCTATGAGTACTTCACGTAAATCCCAGTAACACTCTTCACACATTGGAGATTCATGATCTGTAAATGAGACTTCTTCCCACGCAACTAATACAGACCATGCCGTAGAAGAAAATTCTCTAGAAATTGATTTTTTTTGCTTTGAGCATACTGCACAACATTTAGCTCCCATTTTATCCCCCTAAATGAGCAAACTAACCCGAATTACATTAGTCATGTGAAACGATCTAGAAAGAATATGAAGGACATGAGGATTATTGTCAATAAAAAACTGACTGGCCGGTCAGCAAAAGAACAAGCAGCCAAAATACTATATGCCATAGCTTACGAGAAGGGCTATTAGTTATACACCTTAATATCAACATTTTCCACTGACGCAGGCTCACCGTAATATAGTCTTAAAATATCTTTTTTAAACTCGTGTTCTTTTATTGAGTCTACCTGAGAAGAGATCAAAGGCTTCCATATTTTTTTGCCCACATCTTGTGATCCTGACCTCATATGAAATAAACCTTTAATGTATTTATTGGTAAAGCTCTCAGAATGTAACTCATGTAAAACAGGTTTTACTTTTTTGGTTTGACCTTGTTTTAAATAACATAAAGCCAATGTTTGATATATATTTTCTCTATCAGAGTCTGTTGCCTTATCGTGCTCGATACACATCAATGAATACTCTATCGCTTTTTGAGTTTCACGCCCCATCATCATTAAGCATTCAGCCATACTTGCATATGTTTTATAAAAAACATAATCATACTTATCTCTAGAAAAATCAAATATTAACTTAAACCAGTTATAAGCACTTTCTAACTGATTCATAGATTTATAAAGCATACCGATCGTTAGGTATAAACCTGGATGATCATAATTTGTATTCAGTAATTTTGTAAGATCGCTGATACATTTATCTTCGTAAAACTCCTTCGCACACATTAAAAGTAAGTCTAAACTATTATCATTTCCTTTTTGATAAAGAAAAAATAGTTTTGACCGGAGATAAGCTAATTGAAAATGCCTATGTTCAAATACAGTACAAGTTTCTTTATAATAGTCTTCCCAGTCCATTGCTTTTAAATACTTAAAAATCTCAGGGTCAGATTTAAAGGTTTTTTTTCCATCAGTGTACGAGTCTTCAGAAGCTAGTTCTAAATTGTCTATTTGGTGCTGTAAAAAAGCTATATTCCAAGGGTCTTGTTTTAAATTTATATCCATTAACTGAATAGCTTCAGTATATTTACCAACACTGTTATAACATATTGATTTTACCCAATTATATCTATCAGAAGCTTCCGTTGATTTTATAAACTTCACGTCAACTTCGTCTAGAACATCCATTGCTTCAGAGTAAAGTGACTCACCAAGCAAATACTCTGCAAAATTAACTTTCGTGATAGAGCCAAGAGGATCACAATCTAGCATTTTCTCAAAATGAAATTTTCTTTTTACTTGGCTTTGCAACCTAGTAAAAACTTGAGCAGCTGCAAAATGAACTTCATAATCTTTATCATAAAGCCGCATCAATTTACTCACATCTTCAAGTAAATAAAATCCATTGGATTCTGTATCCAATGCAGTTAGCAATTTGTCACGAAGATAGAGATATTCTTCAATGTCAACATTCTGCTGCTTTAATCTTGAAATCAATAGACACAATCTAATGCTATCATTATTTGGGAATTCTTTATAAAAATTTATAAAAATTTCTTCAGCTGATTTTGGAGGAATACTAGTAAGTATTTGCATTGCCATTTTTGACACAAGAGCATCATTTTTAATATCGTATTTTATGATACATTTATAAATATTAATCGCTTGATGTAAAAAGTTATTCTCTTCTAGTATTTTTGCTACAAAAACAGCTACATTAAACTGAGACGGCTCATAGTATTGCACCAATGAATTAACTTTATCAAACGCCTCTAATTGAAAAGATTTTGATTCTTCGACATTACCATTTTTAAAAGAGATCTTACTTAAGTAAAGAGATTCGAAAATTTTAATTTCATCAGGACAGTAATTTTTATTATCTTCCCACCACTTCGATAAACTTAAAATTGCTTTTTTAGCATATGTAAACTCTTCTCTTTCCATGAAAAACTTTGCTAAGAAACGATGTGTTTCAATATTTCCGTAAACACTATATGGGGATTTTTTTTCATACATATAAAAATAATTATCGCCTTTTTTCATATCCCCTAATTGATAATGAATTTGTGATAAAGCAAAAAACGCTGGATACCATTCCTGGTTTATTTTAATAACTTCACCGTAGCACTTTTGTGCTTCATTTAATGATTTCATTTTTTCAAAACAAATCCCACGGCAATATTGCACGACTGCTTGATCAAATTGATCATCATTTAATATGTTTTTATTGATGTCATCTAAAATAAAATCAGGGTCTTGATGAGCACTGACAAGAGAAACCATATGATTTACCAAATCATTTGACCAAGCTTTTTCTTTTATTTGTTGTACAAATAATTCAAAATCACCTAATTTATTTTCTAATTCGGCAAGTCGTAAAATCACTAAATAGTTTGGTGAATCCATGCTACTTGATATAAGCTCATACAAAATCTCTTTTGCTTTCTTATACTCTCCAACAAAAATCAACTTATTGGACTCTTCTAATTTTTTCTGCCAGCTATCCATGTAATGGTTCCTTTTTTCCTATAGGAACTATCGACCTAGCAGCAATATTCTTAATAAATTCGCTAAATTAATTTTTTGATAATTGAAGAAAACAATGGAATTATTAATTAAAATTGGTCCATTTGTGATATTGCCAAAGCCACTGAGCGGGGTACTCTTTTACTTTTTTTTCGAATTCTGAGGCCAAAAATTGTGTCATTGCATTGACATCATTCATTTTATTACCAAGATCGAGGTAATTCGAGTGCAATGAATACTTAAAGCGACCTTCTCGAAGACAATACATCTCACCAATCTCAGCACCCGTTTTTCTAGCAAATAAAGCCGGCCCAGAAACAAAGTCTGTCTCATAACCTAAAAAATTAACTTGCGGACCTTTTCTATTTTTAGATTTTTGATCAAAAACAAACCCAACTGCTTGATTGTTTTTTAAAGCTTTCAAAATTGATTTATAAGAACCAAGATCAGACTCTACCCAAAGTATACGAGTCGCATTCTTTGATCTCATTTTATCTAAAACGTAGTTTGCCCATAAATATTTTGTTGGCTTTGCCAGTAGCAACGGGTTTTTAAACCCCTCAAGTAAATCACTTAAAAGCTCCCAAGCTCCTATATGGCCAGTAATGAGAATAGTGGGTTTCTCCGTAGGAATATGTTCAGAAATTTTGTGGTTTGATTTATCAAACTTAATTTTATTAGACCACATCATCCCAACAAATGATTCTATGGTGCAATGTACTTGGTGTTTTATATATTCTTTTTTAAATTGATAATATTCTCGGCTCTTAGGTTTATAACCGAGAACATGAAAAACATTTCTATCAAAGTAACGAGAAGGACTAAAGTCAATCATAACAAGAAGGCTTGAAATGCAACATGCTAAATATGAATATAGAACACTAGGTAAACAAGTACCTATCTTCAATAGTAGAAAAACTATTTCACCAATAAGCTTGCTAAGAAAAGGTGTTTTCATAGAATTCATTTGCTTTATAAGAAGACCTAATGAGCGGACCACTCACAACACCAGCAAGTCCCTCGCTTAACGCAAACTCATTTAACACATCAAACTCTTCAGGAGAATACCACTTTTTAACCGTCAAATGTTTTGGTGTCGGCCTCATATATTGACCAATGGTTAATAACTTAACTCCAACACTTTTTAAGTCTTTAATGGTTTGTTTGATTTCATCATCTGACTCACCAAGACCCAGCATGATACTTGATTTTGTAACAAGGTTTGGTTTTTGAGTTCTAACATAATTTAATACATCCAGAGTTTGCTTGTATCCAGCACGTGCATCACGAACTCGGTTTGTTAATCTTTCAACTGTTTCAATGTTTTGAGCAAAAACAGTGAGCGGACTTTCAATCACTGTATTCAAGGATTTTTTATTAAATTTGAAATCTCCAGAAAGTAATTCGATTTTAATCTTAGGGACTTCTTCTTTTGTTTTTGAGATGACCTGTTCGAGATGTGAGGCACCTCCATCTGGTAAATCATCTCGATTCACCATGGTTAAAACCACATAGTTTAAACCCATTTTTTTGCAATTACTTGCGACTTCTTTTGCTTCTGATTGATCTAAAGAGGGAGGTGTTGAAGAGGTTTTAATATGACAAAACCTACATGCTCTCGTGCAAGTATCTCCCATCACCATAAAGGTAGCGGTTCTAGTATTCCAGCACTCGCCAATATTCGGGCATTTTGCTTCTTCACACACAGTATGGAGCTTTGACTCCCGTAATGAGCGTTTAATTTCAAAATATGTTTTTCCAGTTGGAATTTTTGTCTTTAGCCACGCGGGCTTACGAGCCTCTGGACCTCTACCGTTGTTCATGATATCCACACCTTGTTATAAGGATAAAATATGTCTTCTTCAAAGTCTCTTCATACCACATTTACAGATATTATTCTGAGCAAATGGCTAGAAATTGCAGACCATTTGCCCAAAAAGTATCAAAATAGCCAGATTGATAACATCGAAACCTTGTGGGAAATTTATACAAGACAACAAGGGGGGATTAGAACAAACCTCCTCAATACAGAGAAACATGCATGGGCCTATTTTTTTGGCTTCCACCTCAGTAACTGCTGGAGATTATTGAACTTATTAGACAGAGGCCTTCCCCCAAAACACGAGTCTTTTTGGCAAAAAAGTATGGATATCATTGATTTAGGAGCTGGGACAGGTTCAGGAACACAAACACTCCACGCATGGCTCAAATCTCATAAATATAGTGGGGAGCTGAGATCTACTTTAGTGGACTCTTCAAAAATTCTCCTCCAAAAAGCAAAACTCATTAATAGTGAGTTAAACTCAAAAACGATACGCTGTCTCATTCAAGATTACGATCTTAGAGCAAATAGGCCTAACACAACTCAAGTTTATATCTTGTCATATGTTTGTAATGAAATCACAAAAGATGAAAAGTTGAGTGCTAGGCTCATCCATCAATTTAAAAATAAAATAAAATCTGGAGATGATTTTCATATCATTATTCTTGATAGTTCACATGATGCAACTCATCGTGGAATGATTCATTTTAGAGATGCACTATGTGATATCGGATTAAAAATTCAATTTCCCTGCCCAAAGTCAGAAGAGTGTCCCATCATTAATAGAATTCATTATCGCGACAGATGTTTTATGAACGCACATACAACTCCACCAAAAAAACTTTTACAGACACTCAAAAAATATAATCGTGATTCTTTAAATTTTGATTTCATGGGTTTTGTTTTTTCTTCTAATCAAACTCAAAAAGCGATCCACAATAAATTGATAGGTCAGGTTGGCAATGAAAAATATATGGAATGCAATGGTTCCACAATTGAATACACCAATATCAAAAATCTTGATTTTGTTCGCGGAATGGACACTCCATCACCAGAATCAAAACCCAAGAGCTGAATCAAAAAGAAGCTCTGAACCCCATAAAACAAGCTCTTAGCATGAGCTTATAAAGTTTTGATCGCTTTTTATGAACTTTGAATAGCCCATTATCTTTAGCTTTTTTACCCTTATTTAGGGCTTCGTGGAATTTGAGAGAGTTTCTCATTTGATTCTCAATTTCTAACAGAGGTATAATTAAGTATATCCACTTTAACACAACTTATTTGGTTACTGAGAACTTCAGTTCCAAGCACTAATTTTTCGGAGCATCATGTCGTTTCAAATGAAAAATGAAAATTCTATGATCAATCAAAACATTGAAAACGTAAATTTGAAACGTACATTCCCAGAAATTATTGGAAACTCATCTGCAATTAAAAAAATCATGAGTGCTATTATTAAAATTGCTAAATGTGATGCAGCTGTTTTAATTTCTGGTGAAAGTGGAACAGGAAAAGAACTCGCTGCTGCTGCACTACATCGTCTTTCTTCAAGGCGAGATAAATCATTTATCGCATTAAACTGTTCAGCTATTCCAGAACAACTTTTAGAAGCTGAACTATTTGGGCATGAAAAGGGAGCTTTCACTGGAGCTGATAAGAAAAGAGAAGGCCTACTTGAAGCTGCAAATGGTGGTTGTATTTTCTTGGACGAAATCGGTGATATGCCTTTAAGCTTACAAGCAAAACTTTTGAGAGTTCTACAACAAAAACAATTCACGAGACTTGGTAGTAACTCTGTTATCAATACAGATATTCGTATTATCGCCGCAACTCACGTTAATTTACGCAAAGCCATAGAGGAAGGTCGCTTCAGACAAGATTTGTATTACAGATTAAATGTTCTGCCCATTGATTTACCACCACTGAGAGCAAGAGCTGATGACATCGAACCTCTAGCACAAACGTTTCTACAAAGTTGTAATAGAATCCACATGACACATAATCCATGTTTTTTTAACGAAGAAGTTTTAAAAGGATTTGCTCAGTATAATTGGCCTGGAAATATTCGAGAACTACAAAATGTTGTAGAAAGAATGGCTGTTTATGCAGGAGGTGGAGCACTTACAAAAGAGCATCTACCTCATGAAATTACAGACTACGCACTAGATAAATCAACTCCTCCAAATACTAACCCGAGCGAAAGATTAACTCTTTCTACACCGCAACACACAATTTCAACAGAGGACCTACCCTCTGAAGGCTTTAGCTTAAGCCAGCACATCGAAGAGCTAGAGAACCAATATATTCTTGCTGCATTAAGTAAGACCAATAACAACAAAAACCAAGCAGCAAAGCTACTTGGTTTGAATAGGACAACACTGGTCGAGAAAATAAAAAGACGAAATCTGGGTTAGATACTCATAATTTCTTTTTCTTTTACAACAATTCTCTCATCAATTTTTTTAATAAAACTATCCGTTAGCTTTTGAATATCTCCTTGGAAATCTTTACTTTGATCTTCTGAAATCTCTTTTGCTTTTTCACTCTTTTTAATTTTATCGTTAATATCTTTTCTGATTTGTCGAACACT
Organism: Oligoflexales bacterium; assembly: GCA_023301465.1. GTDB lineage: Bacteria > Bdellovibrionota_B > Oligoflexia > Oligoflexales > JALZUQ01 > JALZUQ01. The sequence goes on from JALZUQ010000035.1 coordinate 40,228, forward strand.
TACTTTTGCGTCTTCGCTCATTTTTTTGACCGATCTTACAATTTCTTTACGACGCTCTTCAGTCAGTGGAGGAATTGGAATTCTTATAATAGAACCATCGTTGTTTGGTGTTAAACCAAGATTTGATTTAATGATAGCTTTCTCTACTTCACCTAATAATGCTTTTTCAAAAGGTGCAATAGAAATGGTTCTAGCATCGGGAGTCGCTAAAGTAGCAACCTGATTTAAGGGAGTTGGAGCTCCATAATAATCAACTTTGACACCATCAAAAACAGAAATAGACGCTCTCCCGGTTCTAACTCTTGCCAAGTCACGGGATAGACCCTCTAAACGCTTTTCCATCTTTTCTTCGCATACTGCTTGCTTTTCTTCTAACATCACGGTCCTCCTCTAGCTTACGATTGTTCCATCATACTTGCCGCAAACAGCGTCACGGACACAACCCGGTTTTTCTAACTTGAAAACAATAATAGGAATCTGAGATTCCATACACATCGTCATTGCTGTGGCATCCATAACCTTAAGGTCTCTCGATACCGCGTCTAAGTACCCTAGCTTATCAAACTTGCTTGCCGTTTTATCTAAGTTTGGGTCTTTGTCGTAAATTCCGTTAACTTTTGTAGCCTTTAAAATCACATCTGCATTTATTTCACGTGCACGTAAACTAGCGGCCGTATCCGTTGTAAAATACGGATTTCCTGTGCCAGCAGAAAAAATAACAATTCGATTTTTTTGGAGATGCTTGATCGCTTTTCTTTGAATGTATGGCTCACTCAGTTGAGCCATATTGATAGCAGACATGACACGAGTGCGGTGCTTAAATTTACTTTCAAGAATATTTTGTAACGCCAGTGCATTAATCGCAGTAGCCAACATTCCCATATGATCCGCTGCCGTTCGTTCCATTTCCATTTTGGCTGCCCGAGCACCACGCCAAATGTTACCGCCACCAATGACAATTCCTATTTGTATACCAAGCTCTTGGACAAGGTTAATTTCTTCAGCGATTCTCTCCATTGCAGAGCCATCAATACCGTACCCTTTTGTTCCTCCAAGCATTTCACCTGAAATCTTTAATAAAATACGTTTATATTGTGGCTCCATGGACTCTCGCTTTCTTAAGAAAATTAGGCCTTACTTAACTGAGCAACTTCTTCTGCAAAGTTATCTACTTTTTTCTCAACACCTTCACCCAAACCAAATCGTTTAAACGAGTCAATTGCAAGTTCTTTATTAAGATTAGTAACTACTTTAGAAACGCTTAAAGACGGATCTTTTACAAATGGTTGATCAACCAAACAAATTTCTTTGTAGAATTTGTTCATTTGACCCACAAGGATTTTATCAATCATTGCTTCAGGCTTGCCCTGCTCCAATAACTTTTTCTTTGCTAAATCTTTTTCTGTATCAAGCTCAGAAGCATCCACTTCATCTGATTTTAAATATCTCGGTGAAGACGCAGCAATGTGCATTGCAATGTCTTTAGCAAGAGATTTTTCTTCATCATTACTAGCTTTATTTAACTGGATCATCGTTCCAATTTTGCCACCCATATGACTATAAACCTCGATGTATCCACCAGAAACCGTATGCAGTCTACGAATCTGCATGTTTTCACCTACTTTTGCAATCTTAGCAGTGATTTCAGCAGCAACAGTTGTAGAACCGTCAATAGACATTTCTAAAAGTTTTTCTATAGAGCTTACATTATTATCTAATGCATACTTACAAACACGCTTACTAAAACCTTGAAAGTCATCTGACTTGCTTGCAAAATCAGTCTCACAGTTTAGCTCTAATAAAATTGCTTTAGAGTGATCATCAGAGGTCATAACTTGAACGACACCTTCTGCCGTTGCTCTTCCAGATTTTTTTGCAGCTCTTGAAAGTCCACGCTCACGCAACCAAAGGATCGCTTTATCCACATTTGCGTCTGATTCTTGTAATGCTTTTTTACATTCCATCATAGGAACACCGGTTTTTTCTCTTAGTTCCTTTACCATTATTGCTGTTATGGTCATTGCTATTCTCCGTGTCTTTATTCTTGGTAAGTTAAATTAAAATTAAGTTGCAGCACCGGCTGTTTCTTTAGGGCCACTCTTTTTTTCTACGGCAACTTGATGCCCTGCTTTGTCTTTAAATCGACCGGCGTTTACACCTGTTGGTTTGCTATCATCTTGTGACTTGTCTTTGCTACGTCTACGACCAGCAATACATGAGGCTGCAGCAGCACCAACAAAGATTGAAATTGATTTTGTACTGTCGTCATTACCCGGAACAATATAGTCAATTCCTGCAGGGTCAGCGTTTGTATCCGTAATTGCAACAATTGGAATTCCTAAACGATTCGCTTCTTTTGCAGCGATTTGCTCTTTATGAGCATCAACGATAAACATCGCACTTGGCATGCCCGGCATGTCTTTAATACCACCAAGGTTTCTTTCTAGTTTGATTCTTTCACGGTCTAAGTTCAGAGCTTCTTTTTTTGTAAGCTTCTGAAATGTTCCGTCTTGAGCCATCTTCTCTAGTCTTTTTAGACGGTGAATACTTTGTCTAATCGTTTGGAAGTTTGTCAATGTTCCACCTAACCAACGATGGTTAATGTAGTACATGTTAGACTTATCAGCCTCTTCTCTCACGAGATCACGAGCTAGCCTTTTTGTTCCTACAAACAATACGTGACCACCTTTTGCAGTAACATCTTCTAAGAAAGCACATGCTTTGTTAAGCAAACGCACAGTCTTTTGAAGATCTACAATGTGGATCCCGTTACGTGACGTAAAAATGTAGGGTTTCATTTTAGGATTCCAGCGTCTGGTCTGGTGACCGTAGTGAACTCCTGCCTCAAGTAATTCTTTCATCGTGACTTTAACAGCCATAGTATCTCCTTGCCGAAGGTTTGTTGGTTTAACCCTCTGTTGCCCAGTGATGAAACTAAAGTTCACACCCTCGAACTAGAAACAACAGATCGTTGCAAAATCCTAAAAATAAGGACTGCTCACACAATAAGCATTGCCACATCACAATAGCTGTGTTGCCCTGTAATCTCAATAGAATTTGCGAAGAATATCTAAATTTCCATATCACTACGACATACCCCTAAAAAACTGAATAGATGGAAGGTATTGAGCTTGACGTAAGTAACTGTAATAAATAAGAAAATAATTTGACTTCTCCAGCTTATCAACATGCTCACCGAAACGCATATATCTAAGATTGTTTACTTTTTAATGGAGACACTACAAAAAACTTGAAAGATCTCTACTACATTTTCTCAGAGCATGGGAAAGTTGGTCCACTCGATTCGTTCGAGATACGTGCAGCACTTCGTGTTGGCGAAGTGGATCCTTTTGACCTCGCGTCAAAAGAAGGCTCAAAAATAAAAAGAGCCATTGTTGAGATCGATGAAATTTTTGCTACACCTGAAAACCAGTTTTCTCATGAAGATCATGTCGAAATAACTTTAAACAGAGCTGTTGGAGACAACCAAGACAGAGAAGTTAGCTACCGCCCCACTACTTCCCTTATTAAAACTGCTCAGGCTGTCCCTCTTAAACAGGTAAAGAAAAAAGAACAACAAGACGCAAGAAAAGCAAAAATACAGGCTAAAAAAGTAAAAGTTGAAACCAACAAGATAAATCGAAAAGATCAGAAAAAATATCATATTCACACCCAAAAAGCTAAATATGGCCCCTTTAGTGCCAGAGACATTATTGCAAAATATAATCTCGGAGATTTAGCTTCAACAACAACCGTTCAAAAAATTGGCGTCAAATTAAAGATACCAATTGGCAAGTTTGTCAAAATATATCAAAAAAACAAAAACCCTAATATTAAAGCTAGAAATTATTATATTTCTTCATTTTTTGAAGACAAAACTTTAATAACGAAGGCCCTTTGGATTATGGTGGGGGTCGCAGCTGCTTTATTATTTTACTTTACTCTTGAAAAGGCAAAAGAAACTAGAAATATAAAAACTAAACATAAAAACAAGACGCAAGTAAATCAGAGAACCATTAAACCTGAGCCAATTAAAGCAACACCTAAAAAAACGACGATTCTTAAATCGAGGCAAAATCGTTTTGAGATAATCTCAAATAAACCAACTAAAACTATAAATGAACCAAGACAAATCATAAAGAAAGCTAAACCCAAAAGAGTACCACGCCCCAAAAGAGTAAAGAGAACTGCTACCACAAAGAAGAAATCAAAGGCCGTAAAACGGACAATAAAAAGATCACCACCCAAACGGATTGTTGCGAGACTTAAAAGTAAACCAAAACCATATAAACCCCGAAGCAGCTTAAATGTTAAATCAAGACCTGAGAAGTTTACTACGATTGCAAAGTACTCAACGAAGCCTACTAAGAAAAAAGTTGTAAAGGCTAAACCAGTTGTTAAAAAAACTCCTAGCCGAAAAAACAAACCTTCCACTTCAAGCTCACTTGGGAATATTCCAAGCACCTCGGGTAAGGTGGGACAAAAAATGAGGTTTGGCCCTGTTTCCTACTCCACGTCGGCGGTAGCAAGCTGTCCAGCAAAATGCGTATTGACGTTTAATGGCCGAGGAGGGACATCTATAAGAGCTACTTTTTTTAAAGCTCGGTTTGGGTCTCTGCTATCCAGAAAAGGAGGGAAAGCCACTATTTCAGGCCTTGTATCCTCTGGAAATCGCTTTCTTCTTCAAAAAGTCGATTGATTACAAAACCTTATAAACAAAAGTTTCCGATTGACGTTCGTGCTCTCAAAGCTTATCTATATCTTCTAATGTTTTTAGTGGAGAAATAGAACATGCCAGTACCTAAGTTTAGAACCTCAGCATCCAAAAGAGATATGAGAAGGTCGCACCACGCATTGAAAACTCCGGGCATGTCTTCTTGTGACAACTGTGGAAATATCCGCATTCCACATAGAGCTTGTTCTAGTTGTGGTTTCTACAGAAAAAAGCAAGTCCTTACGGCAAAGTCTGAGCGTAACCTAGACAACTTAGGTTTCACAGACGCAGATATGAACAAATAACTTTTTTAGTTACAGCCCATGCCTAACAAAAAAAAGCTTCTAGTAATGTTTCCCGGCCAAGGTTCCCAAAAAATTGGGATGGGTCGGGATTTTTTTGATCAAAGCAAAATAGTTCAAGACTATTATGCGACTGCATCTGAGATATGTGGTGTAGACATTCAAAAACTTTGTTTTGATGGTCCAATAGAAGAGCTCACCTTAACAGAAAACCTCCAGCCAAGCTTACTTACGGCGTGCATGGCATATTGGGAAAACCTCAAACCAAACCTTAATGAATATGAACTACACTTTGCTGGGCATAGCTTGGGTGAATATGCAGCTCTTGTCGCAGCTGGTAAAGTCGACTTTCAAAAAGCCGTATCATTAGTAAGAGCACGTGGAAAAGCAATGCAATCTGCCGTTCCAGTTGGTGAGGGTGCTATGGCTGCTGTCTTAACGACAGAACAAGATCACGTTATTGAAGTTTGCAATTCAATATCTCAAGAATTTAAAGAAGCTTGTTCCCCAGCAAATTACAATTCATCTTCGCAGTTGGTGATTGCCGGTAGCAAAAAAACCGTAACTGAAGCCGTTGACCGTTTAAAGGCTCAAAAGATTAGAGCCATCCCATTAAAGGTCAGTGCTCCATTTCATTGCTCCTTAATGAAGCCAGCTAGAGATAGAATGAAATCACTTTTAGAAGATACACAAATTACTTCTAATTCTATAAAAGTTGCAGCAAACGTATCTGCTAAATTTCAAAGTGAGTACTCCTCTGAGTACTTGATTGAACAAATTGACCAACCTGTTCTTTGGGCTCAAACTATCCAAAACGCCATTGAAAATGACGTCACTCATTTTGTTGAATGCGGCCCTGGGACCGCCTTATCTGGCATGCTCAAACGCGATAAACTTTCGGTTGAAATCTTAAGCTATGATGAACTCTGCTCAACTAACGATTAAACCCTTCGGGTCTTAGCCTTAAAAAATAACTTCTTACACTCAAACATTAAAATTAGTATAAATACATATTAGCCCATAAACGAGGAGGAAGTATTATGTCATCTAATCAAGGTTCATGTCTTTGTAAGTCAGTTCAGTATAAACTTGAAGGTGAACCAAATAGTTTCTACTTATGCCATTGCACAAGATGTCGTAAAGTTAGCGGGACAGCACATGTAGCAAACTTATTTTTTCAAGATACTTCCATAGAGTGGGTTTCTGGAAAAGAAAAAGTCAAAACATATGCACTAGCAGATAGCCATTTTAAAAATTCATTTTGCACACAATGTGGTAGCCAAGTGCCAACAACTCTCAGTAATAGTAAAGTCATGGTTCCAGCTGGAAGCTTAGACACTGATGTACACATTAAACCAAATGCTCATATTTTTTGTGACAGCCGTGCAAACTGGGAATCTAGTATTGAAAACACACCAAAATTTAGTGAAATGCCATAAAATAAATAGAATTATCCAACTTTATTTAAAAGAAGCATGACAACTATCTGTTGCTTGCAAGCTCTCGATTTTTTGATCAATGAGTTTTGATAAATCATTTATGATGTCCTCTAGAGTCACAGAGCTCTTCATTTTTTTCATAGCAGAGTGCTCAGGAACAATTTCTATGTAAGGGATGAAAGTATTAAAATCATGTTCTTCTTCACCCAAATATGCAGCTGAGAGCATTAATCCTCTTAACCTATTTAGAGTTGCTGATTTTATCTTATTTGCTTGTAAGCTTAATTTCACTCTAAGATAACCTCCCCCACTTTCAACTGCAGCAAGCATCGCTTTTATTCTTAAAAGCCCCAACAATCTAATCTTCGCTAATACTGGAGTAGTAAAGCCATGATTTAAATGTATTCCATCAAAAAGATTTCTGCCTTTAAATTTTACAGTCTGTGAAGGGTTACTAAAAAAATAGGGTTTATCCATCAAAACCCTATTTTGCTCGTAAGAAAAACGAATAAACTTTGCAACAATTACTTTAAATAAGTTAAATTTATCATTACTTGCTAAAAGATCGTCACTTAATATATCAATTGTTTCAGTTTCAGGGGGTGATACCCATCTTTGAACTGAAGTTGAGATAGGTGGGGTTTCAATTAGCCCGCGAGAACCCAGTTGAATAAGAGCGGATTTTGTTAATAAGTGATACATTTCATGTCCAGCCTCTTGACTAAGATAATGTAACCAAAAACTTTTATCAGAAAAAACGGATAATAATTCAGCTTCAAATTCATTTTTAGCAAAAGAGATTAAAAAACGATAAACATCTTCTATCTTTCCTTTGACTAAGAATGATTTGCGGTAGTTGTATTCAGGAGCATCTTTTATAAATAAGGGCACACCTTCTATATTTATTAGTTCTATTGAAAATTTTTCAATAGAACTACTCATAAAATTTTTCCAAAACGGTTTTATCTCTCGAACTGTTAGAAATTTACTTTTAGCTATAAAAACAAAGCTAATTTCTTGTCCGATCTTTGCACTGGTTAAAACTTTAAAAGTAGCTCTTGGTGTTCCTGACCCAACCACCGCGATTGAAGAGAGTAGCTCATCTGGGATTGTTCTTTTTATATGAGGGTCTAAATCAACATCGGTATTTCTACTTTCTACAATGTCTTCATTCATTTGTGATAGTAAATCATCTGCAAAAGTAGATGCAGAAACACAAAAGAAACTAAGATACAAAAAGAGTGATAAACATATTTGACTCATCAAAAAGCCTTTCCAAATAGATTTAACTTAAAGGGGGCGACAAAAGAGGTAGCATTTAATCACAACGACTGCAAATTAAATAGGCAAATCAATGGGTGGTTATATTTTTAAGGCAATGAAGTTAGCTACTTAAAGAAGACTGTTATAGAAGATGAGATAACTCGACTCTTAATCGCTATATTCCAAATGAAATGTTCACTGAACGAGACAACATGACCAAAGCATCAGCGACAATACGCATTAACGCACTTCTTATAGATGGAATTACTTTATTTGTGTTTATTTATATTTTATTACCTATTGCACTACCATTACTCTTTCAGAGTAATGAGATAAGAGGTCGTGTGGGTGCAGGGTTACTTTTGCTTATATTTTTATATGAACCGTTCATGGTTAGATATTTTGGTGCAACAATTGGCCATAAATTTTTTGGACTATATGTAAAGTCTGTAAATGGATCCAATTTAACAATGCTTCAAGCTATGATGAGGAGCTTGATAAAAGGGTTTTTCGGCTTATTTTCTTTTATGACTTTTTATAGAAGCGGTAATACCATTCATGACTATTTTACAAACTCATGTGTTTACTTAAAAAAATCAAATTAATTTTGCTTCTAATGCTGTTTTATTTGCTTTGATTATTTCGACATTCACACTTTGACCAATGATATCTCGGTTACTCACAACCTTCGTCAGTCGAAACTCATTCGTACGCCCATAGTAAGTGTTCTCATACTTATCTGAACGGTAAGTAACTAGCATTTCCGTTTGCTTCCCTACTTCGGCTTGATTCAATTCAGATGTAATTACATCTTGAATTTCGTTTAATTTTTGCAGTCTCTTCGTTTTAACCGATTCTTCTATTTGATTTCTAAATCGTGCAGCTGCAGTATTTTTGCGTGAACTATACTTAAATGCATATACAAAACAATATCTCATTTTCTTAACAAGATCTAAAGTCTGTTGAAAATCCTCGTCAGACTCTCCTGGAAAACCAACGATCAAATCTGTAGAGATGGCAAAATCAGGCTTTACAGAGCGTATCCAATCAACACGCTCATAGTATTCGGCAACTGTCACTTTTCTTTTCATGGATTTTAAAATGGTATCTGAACCAGATTGAACTGGTAAATGTAAATAATTTCCAAGCTTGGGCTCAGATAAAAATAAATCGGCAAGCTCACGACTGAAATCATGTGGGTTAGAAGTTGTAAAACGCAATTTATATAGATCATCTAACCCTGCAACTTGCTTTAAAAGATCAACGAATGGAGTTAATTTTGTATCCACGAGACCTTTTTCAAGTAAATCAAGACCATAGCTATTCACGTTTTGGCCAAGCAAGGTAATTTCTCTTGTTCCATGGGTCAAAAATGCTTTTACCTCTTCTACAATCGTAGCAGGCATTTTTGATACTTCTTTTCCCCGAGTAAAAGGAACCACACAAAAAGTGCAGAAGTTGTTACAGCCTTGAGCAATATTAACAAATCTAGAGATAGAGTTCTTTCCGGCAATGGTTGGTTTTTCTTTTTTGAGTGCCGGATTTTGAATTGGCATTGCTTTTTGATCTTTATGAAATCCAACTGACATTTCAATTCTGTTGGATTTTATAGATTTATTGTAGAGGTCATGAATTTCAGAAATTTTTCCGGGACTTAAGATGATATCAATTCCTCGGTTTGCTTTGGCGAGACGCTTTGCCTCTGCTTGTGCAACACAACCTGTAACTGCAATTTTTAATTTAGGATTTTGTTTTTTGAGCTCATCTAGGCGGCCAAGTCTACTGAGTACTTTTTGAGTTGCTTTTTCTCGGATGTGACAAGTGTTTAAAATAATTAAATCTGCATCTGCTTCTGAATTAGCGGTTTTGAAGTTTTGATTCTGTAGAATAGAAATCATCTCTTCACTATCAGCAACGTTCATTTGACAACCCCAAGTCTCTACATGGAACTTAGGGGTAGAATTTGATACTAATTCACTCATTTTTTTCTGTTCTTCTTTCTTGATTTTTTTGCGGCTTTTCTAGCCTTTTTAAGACGGTCTTTATCTATAGATCTTTTGGCAGGTTGCGGAGCACCGCCCCCTCCCATTCCACCAAACAAATCACCTAATCCACCGAGACCACCACCAGCTCCACCCATAGATTGAGCTAGTTTTTTCATTTGGCCTAATTGTGACAATTGACCAAGGCCGGGAATTTTACTCATGAGGCCTTTGCCCATCATTCCCATCATTTTCTTCATGCCTTTGAACTTTTCTACTAGCTCAAAAACATCTTTGTCTTTTCTGCCGGCACCCTTAGAAATACGATTGATACGGCTATTGTTTAAAACCGCAGGCTTTAAACGCTCTTGCTCAGTCATGGAATCAATAATACTTTTGATACGCACCAGTTCTTTATCGTCAAAATCTGCGTTCTCAGGGATCATATTTTGAAAAGGCAACTTTGCAGCAACGTCTTTTAATGAACCCATTTTTTGAATCATGCTGATCTGTTTATAAAAGTCTTTAAAGTTAAACTCACCTTGAAGCATTTTCATGGCATCTTGTTCTTGATCTTTGTCTGCAACTTTTTCGAAGTCTTGCATCAAACCAACAACATCACCAAAACCTAAGATTCGGCTAGCGAGACCTTCAGGTCTAAAGACCTCAATTTGTTTGAGGTCTTCCCCTATACCCAAGAACTTAATTGGCTTACCAGTTACTTCTCGAATACTAAGTGCAGCACCACCTCTGGCGTCACCATCAAGTTTCGTCATGATGAAACCATCAAGCTCTAACTGAGCGTTGAAAGCATCAGCAGTTGTCACTGCATCTTGTCCCATCATCGCATCAACCACTAATAGAACATGGTCCGGCTTTGTGGTTTCTTTGACAAGTCTCAGCTCGTCCATCAACTCACTATCAATGGTCAAACGCCCTGCGGTATCAAACAAAACCGTATCGTGACCATGCTCATATGCATACTTCACTGCATTCTGACAGATTTTATCAACGGGAGTATCAGCTTGATGAAATACCTCAACACCAATTCTATCACCTAAAACTTTTAGCTGGTTCACAGCAGCTGGCCTATAAATATCTGCAGCTACCATTAATGGTTTGCGTTTTTTTTGTTCTTTAAAAAGCTTTGTGATTTTTGCAGTTGTAGTTGTTTTACCAGTACCCTGCAAACCAACCATGAGAATAATTGTTGGTCGATTACTTACAAACTTAATACTTGCAGATTCTTCGTCTCCAAGTAAACCCTCTAAAGATTCTTTACATGAATTAATAAAATGATCTTGCGGGGTCACTCTCATTTTTTCAGATTTTTTACCGGCACTTAACTTTACTTGTTCGCCCAAGCACTTTTCTTTGACAGAGCGAACGAATTTTTTAACAACGGAATACTCAACATCAGCATCGAGCAAACTACTTCGAATTGCATCAATCGCCGGTTTGAGATTTGCTTCGTCAAGCGTGGTGACACCAGTCAGTCTTGACTTAGCCTGTTTAAACCCATTTGAAATTGAATCGAGCATACTACTACCTGTGCAAGTTGAATCACAGGGCAGGTTAGTACAAAAAGCACTATAATTTAACCTTAAAAACCCTCTTTTTACGGTCCCAGAGGAGGTCTTTTTGTATTTTTTGAGATTTTATTGCAGGTTTGCCTAAATTTTGTGCTTTTTTGACTTGAACCCTTACCTTCCCAATGGGGAGGCGGATGTATTTTCCTCGGTTCATACTCACTTCAAACTCACCATCACTTGCAGCTAGACCCCACAATAACTTTAAAGAATCTTTTACCGCCTCTGGAGAAACTCTTTCATGTTTACATCTTGGATGAAACATCCCTAAAGATTTTAAATACTCAACTTGTTGAGCATTCGGAGTTAGATATGGAAACTTACAGCCTCTTGCAAAACTTTTTGCTTCTAAGGGGATTTTCAAGAGAAACTCCGGAGCAGGGCTTACAGAAACAACGTAATCTTGTTTTTGTATCGGGCCTACAAGCTTAACGATTCCAAGGTGTGTGTTTTTTTTAATATAATTCACTAATAAATTTGCTTCAATTCCTATCAGACTAACAAAGTAAGACCTGATGCCTGAACCTTTATTACAAAACAAATCTTGGTTCGATTTTTCTTTCAATATTAAAGGGAGCTCTTTCGAGTCACTTGAACGAATTTGTATACATATCTCGTTAACAGATTTTTGATTTAATAAGTTTGTTTTTAATATCTGTTGACTCAGCGAAGTCATTCTACTCACACGGTAAGACTGACGTTTTAATGCGATCAAATTGGCGTTCAAACTCTTTTTAAAACCTTGGTTTATTTGAGTTGCTGTGCACACTAGGCCTCTTTTCTTTTCAATGCGAACCGAGCAAGCAGGTAATGCTTTTTTAATTCTACTCATAATAGTAGATAGTGCGTTTTCCTTTATTTTGAGCTGGTTTCCATCACAGAGACGATTAATGAATTTTTTGTCGTCTTTAAATTCTAGGCCAACATCATCAAATATTAATTCTGTAGAATTTTGTTTTTTTTGAAAATACAAATGGATAAAATCAGATTTTGATTGAGAGAAAAATAATGTAAAGGTTGCAAAACTTTTATCTTCACAAAAAGTTTCAGGAACTTTTCCTATCATGGTTTCAACTGAAACAATTTGAGCTGATTTAGCAAATGTAAAATTTGTTAAAGTAAAAAAAAGAAAACAAAATCGAACAAGCATTGGTTTATTGTTCTTTAACTTGAAAAGCTAACTCTACGGACTCAAAATATAAATTGTTTTTATTTTTTACAAGCTTCCACTTGAGTGGCTTACAATCAATAAGCCTTGTGGACTCAACAACTCTACCGCTCGTATCTTTTTTAATGAGAGTAACTTTTGAGTTTGCTAAAGAGGATTGATCTGAAGTTGATTTTGCCCAATGATAAAGAGATGCTTGATCATCAGAGTACTTTTGAAGTTCAACGGTTTTTTGTTGTTCTCCAATATACTCAACATCTTGATCATTGATGAGACGTCCATATGGAATACCATCAATTTCTAAATGATACTCCATTTGTACTGGTTGGAAATTTGCGAACATCACAAAAGAACCCAAAGACAAAACTAGGGCCGCAGCAATTCCAACTTTTAAAATAAAACTTTTCATTCTTATCTCGATAGTACCAACTAAGTCTATAAAAAACAACGACTTACTTGATTTCACAAATGAGAAGTTTGTAAGAGTTCTTAGGGTTATATTCGAGCGATTGCTTCTATTTCTACAAGAACATCTTTTGGTAATCTTGCGACTTCAACACATGCTCTCGCCGGATATGGTTTTTGAAGATAACTTGCATAAACCTCGTTGACTGCACCAAAGTCCTTTAAGTCTTTTAAGAAAATTCCCATCTTCACGACATTTTTGAAAGAACCGCCTGCCGCTTCTAAAACAGCAGCAAGGTTTTTCATGACTTGCTCAGTTTGTTCGGTGGCATTATTACCAACGATTTCACCTGACTTCGGGCAAAGTGGCACCTGCCCTGATAGAAAAAGCATATCGCCAGTCAAAATACTTTGAGAATATGGCCCAACCGCAGCTGGGGCATTACTTGTTTCAATGGGTTTCATGATTAAGTTCCTCTATTTCTTGTTTAATGGATGAAAGTATAGGCTTCACAGAAAGCGGATGTCCAGATTTTTCTAGAGCTTCATAATATTTCTTAGAGACGGCCACGTCTTGTAACGCAAGCCCAGCCTGGCATGCATGAAGAAGGATCTGCCAATTGATATACTGTAGCTTGTTTTGAGCCTGCCATATGATCTTCAACATTTTATCAAATTCACCTTGTTGCCCAAGTTGCCCCGTTAGCTCAATGATCAGCTCATTGTCGTAATTGCCTTGCTGGAAATACGACATCAACAATTCAACTTTTGTTGATGTTTCAGATTCCTTGAGGTTTAAAACCAAAAGTTTGCCCATCCAAGAATCAAGTTGTTTTGCAGATATCTCTATCTCATCAAGTTCCATCGCGTTTTGTTGGTGAACCTGTGCAATGACGGTCCAGGCTGTACCATGATCTTTATAAATTTCTAGTGCTCTCAAAGCATTCACCTTACTTGCTTTTAAATCGCCTTGCTTAAAATCAATCATGGCCAAGTTGGTAAAAACCGATGGCTCACCAATTTGTAATTTTTCAGCCATCTGATAATAAATCTTTGCTTGAGGTAGTTTTCCACAAAAGTGATAAGCGTTGCCCAGTGCAAGTAGTGCTCTTGGGTTTGATAAATCAAACTCCGAAGACTTTGTATTCAAAATCACACAAGCTGCTTCTGCTTGATCCATGGCACAAAGCTCTTCGATAAGATCAACCTTTTGCTCTTTTGAAAGAGTATCTAAAGCCAAAGACGGCCCTATTTCTGATAATTGGGCAACCGTCTGAGGTGAAAATTCTTGAATATTGTTTAATTTCAACATCTTAGAAACTGTTTGTGGCACTTGATATTCTGCTGAATTCATTGTAATTCTCCAATAGCTGCTTATTTGTACGTCATCCACATAAGATGGTCAATCCTCTAAGCTTAGAAACCAGATTCTATTTTCAAATAAGAAAGTCACTTCATGAACCCAATTGATATAACCATCGCCAACTGCCCAAAAAAAGAACGGCTCGATATTGCCCTCACTGGCCAGCTACCTGAAATGTCTAGAAGAAAAATTAGAAAAATCATCGACTCAGGTGGGTGCTACTTAAATAAGAAGCGTGTTCGTGTTGCCTCAAGATTAGTGTCAAATGGAGACCAGCTAAAACTTTACCCTCCTAATATCAAAAAAAGAGTCATCGCACCGATGAGCAAAAAAGACCTCCTCTTTCAAAATGATGATTATTTCATTGTTTGCAAACCAAGATATTTACCCAGCCAAGCGACGAGGTCTGACTCAAAAGTGCATTTATGTGCTTGGGTCGCTGAGTACTTCCCAGAGTTCAAGTCCAAGCTCAAGCTTGTACATAGACTTGACATCGAAACAAGTGGCTTAATGATAGTTGCCTTAAATATAAAAACTCAAAAATATTTTTTCGAACTTTTTAAATCTAGAGAAATTCAAAAAGAGTATTATGCTTTATGTCACGGTAAAGTGTTTTGGAAATCTAAAAGTGTCGTCGACTACCTTAGTAAAATCTCTCAACATAGCGGTAAAGTAAGAATTCTCACATCAGACGATGGATTGTTTGCAAAAACCTACTTTGAGACCATTGACCAAAAAGGTGACTTCACTCTCATGAATTGCAAGCCCTCTACAGGAAGGTCTCATCAACTTCGCATTCAACTAGAAAATCAAAGCCTACCCATCGTTGGGGATAAAAAATACGGCAACGTCATACAAAATAAAAGTGCTGACTCCCTCTATTTACATGCAAAAAAACTCAGCTTTATAGATCCAGACCAAAAAGAACAAAGTTTTGAGATAGATGTACCCAGTTACTGGGACTTAAAAAAATACTTTGCTTAATGCTCTGCAGGAAGTAAAAACTCTTTTGCATCCTTTTTCAAGGTCCAATACAAATTAGAGAAAGTATAAATAGCCATTGCTAAAGTCATTCCAATCAATGCGTATTTCGGCTGCATAAACATCACTGATAATGCTGTGACACCAATACAAACTACAGAGTTTACGACATTATTTAAACGGTACGTAGGAAAATAAACGAAATAGCTAAACTGTTTCCCAATATAAAAGAGCGTCATTCCAACAATTGCTTGAATCTGAAAATCAACAACACTGATCTTCGAAGTGATTGTTAATAAAATCAAGTTTGCAAGCATTGCTAACCCAACACAAAACGCAAAATGAGAATAAACCAGAGCAAAGCCATGACCAAATTTTCTTGCTCTTTCTAAGTACGGAAAACTATCAAAGTATATCCACCAAATAAAACCAATCAATGTAAAGCCAGTAACAGTTGTCAATATACTCATGTTTTCCCATTGAGCCCCCCGCAGACCACCTACTAGTGCAATTATTGATTCACCTAACAAAATAATAGATAGTAAACCAATTCTTTCGACGAGGTGAGACTGATGTGCTCTCATAATTTTTGAGTTTTTTGTTACAAAATAAACACCGATCATTTCACAAACAATAATTCCAACCAGAAAGTATGCTTTAAGATTTTCCTCTAAAAACATCGTTGGTACCGCAAGCAATGCACCTACTGTGATAACAACAACCATTCGTTTTGCAAAAGCTTGAAACTCGCCAGCTAAAGACGAGACATAAAAGTACTTTGCCGCTTGAATAAACCTAATAAAAGCATAAAAAATAACAAACCACTTGTATTTATAATGACCCAGAATATGATCACTAAAAACCGCAGCCATCAAGGTAAATAAGAGCATGATTGACAGTGTCACAAGCCTCATACCTCGTGTGTCCGTATCAAATTTATTTGAAAAACAAGTATGAGTAGACCAAATCCACCACAGTGGCGTAAATGAAACAATAAATGCAACAATACTCCCCCACTCGATATGCCCTGAATGAGTATGGGCCAATATATGGGCTGAAGAGCCAATACCAGCAACAAAGACAAGGTCAAAGAACAGCTCCAACCATGTTGCGTGTCTATTTTTGTCGTAGTACTTTAACCGAGCGAAGTTTACTTTATCCACAGAATTCACCTATCTATTGCATCTTGAGGCACACGAATCTCAATACGTACCTGACCAGTGTGTTTGAATTCCCTTGATATAAAACACAACTCACCTACAGATAAGTATTTCGTACTCTTAGATACAACTACATTGCCATCGCAGTCAATATTACTCCATTGCCACATCTCTAAAAACTCATCAGCACTCTTCCAGACTAATGAGTCTTCATCAAGCTGCTCCGTTTGATACGAAAGAGTCAAAAAGTCTGAGGTGTTTTTCATTAATAAATTAGTCGTAAGCTGAGAGTCATACAATGCACTTAACTCTAGATCACATGCGTAAATAATTTTACCTCGAAACTTATCATCAATATCGAATTCTTTATCTAAAGTGATCAAATTATCTTGTTGAGGCGAGTTCTTTGCACTGCTACTAGCAGAACAAATCATTTTTATTCCTTGACGAGCACTTTCATAAACAAAGAAACGATCCGTTCCATTTACCTTCAAGTCACTAGCAGCATATGAGTCAATCATTTTTTTTGTGTTTTTTTGATGACGTAATTTTATATGAAATACTCCATCATCATCGTAATAATAAGAATTTTCTCTTTTGCCTTCTAAGTTAGGTAAAATAATCTCATTAGGTTCTCGATCACTCATCACCTCACCATCTTCGGTGAAAGTCACACTATCCCCGCGGAGAAGTGGGATCGTATCACCGTGTTGAGTGAGATATCCAAGCTTAGATCGTTGACAAATGTTAGCTGTAGTAATTTGACCGTTAGCATAAAATTTTGATGTAGATTTCTGAGAAATATCACAAAGACAAACAGACTGCCTACAGCTTTCGGTTCTATCAAATAAACTCTCAATCTGAGCTTCTTTCACAACACCGGTTTCATGAAATTCAACGGCTGACTTTTGACGAATACTTTTCGCAAACATCACCACACCTAACTCACTATGGCATACAGGCACAAAATCTTGGCCCACAAAGGAAGGGAGAATTTCTACATACCTATCAGACTCAGCAACAAGTTTCAAAACGACACCGCTATCAGAAAAAGTAACGATAGTATCTTGATTTAAATAACCAGAACATTGCCTTGATACTCCTTTGATAAATTGAAGAGAATGCTCTTGATCACTTCGATCTTGTTTTTTTAGATGCAAAATGATGTTTGTGCCTTGTCTTTCAATAACCTGCCTTGATAATAAGTACTCTGAACCAAAAATTTTTATTTTTGGATTTTTTTCATTACTGGCATCATTTGCAGTCAAAAATCCATATTTTACGTAGCCATTTTCACCATAAAGGGTCTGACTGGTTCGGTATAATTCTCCAGCTATTTTTAACACACCTGGAAAACGTATCTCATCAATTAAACTTGTGTATGTCTCATGGTTTATACTTTCAAATTTTTTAGAAAAAAGTTCTCCAGTAAAGTATCTAATTCTAGGAGATGTTGTAATTCCGTACTCTAAAACTTCGCGGTAAACAATCTCATGAATAATGACGCCTGCTTGGTGCAAGGGATTCAGTTTTTTCCAATGTGATTCATCTATATTATATCGACCTTTGCCAGACGACCGACCTTTTTGAGACAGAAGCAATTTTTCTGGTAATTGCTGTACAAGTTGAACTAACTTACAATCACTACCCGGCAATTCTAGAGGGCCATTGTCTGGTATTTCAGGTAAATGAGCATTGGTTAAATAGAGAGTTTCTGAATCAAACTCATCAAGGTAGTTGCTATATATTTCATATCGAACCCTGTCGACACTTTTTAATTTCTCAATGATTTTTTTTGCAATAGAAAACGGATTGCTTTCTTCGAAAGACCTAATTTCTAAACCTCTTTTTTGCATTTCAAAAAAATCTAGAAAACCAAAATTTTGTCCACCAAGTAATTGGTAACCAGAATCACATTGTATTCCATCTGCTCCATTTCCAATAACAAAGGTTCCATTTTTTTCTTTGTCACCCTTCTCACTTGGTGCAAGAGTGCTTGTCTCTGCACAAGCAATCATAAAACACCAGATCAATACATATTTAATTGTTTTCATAACGATGGCTCTCCAATGAAAATAATGTGGTACTTAAGTTATAAATCAAATTCCCTTGCTCTGATTTTCCAGCGAATTTTTTTGCAAAACTTTTGTTGAATTCTGCAATAAACGCTTTTGCTTCTTGAACCTGGCCTGAAGGGATTGAAAATATAGTGCTTGTAAAATCTCTGGTTGCGACTGGTTGTGTTTGCAAACTTTTTTTTGCTTTATCTAACAAAAGCAAATGCGACTTCTTAATTGCTTCAGAAGGAATATCGTGCGAAGTATGAATAGAAGTTTCTGGAATAAACTCGCCAGATTTCTTTTTTAATAATCCTAATCTTTGTAGCCTTAAGATTGCACCTTCAACATGTATTACAGGCAATTCCAATCTAGCACAAATTTCAGAAATCTCCATTTTAGGATTACATTCAAAAATTTCTAAAATTGCAAAGTGGTACCAGTCTTTCACTAATGAAAAAACATCTTCTTTAATCTTTATAGTTTTTGCAGAATCTAATTTTTGCTTTAATCTTTTTAAGGCAGACTCACGAGATACTTTTGACCTCCCGTGACATGATTCCACTTGATCACAAAATAATACTTTTTTATCTTCTTCAAAACCCAAGATTCTAGCGATGTTACTTGCCTTTTTCTTTGATATCCCATGCTTAGATTTTAAAACATCAGATAAATGAGAAGGAGTCATATCAAGCTCTTTTGCAAAACTTCTCAAAGAGTAGCTTTGATCAAAGTACTTTCTGGATTCAAGCTCTTCTAATAAGATCTGACGATAATCCACTGAGGCATTCACTACTATTTTTTCCCTTGTTATCCTTTCACCATACAGGTTTCCAAAAACCCGTACAAATCTCAGCGAACATAGTGTTCGTTTAAAAGCCACTTATTGAATCAAATAATTCATATCAATCAATAACTATAAGTCATTGATATTAATATATATTCTTTTAAAATTGTTGTTTTTTTATAATATTTATAGTATTTAATTAAAAATAAATTGTTTTTTAAGGAAAGCACCTATGTCAGATCTAAAAGGCCTAAAAGTATTAGTAGTTGAGGACGACGAAGTTCTTAGACTTTCCTTATGTGCAACACTTCGCGACATGGGACATCACCCGGCCCATGCAAAGAACGGAGCCCAAGGAATTGACTACATCAAAGAGAACCCAAACGTTGATGTGGTTTTCTTAGATGTAAACATGCCGGTAAAAGACGGCATCGAAGCTCTTGAAGAAATCAAAGAGATTAACCCTAGGTTAGTTTGTTTTATTATTACCGCTTACACAAATATTCAAGATGCTGTTCGAGCGATTAAGCACGGTGCTTTTGACTACATAGAAAAACCTCTTTCTAGAGAAAAAATTTCGAATGCTTTAGAACGCTCCGTAACTGCAAACGCATTAGTTGAAGCCATCGCCCACTCAGCACCTCAGTTAAACTTTGCGAAAGATAGAAGTATTATTGGTAACTCTTCTTCTATTGTCCAAGTTTTTGACATCATCAACAAACTCTCAAAAGTTGAAACCCCAGTCCTTATTCGAGGCGAAAGTGGCACAGGTAAAGAGCTCGTTGCGAGAGCAATACACTTTAATTCTCACCGCAAAAAAGGTCCTTTTGTTGCAGTAAACTGTGCAGCTATCCCAGAGAATCTTATTGAATCTGAGTTGTTTGGACATGAAAAAGGTGCTTTCACTGGTGCTGATAAAAAGAAAATTGGTAAGTTTCAATTTGCTGAAGGCGGCACACTTTTCTTAGATGAGATTGGCGATATCAGTGCAGCCATGCAAGTAAAACTTCTTAGAGTCCTACAAGAAAAACAAGTCACTACCATTGGTGGAAACAAAGAAGAAGCTACGGATGTACGCATCGTCTCAGCTACAAATAAAAACTTAGAAAAAGCGATTGCTGACGAATCTTTTAGAGAAGATCTTTTTTACCGCTTAAATATTCTTCCAATTGTCCTCCCACCGCTCAGAGACAGAAGAGAAGACATCCCCGCATTAGTGGATTTCATGATTGAGAAATTTAATAATACTCATAACCGCAAAATGAAAAAAATCGAAAAAGACGCACTTGCAGTTTTAAGAACGTACAGCTGGCCCGGAAATATTCGTGAGCTAGAAAACGTCATTGAGCATGCGTTTATTATTGAAAACTCTGACATTATTACTACAGCTGCTTTACCCGGAAACCTCATTGATAGACAAGGTGCATCTAGTAGTGGTGGAACACCGGGTGATGATGTAATTTTTGGCAAAGACACTGCATTAAACTATCCTGCACTTAAAGAAAAGTTTGAGCGTGAGTTTATTATCCGTGCACTAAAAGCATTTGGTGGCAAAATCAACCAAACCGCTGAGCACACAAAAATGACAAAAGTGACCCTGCTCAGAAAATTAGATAAATTTAAGATTAACCCTAAAGAGTATAGCCAACCTCGATAGATATTTTAGAATGTGTTACTCTTCAATTTGAAGTTGGAGGAGTAGCGTTTGAGAATACTTGGCATTGATCCGGGATCATCAATATGCGGCTATGGATGTATTGAAATAGCTGATACTGGTTTCCAGCACCCCAAAAATTTTCGCATCATTGAAGTTGGCACTATTAAACCACCTTCAAAAGAATCTTTTCTCCAAAGACTTTTAATCATTCATCAAGAAATCGATTCGCTCATGCTTAGGCTTAAGCCAGAAATTGTTGCTATTGAAAAAGTTTTCGCCAAAATCAACATAAGCTCCACGATAAAATTATCCGAAATTAGAGGAGCAATTTTTTCTAGTATTTTAAAACACACTGATCAGGTTTTCTCTACAAGTCCTGCATCTGTTAAAAAAGCTATTACAGGACAAGGTCATGCCAGCAAGGATCAAGTTGAACTTGCACTAAAGAGCCTCATGCAATTTGACCGAGGCAAACTAAGTCAAGACGCTTCGGATGCCATGGCTATTGCAGTAAGTTGTGGACTTGATTACCAGCAAACAAATATGAAAGCGGCATTATAATATATGAAATTTTCAAGTTTTACGGCACTTAGATATATTAACTCATCTCACAAAAATTATTATTTTTCTTGGATCACTGCACTTTCCATTTTAGGGATTGCTATCGGGATCAGTGCTATGATTCTTGTTATCTCTTTGATGAATGGCTTTGAAACAGAATTAAGAGATCGTTTTCTGGCCGCGAATGCTCATATTCTTGTTTTTCGCTATCCTTCTGGCATTGAAAACCACGAAGAAGTGACGAAGTATCTCACAGAAAAAGCTCCTTTCAAAAAAGACTTAAAAGGCGTATCGCCGTTTGTGCACTATGAGACGATGGCGAAACACGGATCTTATTCTAAAAATGTTCTAGTCCGAGGGATTGACCCCGCAAAAAGAAGCTCCGTACAAGACCTTCAAAAATTTATCCGCCCATTTAAAAGTGCAAAATTTTTGTACCATCAAACTGGAAAAAATAATTACAATAAATCAGTGATCATTGGTTCAGGGCTTCAAAAAGAACTCAATATTAAAATTGGCGACACCATTAAACTAGTTTCCCCAAAATCTAGTAGCATCTCTGTCTTTGAGCAATTTACAGTGAGAGGAACCTACGACTCCGGATTAGATCATTACGACGAAAAACTCGTACTTATGAATGTTCCAACCGCTCAAAAGTTTTTTAATATGGGTCAATACGTTACCGGTTTAGAGATTGGGCTTCATGATCCGTCAAAAAGTATTGGAATCGCAAAAACTATTCGTAAAAAAATGAGCGTACAAACCAAACCTTGGCAAAGTTTTAATTCAGCAATATTTAATGCACTAGAGATGGAGCGAGCTGTCATCGCAATGATCGCTGCACTTGTCGCTCTTGTTGCCAGCTTTAATATTTTTACAACACTCTTTGTTTCCGTAAGCCAAAAGCAAAGAGATATTTCTGTTTTTAAATCTCTAGGAGCAAAAAACCACCAAATTTTAATGATGTTCTTAAAGCAAGGGGCTATCATTGGGACTCTCGGAGGGGTTCTTGGGGTAAGTTTTGCTTACTTATTTGCTAAAGCTCTTGTGAAATACCAGTTTATTAAGCTACCGGACCTATACCTCGTGACTGAATTACCCATGGAGTTTAACCCTGCTGTATATTTAATCATTGCTGTTGGCGGTGTGTTTGTCTGCCTTATCGCTGGGTTATACCCGGCATGGCTTGGATCAAAGCAAGATCCCGGGGCAGGCTTTCGTAGCAACCTTTACGACTAATACTTAATCGTAAAAAATTGCCTTTTTATAGCAATTTTGGGTGTACGATCGGCGTATTTAATGTAGTATCCGATGTCTATATTTTTTGCAGCGTTTAACAGGCTTGATAGAGATGACTGAAGCAAAACAAATTAAAAAAATCCCAGCAGACTCCCTTCCGCTGATCTTTGCAGGTGACCTCGTCATGAGTAAGTGCCCTAACAAAGATTGGAGCGGTTTGTTTAAAAGATATGGTTTTATTCTAGAGCACTTAGCTAACGAAGATAAAACCACCAGAAATATAAAATATAAGATCATCACAGCACTGGCATTAGGATCACACGCAAAACACACGGAAGATGCCGACGAAAGAAAACATCTTTACGATTTAAAAAATGATTTGTTCTTTTCATTAGTAAGCAACAAAGAGCTCGAAGATCAATTTAAAATCAGATACCTAGCCACAAACAGGTTTCTCGTCACAAAATTTTGTGACTCATCCAAAGAAGAAAACTCTGGAATTACAGAGAAATGGAAATGGAAACACTGCAAAAACTGTGAAGTAGATAGAAACTTTTTTAATGTCTACGCTCTTAACTACCGCTCAAAAGGTTTTGCCGCTTGCTTGTTTGCAAGCAACGACCAAAAGAGCCGCTTCGAAAAAGCGAACTTTAAAAAAGACAAACTAGAAAAGTACGCTGAAGAAATTCTTATCGGTAACTATACTTACAACTCCAAAAACATGAGTGCCTTTGAGCTAAAAGGCTTACTTGAACTCAACAGCAAACTCATAGAAAGCAAAGCATAAAATGATGACTGAATGGACCGGGTACCTTGCTTCTTTTTTGGTGATGCTCTCTTTTTTAGCTAAAGATGTGCGTAAACTACGTATTATTAATTCTGTTGGGTGTTTGTGCTTTGTGATTTATGGAAGTCTTTTGATCCCCGTGAACTGGCCAATTATTATTACGAATGTTTTTATCATGTTGATTAATGGCAAGTATCTGTTTTCAAAAAACTAACTTCTGTTAAGCCCTACATAGAAAACCAAAAACCTGCCATACCGTCTATCTATTCTTTTTTGACCTCTTGTCAAAAACATCGACACTCATTCAAATAAAAGACATTCAGTAAAAGTTAAGAGCACGAGATTACTGTGAATTTTATGGCCCTCATTTTGCTCTATGATGCTCGTATTCACATAGTGCGAGTATAAAATTTTATGTTGTCTTGTTTTAATTGGAGTTGTTTATGAAAAATTTATCAAATCTCATGTATGTTCTTGGAATAGGTTCCCTTACATTGAGCATTAGCTGTGGCAGTAACCACAAAGACGAAGCTAAAAAGTCACCTGAAGTAGAACAAAACGTTACGAATGTAAATCCTACTTCTGAAGCACCTGAAGCAGAACAAAATGTTACGAATATAAATCCTACTTCTGAAGCACCTGCAGAAGAAATAAAACCAGAAGAAGATTTAGCAGAAGTTATACCAACACAAGAATCTATAGACAGCTTTTCTAATCAATTTGCAAACGGTGGTGCAGTTGCTGGATCACTTATTGGATCAGCTATTGATAGTGCAGCAGACTCATTAGCTCAAGGCACTGAAACAGCGAACTTATACATTGAAACAGCTGGGGATTTGACGGTTAGAGAAATTTTGGAACAATACGGACAAAGTTTTAATGATTATGTAAAAACACCAACTGGTTATGTTTTTCAAGGTGCTCAAAGTGTTACATCTAATTATTTTTCAAGTCTTTTGAACTTTTATGGTTTGGATCAATAAGAGAAGAATTTTTGGATTCAAATTTCTAAAAAACGACCTCCGGGTCGTTTTTTTTGTGTTCCGCATATATTTTATTTTGGAAGTACTTTTTTTCTACTATGTTTTTAAGTCTTCCTTCATAACCGGTGGAAAAGGACATCATCGATTAACAACATATGTCATCAGTTTTTGAAGATTCATTGGCCATTGTTTGGCCTTAGAAAATCAAATTTCCACCTGCGTCTAGTCTTTCCTTAAAAGTTATCCATAAAGAAGAAGACCTCTATAGGCCTAAACAATAAAACATCATTGATTACAGATAAT
Source organism: Oligoflexales bacterium (assembly GCA_023301465.1). Taxonomy (GTDB): domain Bacteria; phylum Bdellovibrionota_B; class Oligoflexia; order Oligoflexales; family JALZUQ01; genus JALZUQ01. The sequence goes on from JALZUQ010000035.1 coordinate 64,968, forward strand.
TATCAAATTGAAACCTACTAAAATCATTTCTTTAGCTTAAAAATCACCCTACTTATTCTCACCCTGTTCGTTTGCTTAAAGAAAGAGAATTGAAGTAGGAAAAATACGATTGACTACCTGCCATCCGTATTGCAATAAGTACCTCCATGACGTGATTAGTTACAAGTCGAGGGTAGCTTTGTTCTTAATTAGATTAGTGTTAATCGTATGTTTTGCTTGTCCATGTACTTTACAAGGAGCAGCTGCTGATCAATGTATAAAATCCATGACAAATGCTATCTGTACAGCCGCTAGCTGCAAACCGCCAAGCAGCGACAAAAAGAGAGATCAACTAGAGCTAGACCTGCTCATTCGTTTTCTAAAGTCTAAGCCCTCGCCTCGCCATAGAATAGATAGCAGGACAAAACCATTGTTTCTATCAAGATCTATGCTGGACGAACCTCAGTTCTTTGAAAACTCGTATGCAGACAGAACAAAAAGAGAGCTTTCTTACACAAAAAAATATTTTGAGGCTTCCCCTACCGATTTGCTATCAGCCACTACAACCTTGCGTGGCTCCGACGCTATTTTACAGTTCAGCCGCTCTGTCCACAAACTCTTTTTAGAAATCAACAGAACGAAAGAATTAGGAGACGACAGCGTTCCAGTTACCAGCACACTCAGGTCAGGTCGATTTTCTCACTATTGGAAAACTGGGTGTGTAGGAATAGCTTGTGCAACTGCTCTTGGCATTATGACCAATGTGTTTCAAAATAAAACGGTATTTGGGAACGAAGAACTAACAATCGCTGCAGCTGCTTTTGCTACCTCTGGTTGGATGGCCCTCATAAACCGCGAAAGACATACAGAACCTGCTCCGTTGGTATTTTTAAGAAACCTACCAACCGGAAATCACAAAAGTGCTTTTTTCTCAATGCCGCTTTCTGTCAATGTTGAAGGGTCCATAAGAAGATACACCATTGAAATGATGTACTACACTAACCCCGTGCTTGGCGGGCATATGCCAACTTTAATTATCTCTAGCAGGCCTTTTGACGACTGGCAGTAAAAAAACCATAAAATAACTAATTTACTGAGTAGCTTGGCCAACATATTCTAAATAAATGGCTTGATCTATTTTGATTCTTTGTTAATTAAAATAGTTATTAGAATGCGGTGGAACAGAATCTACAATTTTTGTGACCTAGCTTTCAATTGCAGAAATTTTCTAAATCACTATTTATTAAAGCATGTAATTCCACTGATTTCCCATGAGGCACCTTGTGTGCTTTTTTCTCGAGCTA
>JALZUQ010000036.1 GCA_023301465.1 Oligoflexales bacterium
CAAGAATACCAACTCCAGTTCCAACAGTGGCTCCAACAAGAATACCAACTCCAGTTCCAACAGTGGCTCCAACAAGAATACCAACTCCAGTTCCAACAGCTACCTCGATTTTTTCATCCAACATATCTTGTTCATTATCTATCACAGCTCCAAGTGATAGAGTGCTGACGTTTGGAGAAAGGTTGATAGGGCGATTACAAGTTTTTCATACTTCAGGTGCTACTCCTGTGTTTAATGGCATGCCTATTGTCATACTTAACTCAAGCTCAGTGGTTCCAATAACACCTACTGGACTATTTCATTGGGGGTTTGATTTCAACCCATTCGCTACTAATGCACTTAAAGCAACAAGTACAAATCAATCAATTTCTATTAATGCTTCTATAAGGCTTCAAAATGGTGCTACTAAAAATTGCACAACATTTATTACCATTCCTCCATTGAGTCAATCAGATTTAGAAAATTGCGAATTTGTAGATAGTCTAACATTACAGCCACTGGGAACTACTATAAATTTGAATACCTTTCCAAGGGAGAAAAATCTAAATACTATTTTCAAACTTAAGGTCACGCCTATTGGTACACGGCCTACTATTTTAATGCGAACTATAATATCAAATGCAATTACTCCATATGGGATACCAAGCACCTTTATACTGCCCGATAGCGTGCAGGGTTTTTGGGGTGTCAATTTTGTGATTGATGCTACCACAACAACTATTTATACAGTTAGCCTTCCCAATAATAAAACAGCTTGTAACTTACGGATCAATTAAAAGCATATATGAGAGATTATTGGTTTCTCTGTTAAACTTTAACCTGGTTTATATACTCGCTTTACTCTTTGTGGGGCGCAAAAATGATTGAGTTTTTCTCTTTTATTGCGAGGGAGGTACTCTACAAGTATAAAAAATTGATGCAATTCAAAAAAAGTTATGAAATAGCCTGGTTTAGGTAAGCAAACTACATATAAAAATTTGATATTTTTCTGCAAAGTCTACAAAAAAATAAATAGACAAGGAATCAAAAACCCCACATATAAACAAAGTTTGTATGTGGGGTTCTAAGTTTAGGGAGAAGATTAATTTTCAACTTCCATCTTTTCTTGTTTCATCATTTTTCTAGACTCTTTCATCTTCTTACGCATTTCCTTGCGGTTTTGGCGAAACTGTTTTCTCTCTGCTTGTATCTCTTTAGAACCATCTTTGATTTTTGCACGCATATTTTGGCGTTCAGCTTTACTCTCAGAGCTTCTGGCTTTCCAAGCATCACGTTTTGTTTTTCTTTCTAACATTTTCTGTTGTTTCATTTGTTTTTTCTCATCTGCACTAAGATCTGCAGAGTTTTTCATTTTTTCGCGAAATGCTTTTCTGTCTTCTCGCATAGATTTTTTATAAGCTTTTCTTTCTGATCTCAGTTCTTTTCTATCAGATTTTAAGCCTTCTCTTAATTGTTTACGTTCTGTCCTTAGAGCTTTTTGGCTTTCTTTGTGTTTCATGCGTGCATCACGCATTTCTGCTTTCATAGGTTTCTTCAAATTTTGCTGGTACTCTGAGCGGATCTCTTTTTTAGAGTTCAAGGTCGTTTCCGCCTCTTGTGCTGATAAAAATGTGGATGCACAAAAAAAGCTGCACCCTATAACTGCGATAATTGTTTTCATGTCTAAAGTCCCTTTCCGTTGGTGGTTTACCTATCGGGGGGAAGTATGTTATCTAAACTGAAACAAAAAAATACAATTAATTCAGTTTGTTACGGACTCATTTTGAAAATAGAATTGGCGGCAACGATATTTTGCTATGCATTTAATCAGGTGTCTCATCTATAGCGAGTGAGATCTTATCTATGGTATGAAAGTGGAAATAGTATCTATGATTTAGGCGGACTCGTGACCTCAGCTTCTCAATTTATACATCTTCATACCCATAGTGAATTTTCTCTTGGTGATGGTTGTATTAAAGTAGATAGCCTCATCAAGAGAGTGAAGAGTTTCGGTCATGAAGCAGTTGCTGTGACGGACCACCATAACTTGTTTACGGCAGTAGATTTTTATTTAAAAGCTAAAAGCCAAGGAGTGAAAGCCGTCATTGGTGCTGAGGTCTCTTTAGCGTCAAAGTTATGTAATGTTCCTATTCAGTATGTGTTACTTGCCAAGACAACTGCTGGATACAAAGATCTCATGCAAATTGTGAGTCTTATGAATATTCCAGGTAAAACGGTTTATTTGGAAGATTTGAGTTCACAGCTTAAAAATGTATTTGTGATTCCTAGTCAGCACCAAGGTTTAGTACAAAATTTTTCAAATGACTTAAAATTGTTTGAAAATCATTTATCAATATTTAAAACGAACTTAGATCAAGAACAACTGTACTTTGAAATCGTGGATAATGAATTATCGCATCAATCTGGGTTGAACCAACAGATCACTGAGTTAGCAGAAAAATTTGGTATCCCTCTAGTTGCAACAGCAAATGCACACTACTTAACACCCGATGAAAAAGAAGCACATAGTATCATGTTAGGTATTAAAAACGACCTGACTGAAGATAAAATGCAGAACAAACTAAGACGCTATGACTTTAGTGTGTTTGACCCTGATACTTTTATGAATAGGTACAAAAACTGGCCAGAAGCGATTCGCAATACCGTTTTGATTGCTGACCAATGTAACGTAGAAATAGAAACAGGAAAATTTTATCTCCCAAAATTTGATCTACAAGATGAAACCTCTGAGCAAGCATTAGAGCGTATTGCTTACGAAGGTTTGGAAAAGCGTTTAGATCATCTCGATAAGATGCTTCCTGAAGGGGTTAGTGATGAGCTACATACAGTCTACGAACGTCGCTTAGATTATGAGCTTGGTGTCATTAACAAAATGGGGTTTCCTGGATACTTTTTAATTGTTGCCGATTTTATCAACTGGGCAAAGTCCCAGGGTATTCCTGTGGGGCCGGGTAGGGGGTCTGGTGCTGGTTCCATTGTTGCGTACTCCATGCGGATTACCGATATTGATCCCATTCCTTATAACTTGATTTTTGAACGTTTTCTAAACCCAGAACGTATATCCATGCCGGATTTTGACGTCGATTTTTGTCAATCTCGAAGAGATGAGGTGATTCAATACGTCATCCAAAAGTACGGGAAAGACCGTGTTGCTCAGATTACTACCTTCGGAAAAATGTTAGCGAAAGCGGCTATTAGAGATGTTGGTCGTGTTATGGGGCTTGGTTATCTCAAAGTAGATAAAATCGCACGATTAATCCCAACAGAAATAGGTATCACTCTTGATGATGCATATGAAAGAGAACCAAGACTTGTAGAAGCATGTCAGCAAAACCCTGAGATAGAAAGATTATTTGGAGTAGCCAAAAAACTTGAAGGCACCGTGAGGCACACAAGTGTTCACGCCGCAGGTATTGTCATCTCTGATGGACCCATGACAGACTACGTTCCTGTATACTTTGATGAAAGCAACCCAGAAACTCCTATCACCCAATACGAAATGACCAAGGCCGAAAAAGTGGGGCTCGTGAAGTTTGACTTTTTGGGTTTAAAAACATTAACGGTGATTCAAAAAGCACTTCAAGTCATCAAAGAAGTCCGCGGTGAAGACATTGATATTGGCAGTATACCTTTAGATGCCAAGAACGTTTATACAAACATCTCAGCAGGAAATACCGTCGGAATATTCCAGCTAGAAAGTACGGGTATGAGAAATCTCATGCTCAAACTAAAGCCTTCGGTGTTTGAAGACATGATTGCCGTCGTTGCTCTGTACCGTCCGGGTCCTCTTGGGTCTGGAATGGTGGATGACTTTATCGAGAGAAAACACGGTAGGCAAGAGATAGAGTTTGCTGTACCTGAGTTAGAACCCATCCTAAAAGAAACCTATGGGATGATTCTTTATCAGGAGCAAGTACAAAACACTGCCGCAAAGCTTGCGAGCTATAGTCTTGGCGAAGCAGATATCCTCCGGCGTGCCATGGGTAAGAAAAAACCCGAAGAAATGGCAAAGCAAAAAGAAAGATTTGTTGCAGGGTGCATCAAAAACAATATCGCAGAAAAAATTGCCACGGATCTTTTTGATTTGATGGCAAAATTTGCAGAGTATGGTTTTAACAAAAGCCACAGTGCTGCATATGGTTTGATAAGTTACCAAACAGGCTACCTAAAGACTTTGTATACGGTCGAATACATGGCGGCGATCCTCACTTGCGATATGGATAATACCGATAAAGTGATTCGTTATATTCGTGATCTGTACCGCATGAAAATTGAATTGGTTGGACCTGATATTCAACGCAGTGAAGTTGAGTTTAAGGTGGCAGGTAAAAAAATAATTTTATACGGTTTAGGAGCTATTAAAGGTCTTGGCGTAGGTGCGGTTGAAGCTATTGTTGCCGAAAGAAATTCAGGTGGTGAGTTCTCTGATTTTCTAGACATGGCAAGAAGAATGAATCTTCATCAAGTAGGAAAAAAGAACCTTGAGCTTTTGGTTCAATGCGGTGCTTTTGATGCGTTTATTGGGAGTAGAGATGAACAACGCAAGTTCATTCCTAGGTTGATTAAGTATTCCTTGGATATCCACCAAGCAAAGTCCTCTGGTCAGCAAAGTCTTTTTGATTTAGGGGATGAGCCTGTGCAAGAAGACGATTGCGATGGCTACGACACTCTTAAGACGACGGTAGACAAAAAACAACTTGAGTTACGCCATCTTGTGGTTGAGCGTAAATTAATGGGGATTTACCAAACAAAGCATCCTATGGAGTTATTTAAGCTCGAAACAAAATCCCTAGGAACCACTTTTATTTCTAGCCTTGAAGATAGTTCACAAAAAATGGCTACGATAGCGGGTGTTTTAACTGACGTATCCGAGCAAAGATCCAAGACCAACGGCAAGCGTATTATCTTTTTGAGTGTAGAAGACCTTTCAGGCCATGTAGAGTTAGTCTTATATGAAGACCAAGCTCCGGAGGTACTACCAGAAGTAGACACACCACTGGTGATGCAACTACAACTCAAAAGAAGATTCAATAAGCCGGGTACCACTAAGGTGGTTCAAAAAATTGCATCCCTAAGTGAAACCCTTGCCGCTAGACTTCGGGGTGTGCGGTTAACTTTGGACCTCGAAAAACAAGCAGATGTAAATGGGCTTCTAAGTGCCCTTAGTCATAACAAAGGATCTGTAGACGGTGTGCCCATTGAGCTTCGTGCGTGGTACAAAAAAGCAGAAGTATTCTTTGAAAAAGATAGGTCGCAGATTTGTGTTCCTGCAGGTGAGCTTTTACAATTAAAAAATCATTTTCATGCATGCCATGAGGTAAAATTTTTATACCACCGATCGTAAGGAGTTTTGATGAGTGAATTATCCCAAACAACCAATACCGTACTGATGGTGAGACCAGGAAAATTTGGTTTTAATGCTGAAACGGCAATTTCTAATAACTATCAGTCAAAATTAGACTTGTCTTCAGATGAAGTACAGATAAAAGCTTCAACGGAATTTGATGGTTTTGTGGAAATGCTCAGAGACGTCGGAGTAGATGTCATGGTTTTTCAAAGTCCTGAAACCCCAGTGACTCCTGATGCAGTGTTTCCCAATAATTGGATTCGTATTGCTCATAACGGTAGGTTAGATTTATTTCCTATGCTCGCAGAAAATAGAAGATTAGAAAGAAACCCACAATTAGTGAAAGAGCTGCAGGAAAAGTACGCGATTACTAGTGTGGATAAAAGCTTATTATCTCATGAAAACAACTCTAAGTTTCTTGAGGGCACAGGAAGTATTGTCTTTGATCACCCTCGCAAACGTGCTTACGCTTGTATATCGCCTAGAACGAATAAAGAGCTATTTGATTCTTACTGTAAAAGTATTGGATATGAGGCTATATCCTTTGAAGCAAAGCGAGATGATGGGCAGCTCCAGTATCATACAAATGTAGTGCTTGCTATTGGCAGTCGGTTTGCACTTGGTGATTTTGATCGTTTTGGCTCAGAGGATCAAAAACAACATGTGATGAATACCCTGTCTGAAAATTTAGAATTAATTTCTCTCACGGCAGATCAAGTTGAAAAAGGTTTTTGTGGAAATGCAATCGAGCTCAAAAACTCTAAAGATGAAGCGGTTTGGGTGATGTCGATTACCGCTTGGAGAGCATTGACTGCTAAGCAACAAGAACAACTATCATCGAATGCACATATTGTAAAAGCACCTCTTGATGTTATTGAAAAAGTGGGTGGCGGATCGGCTCGTTGTATGGTTTGTGAGGTTTTTACAGCTCAATCATGATTGGGGCTTCGTTATAAGATATAGAAATGCTTGTGTAACTTTCTAGTGTGTTGCAATTACTTACATTATAAGTTTATATCATCAGTAATTGTTTTGATTTTTTCCTTATGTTGAAAGTAAAAATCCTATGATCATTTCATCTGCCAATATTGATTTAGTCATTAAAAATGGTGGGCTCAAAGTCACTCGAACTCGCAAAGAAGTTTTGCAGGTTTTATTTGATCATATCAATAACCCACTTTCTATAGATGAAATTTTAGAAAAACTACCCGAGGGTTTTGATCGTGTCACGGCTTATCGGGTGATCCACGATTTTGCTGACCACGGTATCATTGAAAAACTAAATCACTTAAGCAGCCACCTAAAAGTATTGCTTTCACCAAAACTCAAAAAAAACCATCACCACATTGTGACTTGCCGTATATGTGGCAATACCGTCACAGCAAATATCTGTGTTCAGGCTGGGTGGCAAGAAAAACTCTCCCACCTTGGTTTCAAAGACCTATCTCACCATCTTTCCTTTTCTGGTGTTTGCTCGCAGCATTAGTCCCTAAACAGTTTGAGTTTTCATTTTCACCATAATTTCTTTGCTTGTAGTGACTCATCTTAATGCAAAAATATTGCATTACAGTTGCAAAAATATTGCATTTGAGATATCTCTTCAAATACATTGCGAGTTCTAGTGTTTGTCGTTTGTTGAGGAATAAAGGTATAAAGTGATGATTTTGCAAGGGTTTAAATATAATCGTTTTTTCGACAGGTTTGGAGCAACGGGTAGTACGTTGTGCCTCATCCATTGTTTTATAAGTGCTTTTATACCAAGTATTCTAGCGGTTTTAGGTGTAGATGCAGTATTAAATAGCCAATTTGAATGGGGTTTTACTGCTGTTGCCGTTGGGTTTGCATTATTAGCACTTTGGTCCGGTTATCAAAAACATAATTCAAAAATAATTGTATTTGCTTTTGTTCTTGGTATTTCAGGTCTCATCTTATCAAGAGTCATTGAAGAAACTAGTGGGCATCATGATCATCATGAAGTCCAAACTGCTGCAATAAGTAATCACCACGCAGAGCAAGACCACAAAACAAGTCATGAGAATGGGTTTGATTGGCATCTTATTGGAACAATTATTGGAGTTGGGGCAGGTACAAGTATCATATTTGCTCATTTTCAAAGTATGAAAGTGACCAGAGTACTAGATACTAAAAGAATTTCTGTTTAGTTATAAGTTTATTCATTTTTGTTTATTTTTTAAAAAGGATTTAGTGATGAAGTTTCGTAATGTTTTATGGTTTGCAGTGTTGGTGTTTTGTGGGGTTGGTTGTTCAACCGAGTTTGATCAAGATAGTTTTATTCAAGCACAAGACAAAAAACCGTGGACTGATATAGAAAAGCCTTCAAAGGGTTTTGGTACCTTAGACGTTAGAGATGTTACTGTCTTAGATGACCGATTAAAAGATGAAAATGGTATAGATCAGGTATCGATTTTGAAGTTAAATGATATCATTAAAAAAACAAACAAAACAAAAGCAGTCATTCAAGTGGTTGAAACATTTCCAACAGGAGGTCTGTGCAGAGGTTGTGTAAACAAAGGAAACCTTATTTCAAGAGCTATCTTAAAAGATCAAGATCTTTCAAAATCAACAGCTTATATCATGGTCATTTCTGGAAAATACACTCCTTCTGATCGTGAGCTTGTATTAGCTCGTAGTTATGCTGATAAAGGCATCAAAATTGTTCGTGATATTGACGGTAAATTTCAAAAGAGTTTTGGTGATGGGAAGTTTCCTGTGACGCTTGTTCTTGACTCAAAGTATCAAGGCAAAATATTAAATATTCACCGCACGCAACCTTCGGGAGTGGTTCGAGTTCTTAAAAGTTTATCGAAGTAATGCAAGTATATTGGTGTTATTTTCTTGTGATGTTGGTTCTATGTGGGCTCTGCTCATGTGCAGACCCACATGACCAACAAAAATCAAAAAACACACCTATAAATGAATCATCCAATCAAGAGAACCATTCTGATGAGTCCTTAGACCATGAAGAACAAGAAGTTGAGGTCTGGAGTCAAGAGGCTTTGAACCGTATCAATGACTCAGCTCTTGGAAAACTTCTAAATAACGAGGGTTTTAAAAAGAACCTTGTTGATTGGAACCAAAGTTTACCTAAAGATACTTCAGAGTGGATGAAGCTTTTGGGTGGCGATACCCAAAAAGTGAGTGGCATGCTTGTTCCCTTCTCTTTTGCTACAGAGTTTACTTCTCTTGAAAAACCTAGGGTTGTTTTAACAGCTCCAGAGAGTAGTGAACAAAAAGGTCGAATATTTATTGCTATCTCTGAGCTTGAAAATCATGCCCGCAAAATTGAATTCATCTCATGGAATACTATTCGTGGAGCGTTTGATTTTGGGATCATCGAAGAAAAAAACCAACAACGCAGAGTAGTCTTTGCAAACGAAGCAACTTGTTTTGCATGTCATAGGACTAGATCGCCGATATTCCCAGATGCTTCTTGGGATAATACAGTGATAAATCGTGCTGTTATGGCTGCTTTTATTAAGGCCCAAGACCAATTAGATACACCCCAATTCTCCCAGTTAAATCAAAAACTAGATATTTTTATTCAAAAAGATACTCAAGCTAGGGTTGAATTTCCTCCATTATTTGACGACTATATTGATGCACTTATTTTGGAAGATGATTTTTTTGCAAAGGCAGTTTTTGATGATTTTCCATTTGTGGATGCTGATCTTGAACAAGCTTTTGATTTTAATCAGGCGATTTTTGATGCTCACACCTTAGTGGTAGCAACAGACTGGTTACAAACCTTGCCCAATCAGCATCATGCAGCCAGTATTGTAAGAGATCAGGCCTTTCATTTGATTGATAAACACCCTAACCACTACAAAACTTTAGCAACATTTAAGAGCCCGTACTTAAGTAATTTTAATTTAGTAAGTGGAAAGCCGAATAAATTTCATTCTTTGGATTCGGTCATACCATCAATAGAGAATATTGAAGCTGTTGCTCAGTATAACTCAAAGGTAAAAAAATCAAAAAAGCATGTAATACCTTCATCGTACCGAGCTACAGCTGCATCAGCGTTTCATGCTCACCCGATGGATTGGAGGGACTACTTAACAGAAGACATGATTCAAAATGCCTTTAAAGATAGAGAGTGGAAGTCTACTCAAAAAAAAACGGAGTCTCTTGATAATGAAATTGTACCCCATGAGAAGTTGTGCAGTTCTTGTCATGATGGTTCCAAAAGTAGCCCAGTACCAGATTACAGTAGTTTCAACCCCCTCATAGAAGGTGATTGGATCAAGTTTTTGAATGATGAACAAAAAAGTCAATCAAACATTTTATGTGATACTCTTGCTAGAATCAATTCAATTGAATCACCAATGCCTCCTGCCGGGACGAAAGAAAGTCATTCGTTTTTCACTTTTAAAGATAGTGTTGTGTTGAGTCTTCATACATTAGTGGAACGATTTTCTATTGACTGTCAGTTTAAATAGTTAATTTTTATGCTCGGTTTGTGCTTTACAAGAAACCCGCAGCGAAATAAATTCGCTAAAGATATTATTGTTAAAAACTCAAACACCACAAGACTCTGTAAAAATTCTTTATGAACTATATGAGAACGCATAGGATCTTGAGAAAAGAAGTTTTGTCTACAAACGCAATTTCAAATGGAATCGTCATATTTCTCTCCCATGGCAAGATTAAGATTGATACTTGATGATTTCTAGAAGTCTTTAAAGATACTCATCTAAACCTAAAAATTCATCAAAAATTCATACAAAACCCGCTATCATTCCCACTGTAATTTTGAATATGATAAAATAAAGACATGACAATCATTAAAAAAATACTCAGTAACAAAATGCTTTGGATCTATGCTTTGTTATTGCTTATGAGTACCATTTACTTCTTAGTGCCACCTGTGTGGAACCTCAAACGTGCAGAATTTGCAAAAATTACAAACCTCAGCAACGATTCATTTTCAATTAATTGGGTATACTTTGATGATATTTCAAAACATTTTATTCATGCGGTAGTCATTGCAGAAGATAGTTTTTTTTATAAACACACTGGAATTGATTTCAAACAAACCATTTCTAGTGCTCAAGTCAATTTAAAGAGTAAGAAAATCGTAAGAGGTGGTTCTACCATTACTCAACAACTTGTAAAAATGGCTTTTTTATCTGGTGAGAGAAGCTACATTCGTAAAGTGCGTGAGGTTTTTGGAGCCTTACTTCTGGAACAACTTTTAGATAAAAACGAAATACTCACTATCTATGCAAATAATGTTCACTTCGGACAAGGTTTAGATGGCGTAAAAGAAGCAGCTAGCTTCTATGCTGATACAACCCCACAGCTATTAACCATTGAAGATAGTATACGCTTTGCACTTGTTCTGCCTAGGCCTGCACCCAGATCAAAGGCTTTTTTAAATGAAGCTCTTGGTGATTTCGCAAAAAAAAGATACATTCTTATCGTTAAGAGAATGTTTGAAGCTGGTTATATTACGAACCAACAAATGGAAAGCAGCCTCTTGATGGGTGATTTTGGTAGTCCTTTAAAGGCAGAAAAATGAAACTTAAGATAATACAGTGGGCAGCATATATGCTCACCCTTGTGCTTCGCATGACCTACCGCTATGAGTTTTTATTTGATAAACAAATTTTATATTCCGACAAAAAATTTTGTTTTGCAATATGGCATGAGCAGCTTTTTGGAATGATTGTTGCGATGCGTGGCATCCCCTTTGGAACGATGGCTTCAAAGAACAAAGATGGCAGTATCATTGCATTTGTTATTGAACGTCTTGGTTTTCATACTTCACGGGGGTCATCTCATAAAGGTGGAAGGCAAGGTATGCTAGAGCTTGCTGAGATCATGGAAACTAAATTTTGTCATAGTGCCATGGCAGTAGATGGGCCTCGTGGTCCTAGGAGAAAGTCAAAGTCTGGAATATTCGCTTTAGCAGAAAAAGCATCATCACAAGTGATTGCAATCTCAGTGCTTCCTAGTCGCTACTGGGAGTTTCGTAGTTGGGATAAATTTAAGTTACCAAAACCATTTTCAAAAATTTATATTCAAATAAGCGATCCAATTTCAAAGGTAGAAGTCAGTTTTTTAGAAAAAAGAACTACCTTAAATCAGGTTCTTAAAAAAACAGAACAAGAAATCTTTGATTACCTTAAAAAGTAAATGAGTGTTCATGAAATTCGTTGTGCAAAAAATCTGGCAAACCACAAAACATCAAATTGTTTTGAAAGGTGGGTGGTTTGGAGAAGAAAAACAAAAAGGTTTCCTCTTGCTAAGCTACGACGCCAAAAAATGTGTTCAATTTGTTCGTGAAAAACCTGAGAATATAGCATCTGGTGGAAATCTGATGGAAATCCTGAGAAAACACGGAGGAAAAATCATTTTTGAGCTCGGTTTAAAAACCGAAAACTTTATCATGTTTCCTGTTGAGGAAAACTCAATTGACGCTAAGGTTTTTGTCTTCGATAAGCAAAAAGCACAATGGAGTTTTGAGAATCTCAGCGAGCAAATTAGTTTCTTTAGGTGTAATAGTCAAAATGTATATACTGGTCGAAAACAAGAGGTGTCTATTAACGCTTCTTTAGAATTTGAGTCATTTAAACTATGGCATAAAGTAGGAATAGCTAGCGAAGACTTAGACAATAAACCACTATCAAAAGTAAAAACTACATCGAGAGCTGATCTTAAGAAAAAACTGAAAAGAAAACTAAAAACATTATCAAAATCCATGCAGAGATTCGAGAGTGAGTTAGAAAACAATAAATTAGCTGATTTAGAAACACAATTAAAAACACTAGATACTTCAAGTGTTAGCTACGGTGAAGCATTAAATGACTTACACCAACAAAGAAAAAAAGCTGAAAATAAAAAACAAAAACTAAGCCAGCAGTTGAGTAAGTTTAAAGCCACCCATGAAAGAGTTGAAAGTTTTTTAAATGAAAAACTTGAACATGAACTTATAGAAAATATTCAAACGTTTTTCTCCAAAGAAAAAATTAAGTGGCAGGCTCCAAGCTCTAGATCAAATCAACGTCAACCTGTGCGTTTACCATATAGGACTTTTTTGCATCAAAACCAAGTTTATAGGGTAGGTAAAGCAGCTGCTGATAATGATCAACTTGTAAAGTTATCCAAACCATTTGATTGTTGGGTGCATTTACAAGGCAGTTCAAGCTCTCATGTTGTTATTGTTTCGTCTTCAAAAAAATTTGAACCTTCAATGGAACAAATCAAGGTTGCAGCAATTCTTTCGAATCATTACTCAAAGTCTAAGAAAGCTCTTGGTGCAAAAATCGTGATGACAAAGATTCATCATCTTAGAAAGCCTAAAGGTTTAAAGCCGGGTTCACAATTGGTTTCTGGGGAACAGGTTTTCGACTTTAGTTTTTTAGAGTCCGAGGTTCTAGAAGTTTTAAATACCCTGCAAAAATAGTACAGCTAACCTTTATCTGTCAGTTACTATTAGAGGTTTCTTAGTACTGCCATTTGACTTAAATGTACTTTTATAAAGATTTTAACATTAAAAAAACAAGCAAAGCACCAAGCCCAAGAATCGTGTTTTTTTGAACCCCAATGCCTATCCCTAAATCCTTTACTGGAGGATTCATCAACCAGTCAAATGATTTTGGTAACCAAGCAGGTGTGCTCTTGATGTATTCATCACTATTTTCAAACTTTTCACGCAGGTATCCGTCGTCTCTCATAGCCATAAAGTATGTAATGACTGCTGCAACCCCAACACTTAAAATAATAATTAAAACCCTGCGGGAGTAAACAGAAACCCCTAAAACTAAAAGCATGTTTGCGAGATAAATAGGGTGTCTAAATAGTTGGTAAAGTCCATCTATTTCGAGTTGAGGGGAATCTTGAGTTAGTAAAGGGTGACAAGAGCTTAAAATTCTTAAAAGTAAGCCAGCTACGATGATAATCGTTCCAAATGTTGCCGAAATGACATGAGGCTTGGCGAATAAAACAATAAAAATACACCAAACAAAAAAGATAGCAGATAAGGATTCACGAAAGTATCCACCAATTTGTTCTTTGTTGCTTTTAATGCGTTCGATTTGTTCTGTTAGTTTAGCGTTCATGGTTTAAGTCCTTATTTTAATATCGCTATAAGTTGATGAGAGTTCCCAAGGCAGTATTTCTTCTAGTTTTTCATTTTCATCTAAGTGAACTGCAAGTCCACCCGGATTTTTTGCAACAAGAAATTGCTCTTCATTTAAGAAGGTCTTTTCAAAAAAACTAGAAAAGATCGCATTCATTTTTTTGTTGCCTGACAAAATCATGAGGGTTTGTCTATCAAAGTCAAAAAGCCCTTGGCAATGTTGGACCTGAGGCAAAGTATGACTTGTGATTTCATCGGTGATTTTATCTTTGAGTCGTTTTTTGTCAGTGAGTGTTACTTTTGATTTTTGAAGGTAAAGGTTTTGAAGTTTCTGTTGGTATAAATACCTAAGCAAACTGGCCTTAGGTTTTTTTGAGAGTACTCTTAGTGATAATGCTAATTTTTGTTCGATAAAGCAGTGGCTCAGATCCCACGGTTCTGGAATGATTGGGTACTCATCTTTGAGTAGGCTAGGCCAATCCCAATGGACCTGTTCTGCAGATCTGGTTTGTAGGGCTTGTTTTAATGATAGCTTGCTAGACTTTTTAGGCAAAAATCCCTCATTCAAGGTTTTGATCCTTGAACTAAGCTTCGGGCCTTTTAAAAAATAGCTGTTCCAGCTTTTAGAGCTCAATGCTCATCCTCCTTAAAAACTGAGTCTTTTTGATGTTTTAGGCTGTTTTGCGTGAGGGTGCAATGGCTAATTATGGGCAAGCTATCCCTAGGAATTATTTAACCATCAAGAATCATTAAACTTTTATAAGAGGGTGCCGATCTGAGAAGTATTGCTACCTATTCTGGTGATAGGTGTTGCATGAGAAGCTTTATCATTAGAAGCATAACAGTAAGAAAGAGTTAAAAGAGAGAATTGTGAACGAGCAAACTATTCAACATTACTATGAGCTATACCGCCTAAGTCACCATGACTTGTTTGCGGATATTGAAGAAGTGGAAGAGTGTAAGCTTATTTATCTTTATAAAAGCAAACTAAAATTCCTTGAAAGCCTTAGGCAGGCAGCGTTTCATGATTTGAATTCTTCTCAGAATCCACACTTCCATAAAAAAGATCACTCTCAAATCCGTCATGCTACGGATCAAGCAAACGAAAGACTCCGGTGTATTCTCATCAACGGCCTCTCTAAACGTCACGGTTCTTATAGCTAATCAACTAGCAGTTCAAAAAACAATCAATGTCATAGGCATCAAGTGGTGTTTTTGCTAATATATTCTTAATGATTTCTTGAGGTTCTGGAATATGTTGAAACACTTGCTTTTGGTAGATGACTCGAAGACTATTCAAAAAGTAATTAAAATCGCTTTTTCGTCTACTAACTTTACGGTTTCGTCAGCGTCAAGCTTAGTAGAAGCACTTGAAGTGTGCCGCACTAAAAAACCGGGTATCATCATTGCCGATGCACACCTTGAGGATGCAAGTGGTCCGTTAGATTACTCAAAGCTTGTTCATGAATCCGGTGGTGTCCCAATAATTTTACTATATGGAAGCCACGAGACAATTAACCGCGAAGCTTTTGAAACAGCAGGCTTTCAAAATTTTATGAAAAAACCTTTTGAAGCAAAGCAAATTGTTAGTGCTGTTTATTCTTTTTATGGAGAGAACTCTCCTGGTTTAGGTGATAGTGGACAAAAACTACCTGCACCACCAAGCACAAGTTCTACAGGAACATCCGACCATTTTTCAACCTTACCTTCTGCCCCAAATACATCTGGTAGTGGTCTAAAGTCTTCGACTGTACCACCCGTTTCTTTGCATGGGCAATTAGATGAAGCATCACGAGGGAAGCCTGCGTTTGAGGAGTTTGATCCTCCACCTGCATTTAGGCCATCTCAAATTCCCATACCCATCAATCAAGCTGATGAACAATCCAGCTCGTTTCAAGACAACGCTGATATTCCAACGAGGCCATTATTAGTGCCTCCTATGCAATCTATTTCAAACACCATTGTTCCAAAGGTCCCAAATGTCCCCATTGAGCAAAAAATTGACCAAATTGATGAAGAAAAGTCAGAAATAACAGGGATATCTGAAAAAACTTTAAGAGCATTGATTCGATCTGAAATAGAAATTGCATTTAAGGACCAAATTGCGACAATAGCAAAATCAGTGATAACAGCCGAGTTGAGGCGTTTAGCTGATGAGAAAACAAGACACTTAAGCGAAGACTAAAAAATGCAGTTACATAATTCCCTTTCAAGAAGCGTAGAAAAATTTGAACCAATTGAAGCTGGAAAAGTTCGTTACTATACCTGTGGACCAACCGTTTATGGCTACCCACATATTGGAAACATGCGAACCTATATCTTTGCAGATACTTTGTACAGAGCCCTAAAGCTTTCAGGTTACGATATTCAACATGTGATGAATATTACGGATGTCGGTCACCTTACAAATGATAGTGATTTTGGAGAAGACAAGTTAGAGCTCGGTGCAAAAAAAGAAGGAGTTGATGCTTGGCAAATTGCACAAAAGTATACGGATGTTTTCTTTGAGCACTCTAAGCTTTTAAATATTCGTACGCCTGATGTTGTGTGTAAAGCGACTGATCATATTCCAGAGCAAATAGCCCTTGTAAAATCCTTAGAAGATAAAGGTTATACTTACCGAACTTCTGATGGAATTTATTTTGATACTACCAAAGACGAGAGTTATGGAGCACTTGGTCGCTTGGATAAAAGCGGACTAAGAGCTGGCGACCGTGTAGAAATGGGTGAAAAAAAGAATAAAACCGATTTCTCTCTATGGAAATTTTCTCCCGAAGGACAAAAAAGAGCAATGGAATGGGACTCTCCTTGGGGAGTTGGTTTTCCCGGATGGCACATCGAATGTAGTGCAATGGGCCAGCACTTTCTTGGAGATCAATTTGATATTCATACCGGCGGTGTCGATCATATACAGCTTCATCATTGTAATGAAATTGCTCAGTCTGAGTGTGGTACAGGCAAACGTCCTTTTGTGAAATACTGGCTGCATGGCGAATTTTTGGTGGTGGACGAAGGCTCCGAAACAAAAATGAGCAAGTCTCTTGGTAATATCTTAACAGTCCAGTCGCTACTAGATGAAGGTTTTGACCCCCTTGCTTACCGGTTCTTTTGTTTGCAAACTCACTACCGCAAACAACTAAAGTTTTCTTATGAATCCCTAAAGGCAGCTGCAAGTGGTTTAGAGAGACTCTATCAACAAATTGCTCCTTTGACCCCAGACGCTGATCAAGAAATATCAATGTCTGATATGGCAAAGACATTGATTAAGCCGATATTTGACGACCTAAATACCAGTAAGGTGTTAGCGGCACTATGGACCCACCTAGGAGATGCTTCCTTATCTAAAGAGGATAAATGGAGTTTGGTGAAAGCAGCAGACCTTGCTCTTGGTTTAGACTTAACGAACGCAAAACAAAAAATAAGTTTTGAAGTAGACCCTAAACTCCAAGCATTGTTAGAGCTAAGGTGTAAGCTTCGCGAAGAAAAAAAATGGCAAGAAGCCGATGTTGTAAGAGATCAAATCCATGCAGCAGGTTATGAAATTGCGGATTCTCCTGATGGAGCGAAGCTTGTTAAAAAATAATAAAACTATCTAAATCACGGTTGGTCAAGTTTATAGATTTCCTCTTCTATTTCTAAATAATTAGCTAAATGAAGCTCAGAAGAGGCATGTATATCATAGTGATTTATTAATTATAAGCTGTTGTTTTTATTGGGTTTGTTTATTTAATAGTGCTCTTTTTGGCTGCCCAGCAAACTAAAAAAATCTATTTTGGAACTTTTTGTGGAATTAGGAGTGGGTCTACGGAACTTTTCAAAACTGCTTTGTTTCAAAAATGATTCACACTTATAACTATTACAGAGGACGAAAGTTCTAAAGTTCATTTTAAAATAAAAAGGAAAATAATGATGAAGTATTTAGTTTTAATGTTTACATTGGTTGGTTTCTCTCAAATGGCTACTGCTGGCTTGTTACGTAAGAG
Organism: Oligoflexales bacterium; assembly: GCA_023301465.1. Lineage (GTDB taxonomy): Bacteria > Bdellovibrionota_B > Oligoflexia > Oligoflexales > JALZUQ01 > JALZUQ01. The sequence continues at coordinate 17,435 of JALZUQ010000036.1, forward strand.
CCCACTTGCAAAAACAAGCAAAACCTACGTTTCTAAACAAGAATCAAAAAAGATTTACCGTGCAGATATCACTGTATTTGATGACCGTAGTATCAAAGTTGATTTAGATCAGTTTCGCATTGCTTTGCCGATGGGTAGTCGATTTGATCGTCGTCCAGTTGCTATCAGAGAAAACGTTATGATTATGGATTCAATGCTTACAAGAATGGAAATGAATGAAATTGTTGATTTGTTGATTGAATTATCTGGAGCTGAAGTAAAACAAGTCGTAAGTCCAATGGTGTGTGCCATGGTTCCCCCAATCTATGCTACAAGATCTCCTCTTTCAATTGTTGGAGACTACAACTATAGAAGAGGCAGGTTTTATAAGTCTATCTCAGAAGTGTTTAGTGACTCAGGTTGCTGGGAGTCTCATAAGACTTTCTTAGCTGAGCAAGAAGATCAAAAGCTAGCTTATGAGCTTATTGCTAAAATCACAAAAGTGGTTGATAGCATGATGAAGAAGTACACTGAAAAATAAATGAAACGATATTCTAAAAAAACGAGGTTTAACGACCTCGTTTTTTTTATTAGTTAGGTTTATAATAAAAGTGAGAAATTTTGCTTTCTTTATAATCTTCATATTCCATTTGATTAGAGGTGATCCAATGGCAGTAATCGTAAAAGCTTGAGTAATGATAAGCCAAGCCTTGTGATTTTTTTGGGGGTGCTATTTTTTCACACCCTCCTTCAAAGGTTCTAAAATTAACTGATGTGATGACATGTTGAGTTTTATCAAAGTCATCTTTAGTGTTAGTCGTGGGGTTCCCTACAAAACCAAGAAGAACTTTGACGTTTCTATGGGTTTTAGCCAATTCAGTGACTTGAGACGCATCTGCTAAGATAAAATTTTCAACTGGAATGGTGCTTTTAATTTTTTGAAGTCTTTTTTTGATTGCAAAAACATGAGGGTTTTTGGCTGTTACAACCGCTATATCTAAAGCTCCTTCTTTTGGGCTTAAAACAGAAAAATAGAGGCATGTTATCACTAAGGCAATAGATAAGTATCGTATAACAGGTTTTAGGTTTAGCAGTTTTGAATGTTTCACATTTGTTGCTCCAGCAGCCCAAAGAAAACCAAGAAATAAAAGAGGGTAATGGTTTCCAAAATGATGCACTTGAGAACTATAAGCAACTAAAATTAGCATCACACCCGGTAGTGCTCCAAGAAGTGCATAACTAAACCCCAAGAAAGCAAAAAAACCGGTTGTTAAGCCAACAAAAAAGAAAGTTGTAAATGATCTTAGAGAGAATAGATTGTGAAACATGCTTTTTATAAGACCTACTTTACCGCCATCTGTGACGGCTGGGTTCATAAAATACCTCATTCCATAATATGAGGGCATGTTTGTGTGTTTAGGCATCCAATATAAAAATAAAAATAAGAAAAAACCGATATTCAGTGCCGATAAAATGAGGAGTGTTGTTCTGTTTTTTTGGTGTTTGAACCCTAAAAGTGCACATGTGAAAAAATTAATGATCCAAATATTTTCTTTGCAAAGGCCTGCAATCAACAATGAAAAAGCAAGCCATTTAAGGTGCTTTTTCCAATTTATATTTTTTTCAGCTAGTAAATAACCATGGTAAATAAAGCAAGGTAGAGCAAAAATTTCTGGTACAAAGCCATAATAAGTTCGTCCAAAGACACTTTGGTGCCAAAAAATGCTAATAATAAATGCAGAGAATACAAACTTTTTATTTTCAAAGTTTTTGTAGAATAGTTTTATAAAAAGATAAACCGAGAATAAGTTACTTGCAATGGAAGCAAAGAAAAAAACTAGGGTGGTTTGCCAAAAATAATAAAATGGTAAAAGAATTAATATAATAGGTTGAAAATGGTGAGCCATGAAGTTTGTTTCAGATGTAATTGAACTGAAAAAATCTCCATGGTTCATAAAACTTGTGAGAACTTGAACATAAATGCCAGTATCAAAGGCGTGGACCAACGTTGAGCTTTCTCTCATAACTGCCAAGCCTAGGCTGATAATGACTGAGATCAAAAGAAAACAGCTAAGGCCTTTGTGGTCCTTGACAGAAAAGCGACTCATTGTTTGCCTCAAGCTAAGTTTTCAAAAATCCCTGCAGCACCCATTCCAGTTCCGATACACATGGTTACCATACCGTATTTTTGTTTATCTCTTTTCATTCCATATAGTAGGCTCGCAGATAATTTTGCACCAGTCGCACCTAGTGGGTGACCTAGAGAAATAGCTCCACCGGTTGGGTTAACTCTAGAAGGGTCTAGTTTAAGCTCTTTCATCACTGCAATAGATTGAGAGGCAAACGCTTCGTTTAGTTCAATGCGTTCTATGCTTGATGCCTCAATACCCGCTTGCTTGCATGCAAGTGGAATAGCGGCAACAGGTCCAATCCCCATAATCTTAGGGTCAACACCTGCTACTTGAAACCCACAAAATCTCGCCATAGGCGTGAGGTTATGCTTTTTTAAGTAGGTTTCAGATACAACCAATGCGATCGCAGCCCCATCAGACATTTGAGAACTATTACCCGCTGTGACACTGCCACCTGTCTTAAAAACAGATCTTAACTTTCCAAGTGCTTCGACACTGGTATCTGCTCTCGCACCTTCGTCAGTATCGATGGTGATTGTTTTTTCTTGAACAATTCCATTTTTGTCGAGCTTTCTTCTTTTTACATCCACTGGAAGGATCTCGTCTTTAAATAGTCCGCCTTGAATGGCTGCGATTGATTTTTTGTGTGACCAAAGAGAAAACTCATCTTGTTCCGTACGAGACACCTTGTATTTATCAGCAACATTTTCTGCTGTAAGACCCATGCCAAGATAAAACTCAGGGTGAGTATCCATAACCTCACCAGAGGCGACAACTTTATTTCCCATCATTGGCACCATACTCATAGACTCCGTACCGCCTGCCAAAAAGCAGTGTCCAGCACCTGAACGGATGAGGTTTGCTGCAGACGCAATGGTTTGTAGTCCTGATGAACAAAACCGGTTGATGGTCATTCCGGGTACGCCCTCAGGAAGTCCAGCCATTAAAACAGCCATACGAGCAATATTCATTCCTTGCTCAGCTTCAGGCATGGCACATCCAATCAAAGCATCTTCAATGGTATTTGGATCAATGCCGGAGTCTTTTACAACGCCTCGAATAATGTCTGCACAAAGTTCATCAGGGCGTTTGTGGGCAAACCCCCCGCGAAAAGCTTTGGTGATGGCACTTCTTTTAATATGTGTAATATATGCTTGTTCCATTTATTTGGCTCCTTGTTTGAGTATCAACTTCAAAATCAGTTTCTTAGTGGTTTTCCCTTTTTAAGCATGTGCTCAATACGTTCTTTTGTTTTTTGGGTTTTACAAAGTTCAACAAAATTCACTCGCTCTAAGTTGAGAAATTGTTGTTCGGAAATTCTTGAGCCTCCATCAATTTCACCACCGCAAAGAACTTTTGCAACTTGAGTTGCAATGTGAGCATCGTGTTCTGACAGCTGACGGCCTTCAAGCATATTGTAGAGCATCATTCTAAATGTCTGAACACCAGGATTTCCAAGGACTTTAACACCTGTTCTTGGAAGTTTTGGTCTAAAGCCAAGTTGAAGCATTTCGATGACTTTAAGTTTTGCGTGAGCTGTTTGGCGGTCTCTATTCATGGTGATGCTTGTTTCTGGTCCGTATATACCCGCTTCGACGGCGTCATCTCCTGATGCAGAAACCTTCGCAAGTCCAATTAACATGAACATTTTTTGAAGGAACTTAAACGGATCACTGTCTCCAAGAGCTGCTTGATCATATGCTCTTAGTGCAAACTCCTTACAACCACCGGCAGCAGGAATAAGACCAACTCCCATTTCTACAAGTCCAGCGTAGGTCTCACTAGCAGCAACTCTATGATGAGTGTGAAGACTTACTTCGCATCCACCACCTAAAACCATCCCGTGTGGGCAACCCACAACAGGGAAAGGAGCAAACTTTAGAAGCTGCATGGCACCCTGAAAAGTACGAATGAGCTTGTCGATAGCATCCCAGTTTTTATCATTAATGTAAGTGAGGATTTGAGAAAGATCCGCACCTGCAGAAAAATGTTGTCCATCATTCGCAACAACCATTCCTTCAAAATGAGTATTCACATGAGCAATAGCTTTAGGAATAAATTCATTCATTGCCGTATTGAGTGAGTTCATTTTAGAGTGGAAAGTCAGGCAAGCAATTCCATCACCAATATCCATCAATGAGATGGAATCATTTCCCATTAAGTACCTTGGGTCCTCGGTATCATGCTTTTTAGGAAGCTTGACATGATATAAAGGCGATTCAATTTTTTTGTATTTTTTGAGATCACATTGCCATTCGTCTTGAAGCCCAGTGCGTTCCCACTGTGGATCATTAGGAGAAGGTTTATAAAACTGCGTGCCTTTACCAAGCCAATCAGCAGTAGGCCTGCCTAGGTCTTGCATAACGGCGTGGACTTTTTCTGTGCCAATACCCTGGTACAGTTCTAGTGGCCCCCATTTCCATCCATAACCCCAACGCATTGCATCATCAATTGCTTTTGGTGATGAGCTAGCAATATCGTTTACTAATAACGTACTATAGTTGACAACATCAGCTAATGATAACCTTACAAGTTCAGCGTATTTATCGTTTTGATCCATTGCGTAAGACAGTTTTGCAAAAGTCGTTTTTTGTTTGAGTGCGTCTTTTAGCCAAGGTATCTGAGGTCTTTCAGCTGGAACCCAAGTTTTTGTTTCTGGGCGGTAAGCATGAATCACAGACTTGCCTTTTTCTTTGACGCGTTTGTAGGTACCGCATCCGCTTTTACTTCCAAAGTGGCCATCTTCGATGAGGCCTTCCATCCAGCTCGGAAGCTTAAAAAAGTCATGGTACGGATCATCTGTAATCTTATCGTAGACATTTTTGGCAACAAGTTGGTAGGTGTCAAGCCCAACGACATCAAGAGTTCTGAAAGTGGCTGACTTCGGGCGGTCCCAAAGTTTTCCAGTGAGGGCGTCGACTTCTTCGATATTAATTCCCAAACGTTCAGCATGGTGGATAGTGGTATTACAGCCTAGAACTCCAATTCGGTTTCCTATAAAGTTAATGCTGTCAGTAGCATGAACAATGCCTTTACCAAGTCGAAACTCAATCCAAGCAGAAAGATCGTTTAATAAGTTAATATTAGTTCTTCCTTGAGGGATCACTTCTACGAGTTTCATGTAACGAGGTGGGTTAAAAAAGTGTACACCAAAAAAAGAGGTTTGAAACTCTTCGGGAAGTGTCTTTGCTATATCTCCTACAGGGATCCCTGAAGTATTGGATGTGATAGGAACGCCAGGTCTTGCATATTTTGTGACTTCAGCAAAGAGTTTCTTCTTGATGTCAATTCTCTCGACGATGGCTTCAATGACCCAATCACAATCTGCAAGGACAGACATATCGTCTTCAAAGTTTCCGGGAATGATTTTTTCTAAAACGCTACTTGTCATTAACGGCGAAGGTTTTAGTTTTTGGAGAACGCCAAGTGCTCTGACGGCACGCCATGATCTTGGAGCAAAGCCTTTGAGAGCTTTTTTTAACTTCTTATCTTCAGGTACATCATCTCCACCTAAATCTAGCAGGTGAGTCCGTACTCCTGCTGCTGCAAGGTGGGCAGCAATCTGTGCTCCCATGACACCGGCACCTAAAACAGCTGCACGTCTTATCTTTATGGTCATCTTCTGCTTCTCCTCAAGGTAAATAAGTCTAAATTAACTAAAGTAGTTTTCAATTTTTGGTTTAATTTGCTCTGCCGTAAAGCCGTACTTATGAGCAAGGTCTGCCGCTGGGGCCGACTCACCGAAATGGTCGATCCCAATCATTAATCCTTGGTCTCCCACAAATCTTTCCCAACCTAAGGTTGTTCCAGCTTCAATGGAAACTCTTTGTTTGATTTCTCTTCCGAGAACTTTTTCTTTGTAAGATTTTTCTTGTTCAAAAAACAGTTTCCAGCAAGGAATTGAAACGACTCGTGTTTTATGATCGCTGAGAGACTTTGCAACATTCATTGCAAGCTCAACTTCACTACCTGTTGCAAAAATTATGGTGTCTGGGTCTTTAACATCATGAAGAATATAAGCACCTTTTTTTATGTCAGCAACATGTTGCTCTCTCACTAATTGAGGAAGCTTTTGTCTCGTTAGAATCAGAGCAGATGGGAATTTATGATTAAACCCAACACGCATCATTTCTTCGGTTTCTTTTCCATCGCAAGGACGCATGACATAAAACTGAGGGATGGTTCTCAGAGACATGACATGCTCAATAGGCTGGTGAGTAGGGCCGTCTTCTCCAAGCATAAACGAATCATGACTAAACTCGTGAATCACTCTCGCTTCTTGCAAGGCACCTAAACGAAGTGCTGCTCTTGAATAGTCTGAAAAGCTAAGAAAAGTCGCGTCAAAGGGAGTCATGCCGCCATGAAGTGCCATACCATTACAGATTGCAGACATTGGAAACTCTCTTACACCAAAGGCGATGTTACGCCCTTGATAACTTGTTTTTTGAAAATCTCCCACGGCTTTTGCAAATCCACCCGTCATGTTGGAAGGTTCTAAATCTGCACTGCCTCCCATAAGATCTTGTCTTTCGTGGCTCCATTTCTCTAAGATACGACCAAAAGAATTTCTAGTAGCCTCTTTAGAGTCTGCCGGATATTCAAGGGTGCTAAGGTTTTGGTTTGGAGAAAAGTATCCATCGTATTTTTGTCTAAAATCTTTATCGTTTAATTTAGACTCAAGTGTTTCTCTCCACTTTTTTGCTTCATTTGATTTTTGAGGAAAGTTTTTTCGGTAGTCATTCAAAGATTCTGATGAGATATAAAATTCTTTTCCTTCTGGAATACCAAGTGCTTCTTTTGTAGCTGCAAGTTCATCTGCAGGCAAAGGAGCACCATGGGTTTTGTGTTCGCCTTCGAGAGTTTTTGCACCTTTTGCAATAATAGTGTTTCCAATAATAAGTAATGGTTTTTGACGTCCTTCTTTGCGGGAGTGAGCAAGAGACTTTTCGATAGCACCATGATCATATCCGTCAATTTCTATGACTTCCCAACCAAAGCCTTCAAAAATCTTTTTTTCGTCATCAGAACTTACTCTATTAATATCACCAGAGATTTGTTTGCGGTTTTTGTCATAAAACCAAATAAGATTATCAAGCCCAAGGTGACCTGCAATTGATGCGGAGCCAAGAGTGATATCTTCTTGCATGCACCCATCACCTACAAGCACGTAAGTTTTTTTATTAAAAAGATCGTTAGATAATGAAGCTCCATGATGTTTGGATGCCATTGCCATTCCCACAGACATGGCAGCTCCCTGTCCTAGTGGGCCAGTCGTACACTCAACTCCAGGAGTAAGGTGGTTTTCTGGATGTCCAGGAGTTAGGGAACCCAGTTGTCGAAAGTTCTCTAGTTCGGTTTTATCTAGCCAGCCATTTGCGTGAAGAATGGCATAAAGTTGCATAGACATATGACCTGCACTTAAAACAAATCGGTCACGTCCCATCCACTTTGGGTCTTCAGGGTCAAAGCTTAAAAAGTCGCGGTACAATATAGTAACAAAATCCATGGAACCCATGGCTCCACCCGGGTGTCCGCTTTTCGCACGGTTGACACCGTCGATAATCATGCCTTTTAAATAGTTGACGAGTTGGTGTGTAGTGCTCACGTTTTATTCTCCCTAAATTTTCCGCAACATTAACAAATTGCTAGGCAAAGTGCATTAAGGGGAATATGAAGTGCATGTGTAAAGAGCAGTAAACACCATGCAATACCGTTAAAAAAAGATGCTTTTTTATAATGACGAAATCATCAGGAATGATAGATTCATGGTTTAAGTTAATGCATGCGACATAAAGGGTCTATCATGGACAAATTGATAAGAATTCAATCAGCTTGTTTGCCTGCAACGCAGTCATTTGCACGAATACTTCCAAAATTATTTTTGCAGCTTGTATTGCTGTGCTTTGTATTGACTATGTTATCACCAACGGCTCTTTTGGCTCAGCAAGGCACTGCTGCCGGTTGCCTTATTACCAATGCTGATAAAAAGATCCTTTTTGTGAAAGATACTTGGTCAGGGCGTTGGTCGCTTCCGGGTGGTCGCTGCGGCAAAGAGACTCCTCGCCAATGTGCAGAGCGTGAAGCAAAAGAAGAAATTGGTTTAAAGTTCACGGCTGGGGATCTTTTTCTTCAAGCAGAAAAATTTAAGCTCTTTGATTGCCATACATCAGAAATGATGGAGTTCTTTTCGTCTTCGCGTGGTGGTCTCGATCATCTTTGGGTTCCCATGACTGAGAAGCATGAGATCAGAAGTGTAGCATTTATTGAACCCGGTACTGATATCCCGTGGAGTGACCCACGTTGGAAGTTTTTAAAAGGTTCGTTGCTTCTTAAAAACCAGTTTGAGAATCAAATGGAATTTACCCTTAGTCCATCTCCATCAAAAGAGGTGAAAAGTCATGTAAATTATGCTCAACCTTATCAGGCAAAAGCAGCAAGGCTTTCAACGAGTCTACAAAAATTTTCATGGTTAGATATCCCTATGAAAGTTTCTAGCTTTTTATCTGAAGAGTTGTTTTTTATATTATTGATCCCTCTTATGCTTCTTGTATTGAGGGTTCCTCAACATAGGGTTTGGCAGTTTCTTTTATTATTAATGATATGTGGAGCGATCAACCAAATCCTAAAATTCAGTTTCAACTTTCCTAGGCCAAGTGACTTATTTCCTGCAATGGCACTTTCTAAAGCGTCTGGGCATGGTTTTCCAAGCGGTCATACAATGGCTGCAACGGTTTGTTGGTTGTTTTTATTTTCCTTACACCCAAGAATTTGGACAGGGATTTTAGGTGGGCTTTTGATCATTTCAGGAGGCTTTTCAAGAATCTATTTGGGAGTGCATTTTTACCATGATGTGGTTTTTGGGTGGTTGTTTGGTGGGTTGGTTTTAGCTTTGGTTTGGCTCTTGTTAGGCCGTTTTAGAACGTTAGTCTTTCGGCACTTTTTGATAGCTTTTTTTATCACTTTGGGCTGTTTTTGTTTTACATTTGATCCCGGTAGCCTTCGTCTTGTGTGGATTTGTATTGGTGTGACTATGGCTTTTAAGTTTTGTGGTATTAACCAACGCAAGACCATGTCTCTTCCTATGAATATGATTTATTGGGTGTTAACGGTTGCTGTGTTAGCTGGTTTGTATTTTGGAACTAAATACATTGTCCCAGAAGAAGGGTATACAACTCTTTATATTACGATAGTTTCTGCTCAGAGTTTTTTATTAGGATTCCTATTAATGTATTTGCCCATAAAATTTTCTCATAAGACATCTGCTATTGGTGTTTAAGCAAGGGTTACATGATGAGGTGACTTGGGCTACTGAATTAAAAGGGGCGATTCGTAGTGTTAGTGATTTAGAGAAATATCTACAAATAAAAATTCCAAAAGAACTCCACGAAGTCAGATTCCCAATTTTAGTCACAAAATATTTTGCCAGTAAAATGTCTAAAAGCTTGGATGACCCGCTATTAAAGCAAGTACTCAAAAAAACACCTTTTTTAAAGACTGATGAAGAGCTAGAAGAGCCTCTTCTTGAAAACCAATACAAGCTTCATGATGTAATTCTCAAGAAATACGCTCATCGTATACTGTGTTTAACCACATCTCAGTGTGCTATTCATTGCCAGTACTGTTTTAGGCAAAATCATGATTACCCCTTAAAATCAAAACTAAGAGAGTTTTTTAAAACTCCACCGACATGGTGGAACCAAAACGAGATAAAAGAGGTCATTTTAAGTGGGGGAGATCCGCTGACTCTTACAAATAGTTTTATAAAAGAAGTTCTTGAGGGCTTTGCTGCTTTGAGCTCCGCACATACCTTAAGAATTCATACAAGAGTACCTATTGTCCTGCCGTCGCGTGTGACAGACGAATGGTTGAGTTTGTTTGATGATAAACGCTGGAAACTTGTGATGGTTGTTCATGCAAACCACCCTAACGAGCTAGAAGGCAAGTTAATCAAAAGTACTTTTAAAAAGCTTTCTCAAAAATTTACTCTCCTCAATCAATCGGTATTATTAAAAGGAATAAATAATCAAGAGAGTACTCTAAAAGAGCTTTCATGGAAGCTTCATGAGTTAGGAGTAATGCCATATTATTTGCATCAATTAGATAAGGTTTCTGGAGGTGCAGAATACGAGGTGCCTGAAACAGTTGGCTCGAAGTTAGTGGAGTCTATGGCGGCAGAATTGCCCGGCTATCTTGTCCCTCGGTATGTTCGCGAAATCCCCGGTAAGAAAAACAAAACCCCTATCTTTAATGGGTAGGTATCGCAATTATCTCATTATTTTGGTTTTCTTTATAAAGAGAAATATAAAAATCCATAAGATTTTGTTTGGGGTAACTAAACGCTCGATCAACGCCATTTACAGCGTTAAATCGTTTATCATTAAGGTAGTGAGCTACTGGTACTTTAAAAACTTCAATGTCTTCCCAGCGGTTTAATATACTAGCTTTGAAGTCTTTCACAGAAGTAATAGGTTTGAACATAGATTTAATATAATCTCTTCCTTGTAGCATGGCATTCGAGTCTTTTATATCCAGATCAATAATTTGGTCATGATAGACAAGCACAACGTGATACCTCCAAACAACAACATCTGATTCTTTTACATTTAGATGTGAGTTTCTAGGATATAAATAGTGGGATGGATCTTGATCTTTCCATAAACCTCGTGGGTCAGAATTATCTCTGTGTTTAATGACAGCCACATGAAAATTGGGGTCATCAACAGGTATGTTAAATTGATCGGATAAACTTTTAGCTAGTTTCCCACAGTTGTCATGACATTTGTTGGGTATGTAAAATTTTCTATCATGAATATTTTTAGCAATGTATTCACTTATTCTGTACTTTAATAGATCACATTCAAATGCTTTAGCCGAATTTGATACTGCAAAAAAAATGAAGGCTGAACAATATAGAAGCCCTATAAAAAAAATATTTTTTTTTCGTAAAGATGTTTGGATAGGTACACCTGCTTGTTAAAAGTTTTATAATTATTTTATCATTATGTATTAAAAAATGTGTCACTCTATGAGGTTAAAATAGTCAAATGATTGGGGTGAAGTACATAAGTGTCTAATAGTACAGAGGATAACCTGATGTTTGACGATCGAGAAAGTTAGTTTTTTAGGCTGTCAGAGGTATCTAGACTAAAGTTTTTTAAATAACTTTTCTTATGGGGAGTGGAATCTCTTGAGATTTTTTTATTTGGTTTAACTTCCGTAATTGGTAATCAACTTTTTCGAGAAGCTTTCTGTTTATGCTTATAAGGTCTGCGACAAGGCCTATCAATACCATAAAAAAACCGATACTGAGTAAAACCCCACATAAAATAACTGATTGTATATGTCCAGTGCCTTGACCCATATACACAAAATTTAAGTATCTAATTCCTAGAGTAAGACCAGCCATGATACTAATAATACCCGGAACACCAAAGAATTTTAAAGGTCTATATACCATGAAAATTCGAATCATTGTCCAAATCGAACGTTTGATGTAGTTACTCATACTTTTTAGTAATCTCGAAGGTCGTAAGTCTTTATTAGTGCGTATTGGCACTGAACTTACTGCAAACCCTAAAGACCCTGATTGAATGATAGTTTCAATAGTGTACGTGTATTCAGAAAAAACATTTAATTTAATGGCGACATCTTTTGACATTGCTCGGAAACCGCTTGGTGCGTCAGGAACGTTTGTTCCACTCACTATACGCACCACTAAACTTCCGAGTTTTTGAAGGAGCTTTTTAATTGGAGAAAAGTGCTTTGTAGTCAAAATAGGTCGTTCGCCAATAACATAATCAGATTGTCCATCAAGAATGGGTTGAACGAGTTTTACAATATCTGCACCGCAGTATTGGTTGTCGGCGTCCGTATTTACAATTATATCAGCTCCTTGATCTAAAGCATGATCAATGCCTTTCATAAATGCTTTTGCTAACCCTTGATTCTTTGTTAGTGATACAATGTGATGAACACCGTGTTTTTTTGCTGTTTGCACAGTGCTATCTGATGACCCGTCATCAATAATTTGCCATTCAACTTTATCTATGCCTTCAATATGCTTAGGTAAATCATTTAAGGTAATAGGGAGTGTTTTTTCTTCATTTAAGCATGGAATTTGAATTATGAGCTTCAAATGAATTTCTCCAAATAAAAATAAGTAGTTTTTCTTACTTAAATATTCGGGTGTAATAAATATTTTAGTGATTTACGTGGAAAAATTTGCCTAGTATTTTTTTTGTTCTATTTAAATACTATATATTTAGAAGATAGAAATCGTAATGGGAAAAACGCAACGATATTTATGAATATTGCAATATAATGGTTTAAATCATTATGGATGAGAATCCAGAAGCTAAAAACATTTAATACATAGAATATGAATACATGCAAAATAAATCGTAAAGCCTTTGTGGGAGAAGCTTTTTGTTGGCTGAAAATAAGGTTTTGAATGAAAAAAGTTGCAAGATAATTTAATCCATATCCTGAAACATAAGAATAAAAAGTGTCAAATTTTAAAAAATCGACACTAAAATATATAAATAAAAATATGAACACATAGCTTAATAAACTTTGGATAATGTAGAGTGTGAGTTTTTTTTGTTTCATTTTTGTTGCTGTATTATTAGTTTTAAATTTTGGAGATCTTTTTTGATTTGAAAGTTGTTAGGTTGTGTCTCCGATAGTTTTTTTGTGATCTGGTATACTTTTAAATAATTTTCTTCTTGTCTGTAAATTCTGAGGCGGCTTGTTAGGTAAGAGTGTGATGACTTCAGATGTTTTGGTAGATTATCTAACTCTAGGTGAGCTTTCTTGAAATTTTTTAATTCATTGTAAATATATGATTTAGCAAGGTTTGCTTTATATTCCTTAGGGTGTTTTTTTTGAATGAGGTTATATATGTCTAATGCTTTTTCATACTCTTTGGTTTGTATAAAAACACTTGCCTTATTCAATATCGGTTTTGATTGATGAGGGGCAAGTGCTAGGGCATGTTCAAACTTTTTCAAGGCGTTATCTGTGTCGTTTGACCTGAGTGCAATGATCCCTAAATTATTATAGGCTTGCCATTGGAGTGGGTAGGATTTTAAGGATTGGTTAAAAAACCCTACAGCTTTAACGTAGTTCTTTTTATTCATATTAATAACCCCTAATTGATTAGTGGTAAGAGGATGATCTCCATAATCAGTCTCATAGGTTTCGAGCCAGATATTTTCTTCAGTATTCCATAGTTTATTTCGTTCATATGTTCGTAAGGCAAAAACTAGAGGGACTAAACATAAAAGTGCTAATATATAGCTTGGTGTTTTATATTGTTTCTCGACTTTTATGTAATGGAAAATATAGCCAATAGTAGATATCACTGAGAAAGCTAGTCCAAATAATGGAATGTAGAGTCTATGTTCTTGAGCAAACATAGTGAGTCTAAAAAATGAAGCTTCTAGACTAATACTCGCAAAAAAGAAACATATTCCAAAGCCAATAAATGGTCGTTTTATAATGTTTTTAAATGCAATTAAGAAAAAAACACTCAATAAAAGCAAAGAAGTTATCCATTGAAGGTTGATGGAGTGGAATGATTTTATGTTATAAATTAACTTAAAACCTGAGAATAAAAATATTCTTTTAAAATACTCCGGGTAAACGATGATTTGACTGAGAAAGTAATTAAAGTGACTTGATTTTTGGTAGTAAGTAGACACGGTTTCATTTGAAAGGTGCATTTCTTTATCTCCAAAGACAAATGTAATGAGAATAAGGAGTAAAGGAGGAATGAGAAGTGCAAGGTAGAGTTTGTAATTTCTTAATGGATTTCTTTTAAAACAAATGTAGTCTAGGCAAAGTATAACTGGAAAAAGAGTAATGGCATTTTGTTTTGTAAAGCATGCAAATAAAAATGATAATAATAAAAAAGAAAGCCATTTTTTTGAGTTAGTTAGTCTATAGCAACAAAAACTATATATACTTGTAAAATAAAATAGTGCTACAAGCGACGCATGTCTTTGAATAATATAACTAACGGCCATAATTTGAATTGGATGTAATGCAAAAATGCAGGCAACAAAAAACGGATAAGCTTTAGATGAGAAAATTTCTTTATTTAATTCAAAGAGTTTTGAGGAAATGAAGTATACTAGAACAACATTTATTAAGTGTATAAAGAAATTTGCTAAGTGATAAAAGTAAAGACTATTTTCTGCAATCTGAAATTGTATAGCAAAACTCAAAAAACTCAGAAACCTCGGAGGATTATACTCCCAAATTTTTCTAATATCTAAAGAATTATTTTGAATGCCAGGGTTATTTAAAAGCTGGTCTAAGTCATCAAAGAAAAACGGAACTCCGAAGGAAGGGATATACGCAATTGCAGTTAATAGACATAAAATCGGTAAAAAAAATCTATTCATAGTATCGTGTCCAATTTAGTCGAGTTTTATTTATAATATCAAATATTACATTATATGCATAACTACTTCGACCAAACGATTGGAGCCAGCAATGTAAAGACATTTTGTTGAGGGTTGTCTAGTGGTAGTCGCTTGTCGTTAAAAGATGTGAAGAGTTGCGTTCTATTGAGGCTTTTATTGATTTCAGGGTTTTTTTTTAGGTATCATTCCTTATGTTAGGCTTGTATCATTTAGTTAAGTTTTACTAAGCTATTTAGAGTAGGTGAGTATGGAAAAAAAACTAGAACCTAAAGACGTTATTACTGGAAATTATTTTAATAAATATCAATCAAAGTTTTTTTTATATCAGTATGTCACAAATAATTTTTGTAAAACTTTAGAAGAGCTCTTCCACTCTTTTAACGATATTGAAAGTGTCCATGAAGTAGGGTGTGGAGAAGGTCATCTCCTAGATATACTCAATAAAAAAAATGTCAAAATGTATGCGAGCGATATTTCTCATCATTGTATTGAACAAGCAAAAAACAAAGCTATGTTATTAAAATATGAGGTGAACTTTAAGGTTTCAAGTATCTACGACCTCAAAAGTGATGTAGATAAAGCGAACCTCGTTGTTTGTTGCGAAGTTTTAGAACATTTGGAAAACCCCAATAAAGCTATTGAAGTTCTCGCATCCATTGCGGACCCATATTTAATCATTAGCGTTCCTAGGGAGCCACTTTGGAGTATTTTAAATATGGCACGTGGAAAGTATTGGAAGTCTCTTGGTAATACACCGGGTCATTTGCAAAGATGGAGTTCAAACCAAATAGTGAATCTTTTGAGTAAACACTTTGAGATCCTTGAAATAAGGCAGCCAATTCCATGGACGTTTATTAGCTGCAAAAGAAAATAAAATAAGAAAACATCTTTTTCATAATATACATAATATTGAAATTACTAGGGTAATTTACTCTTTTAATTTATTTGCTGATGATATTTAAGGCGTTTCATGTCTTTTTAAGGTTGAACTGCATATAAATTAATAATCATTTAACTCAAATCATATGCTTAAATTTGTGTATTAATATTGAATGAATTAGCATAGTTAGGTTTATTATGTCTTTCTTAGTTAAGGATTAGCAATGCTCAAACGACTTTTTAAATATTCAGGAATGGCACTCTTGTTTGGTGTGATTTGTGGTGTTCTTGCTTGCTGTGCCTTAGCATTCTTTATTTTCTTTGGAGATACAAGTCATTTAGAAAAGTCAGCTATACGAGAGCTTATCGAAGAGCAAAGCACAGTTTTTTGTGACGATGAATCCACAAAGGTCGGTAGTTTTATTGGAAACTCTCACCGTCAGTACGTGTCCTTTGAAAAAATTCCATTAGATATGGTTCGAGCTATTGTTGCGTCTGAAGACCGTTACTTTTATGATCATTACGGCTTCAACCCTATGGCAACCTTGAAGGCTTTTGCTGAAGGGGCTAAAAACGGATTTAAGTTTAGACGTGGTGGTTCCACCTTAACGCAACAAACCGTAAAAAATCTTTTATCAAGAAGCGAAAGAACATTTGTTAGAAAGTTTAAAGAACTAGTAAGTGCGTTTCAATTGGAGCGTTTGTACTCCAAAGACGAGATTTTAGAGTTTTATTTTAATGTGTTTCATGTAGCTGGTACTGGGCGGGGTGTCGGTGTTGCGTCTAGGTATTTTTTCAATAAAAAAGTACAAGACTTAAGCTTAGTAGAGTCAGCTTTTATCGCAGGCTCTGTAAAAGCTCCTTGGTATTATGATCCTTTTTCAAAATACACAGAAGAAAAAAGGTTAAAAGCAAAAGAAAAAGCTTTTGTAAGAAAAAATTATGTTCTTGGTCGTATGTTAGAGCAGGGTTGGATTAAGCAAGAGCAATTTGACGAAGCCTCAAAAGTGCAAGTCCCATTTAAAAGAGGAAAGTTTAGAACCAAAGAAGTTAATCTAATTGATATGGTTCGACGTGAACTCAACCACGAAGAGGTTTTAGAAAAAATTGGTTTAGATTCCATTGATAAGATTACAAGTGCAGGTTTAAAGATATATACAACTCTTAATTGTAATCTCCAAAGACAAGCACAGCAAAGAATGCGGCAAAACCTTGCAAGAGTAGAAACCATTTTAGAAGGTTTTGAAGTAGAGTCACCAGATAAGTTTAAGCCTAAAAAGAATATAGAAGTCTATGAGTACCACTACGGCAAAGTTCTTGAGATTGATCGTAGCAACAAGAAAAAACCAAAAATCATTGTTGACTTGGGTTATCCAAAGGGTGAAATCCCACACGAATCTTTAGTTCGGTATGCAAAACTTTTAGACTTAGCAAAAGGGCGTGGTTATAAAAAAGTACTAAATAAGCTCATAAAAAAGATAAAAAAAGGTGATATTTTATATGTTGAGGTCAGGTCTTATGATGAAACGACAAACCAAGCCGTTTTAGAGTTGCACCGCAGGCCAAAGGTAAACGGTGGGCTAGTTGTTGTAGATGGCGGGCGTATAAAGTCTGCAATTGGTGGTTTTGACAAAGAAGGCTATAACCGTGCGTTTCGTGCAAGAAGACCTCCGGGATCTGTCTTTAAAACAGTAGTTTTTTTAGCGGCTATGCAGCTAGGGTGGTCTCCTCTTCAAATATTAAACAATCAAAGAAATATCTTTGTGTACCAAGGGCAGTTTTATTACCCAAGATCTGACCATGACAGCCCCTATAAAGATGTGTCCATGGTATGGACTGGTGTTATGTCAGAGAACTTAGCTACCATTGACTTAACCATGCGTTTGTTAGAGCAGTTAGACTTTAATCAGTTTCAATCTTTAATGCAGTTTATGGGTTTAATGCCTAAAGCAAATGAAAAGGCTAGTGATTATCACTTTCGAGTTGCCAGAGCTACTGGAGTTCAATTAGAAAAATTCGGTGTCGCACATTCCCTTCTCAAGAAATCATTAAACAAGCAGATCCCTGATTTAGTCTTTGCTGGTAGAGATGATGTTGTAAGAATCCTCAAAAGAATGTGGAATGGCAGAGGCTATGAGGCAGAGTTAAAGAGGCTAATTACATCGTTTCAAGCGATACCTGACCCAAATGATATGACTGCCCCAAAAAAACTCAGGCTAAGAGAGCAAAAAAGACGTGAAAGACTCATCAAGAATAATTTGCTTAGGTATAACCGCCAAAGAAAACAGCTCGCAAAAGATTGGTTGGTGTTAGCTTCTTCAGAAGAAACAGATATTGATGACTTAACCCGAACTAGGTCCAGCTACCAGAAAACCGATAGCCATTTAGATAAAGTGAAAAGCAGGTTTAGAGTCATTAGTGATACTGGGTCTAGGCCTAAATTAGCCTACTTTTATAAACCAAAAAAAGAAGAGTTTAAAACAAGAAAGCCATACCCTGAGACAATGATGGGAAGGCCCATTAATAGCCTTGATCTTCAAGCAATATGGCAGTCAGAAGATGGTGGTATTCAAATGTCTGATGTCTACCTTGAGGGGTTGTTGCCAGTTTCAATTTTGACAAAAATAATTTCTGACCGACAAGAAATGATTTTAAGCACAAGGCGTAAATCAGGAAAATATAGGTTAAAACAGTATTTTAATCATTACGATTTTAAAATTGGACTCGGTCTTGTGTATCTTAAACGTCTCGTAAAAAATATGGGTGTTGAATCTAAAGTTAAGCCTGTACTGAGTTTTGGTTTAGGGACAAATGATTTGTCTGCAGCTGAAGTTGCAAAAATATTTCAAACATTTATTTCTGGAAAAACATACCGGTTTTATAAAAAAGGCCCACAAAATCAGCTAACGATTTTAAAGAGAGTGGAAGACCGTGAAGGAAATATTTTATTTAAACAACAAGCAACTTCACATCAATTATTCGATGAAAAATATGCAATGCAGATAAGGGAAATACTTAGAAGAGTTGTGACTCATGGAACTGCAAAACGGGCAAGGGGTGAGCTGCATGTTGCATTAAACGATAAAAAGAATTCACCTAAAATCAGAATCCCCTCTTTTGGAAAAACAGGGACAACGAACGATTTCACCACAAGTTATTTTGCCGGTTTTTTGCCATATCCAGTTGAAGACCATAAAAAGTTAGATCCAGAAAATAGTTTTGTAATGTCTGCTTACGTAGGCTACGACCGAAACAAAGTTATGAAAAATGGACGTATTCGAATATATGGTGGTGATGGTGCTCTACCGCTTTGGACAGATGTCGCAAAAGATATTATAGAAGAGTATGACTATGCAAGTTATATGGATAAAAATGATTTAAGAATTATATCTCGCAAGGTGTGGCCTCTTAAGTTTGAAGGTGGTGTCAAAGCAATCGAAATTGATATTCCTCGCGGCACTGTTTTAGATGTTTCGCCAAACTTATCTAAGCCACCAAGGTACGCAAGCACTGATTTAAGCGAAACAGGTGAGTCTTATGTAAATAATTTTGAGTTGACTGCCGGTGTAAAAGGGATCTTCTATTTGATCCCAAAACCTAATTTTATTGATGAATTTCAGCCTTGGCAGAAATTTGCTTTATATGACCCAGCTCCTGAGCAGGTGACGTTTGATGAGTCTGTTGAGGCTGTTCCAACGATTGAAACTTCAAAAAACACAGAAAAAGCAGAAGGTTCTAAGGGAAAGAAGGAATTTAAAGAAGAAGACCTATTCTAGGTATTAATAATTCTTATGTTTGGCCATAAAGTTAATTAATTTTATTTAATCTTTAAAAAATCATATAAAGGTTGTGCGGCTAGGTTTCACGATTTAGTCGTTATCAATGAAGCAGTGCTTAGCACTGTTTGGTTGAATATCTGGGGGGAGAGGGTTTTCGTTTACGAGAGCCCTCTTTTTTATGCTTTTCGTGCCTCATTAAGGTGGTTTGATATTGGTAGTAGCAAGGTTAACGGATTACTCACGCTGTTGATCATCATAATATTTTGAACTATAGTCTAGGCTTAGCAATAGAACAAAATGTATAAACCAGTTTGGAGATACAATGAAAAACATATTTTATATACTCATGTTGGCTTTCACTTTTGCTGGCTGTACACACATCCAACTATCTAGCTGGGATGGTAATACATATGAGTTGTGCTGTTCTGGAGGTTGTGATGGCACGGATATTTGGGATCAAAAAAATAAAACAGTATGCTCTGGTTCTCCAGAACTATTAAGTGGAAACAATCACTCTGAGATTCTTGGGGTTCATACTCATAGGACAAAACGTTTTTCTCACTCACAGTTAACACGTCGCGATGTTCATTGTCGGCGTTATCGTTGCTCAGGAAAAGTCACCCCTTCTGTTGATTAACTTTTTATTTTTAAGTTTTGTTTTTTTATTTACGTTTCAACTAAAAGCAAATGAAGAACCATTTATTGTGACATCATCTGGTTGGAAGCAGAGTGTTTTAGAGGTTGGAGACTTTCACTTAAGCTTAGATCAAGATAAAACTCAAAAACAAAACTATGAAGGCATTGTCAAAGATAACGTCGCTAGCTTAGGGGAATCTATTGGTGGTGAGGGTAATCCTATCTTTGTGGGTTTACGTGGTTTTTCAAGCGAGCACACACAGATTATTGAAGACGGTGTGATCCAGCGTGATCTAAGTTCCCCATCAGGTGTTTTGCCTTTGTCTGAGATTTTTTCAACTCCAGTTGATAGGGTAGAAGTCGTCTATGGAAGCCATGCGAGCAGGTGGGGTGGTGGTGCACTTGGTGGTGTTATTCACTTTATATCTCCAAACAGACCAAGTAATTTCCTTAATCTCAGTACAGGGAGTTATCAAAGCTACAAGTTAAATGGGCTTTATAAAGCCTACGAAACTCCTATGCACCATCTATCCATTCAAGGGACTGCTCAAGTAAGTGAGGGTTTTTCAACTGCTGATGGAGGATCTGAGAAAGACGGCTATCAAAACTATGGCGGCAGGCTCTTTTATAGCCGTGCGTCAAGTAAGTCATTGTTTCGTGTATCTTCAAGTCTTTCCTACCGAAAACAAGATGTTGATGCCTTTGGAGGTGCAGAAGGCGATCTAAGAGATTACTCTATTGATACATCAAGATTCAAGTTGCTTGCCTCATACGAGAAACAAAAGAGCAAAGCCTATCAATATAAGACGTACTTACAGCTTTTACAATCAAACCGACTCAATAATTCACCTCAAAGTGTGTGGAATATCAACCCAAAAATAAAGTATACGGGCTTATCTATAGATATTGGCTATCAATCATTATGGAAAATCTCTAAAAATATTCAGTTCAATAGTTATATCCATTGGTATCATGATGGGCTAGATATTGATTTTTTAGAACAACAATTAACAGATCATCATCAGCGTGGTGTTTTTCAGTATGGAAGTGAAATACAAGCGAGCTTACATTCGTATTTTATAAAACTTGGGGCTTTAAGTGGTTACTCTTTAAAAAGTAAAACAAACTCAAGTTATAAGCTTTCCATTGGTAGAAAATCTAAGGGAGCGTTTTATAGTAGGGCTTTTTTGAACATTAGTAGAGGCTCTAAACTTCCTTCTTTATATCAACTCAATGACCGCCAATATGGTAATCATTTATTGGAAACTGAATATTCTACGGGTGCAGAAGCAACGTTTGGGTTTGGAAGTAAGTTCTTTGATATCCAATTTGCATGGTATCAGTTTTTCTTATTTAATTTTATAGATTTTGATTTGAAAGTGAATCAATATCAAAACTTAGCAAAAGTCAGGTTTCAAGGTTTTCAGTTTGTTGGTTCTGTATACCCTGAAGTGTTTCCTGCTATAATTAAGAATAAACTGACTTTAAAAACAAATATCCAAGAGTCAAAAAACCTCAGAACGAACCAAGTATTGCCAGGAAGGCCAGAGCTAGATGCTAGTATTAACCTCACTTTTCAGTGGAGTAACCTGAGCTTGTTGAATTCGCTCCATTACGCTGGAGAAAGAGTAGGGTTTAATGGAACTGCTTTGGATGATTATATGCTGTGGAACACTTCCGCAAGTTACCAATGGAAAAAAAGTATAAGCTTTCAATTGAACCTTCGAAATATACTGAACACCACCTATGAGATATCGCCGGGTTTTAAGCAACCCGGCAGAAACTGGCAACTCAGTATGAGTTGGAAGTTGTGATATCTTAGAAAACATGATTATTTTCGACCTTTTCTAGCAGCAGATGATCTAAGAGTGATCGCTGCAAGCTGACGCAAACGTTTAACTTGTTGAAATGTATGCTTTAGCCTAAATTGTTGGGGTTTAGTTTTGATGTCTTGAACAGCTTTGTTCAATCTATTAAACTGGTGTTTTAGGTTAGATAACTTCTCTAAAGCAGTTTTTGGCGAGCCTTTTTGAATGCTTTTTAAAACAGTAACCAGAACTTTTTTAGCTAGATTTTGACTGATTCGTGAAACTTTTGCAAATTTACTAGATTTAATTGCGGACTTCTTTTGTTTTGATGTTTTTGCAATTTTTTTGGAAATTTGACTCAATGCACTTAGGCTTTGTGAAAGTTGTTTTACAATTCTTACAGTAGGTTGTTTTTTTTGCTGATGTCGTTTTCTGTCATGTTGTGGTCCTGCGAGTAGGCTTGAGGTCATGATGAAGCTTAAGCTGAAGATTATTGTTTTCATGTTTTGCTCTCCTTGTCAGTGCAATTATTTCAATTACATTGATACAAGGATCGTTCCGGTTGAACTCTTTAATTTTTTTTATGAATTGATATTGATTTTAATGGTTTGTAGTCAAAATGGCTTGTTTATTTGGAAAATTGGAATACTTTTGTCATGAGTTTAGTATCATATCTTTACTGATTATTATTTGATTTTTAAATTATTCATAAAAAAACCTCACACTAGGTAGCGTGAGGTTTGAAATAAACTTTTTTAAAAGTTTCAAATTATAGACAAGATGCAATACCACTAGAAGTATTTGAAAGTGTCTTATCTTGGTTAATTTCCCAGTCATCAGCTGTTGTGCATCCTGGGAATACTTGGTTATCACCACCTGTTAAAGAGTTTGCTCCTGCAGTAAATGCAGTTCCTTCAGTTCCTGCTACTACTGCAGCATCATATTGGTAACGAACTTTTGTACAATCTGTAACACGAAAACCAATTGGGTTTGTTGTTAAGTTACAGTTAGTTGTATTTTCACCAGCACCACCAATACCTGACTCAATTCCTTGACCCATTGCTCCAAAAGCAACATACTCATCATTATCGCCGTGATAAGTAGTCTCAAGCGTATAGATGTGGTTCAAGTTAGACTTTGCCTCTGCTTGACGTGCACGTGCTTGGAAACCCTGAAAACGAGGGATAGCAAGAGCAGCTAAAATTCCGATAATCGCAACAACGATCATCAATTCGATCAATGATAGACCTGACTGTGAGTTGAATTTCATAAAACCTCCTAAAAATCAACATTCATAAATTTTTGAAGGTGACCTATACCTTCATTCTCAACCATGTATTATGATTCGGAGGAGGCCTTTGAAACTTTAGGGGTAGGAAGATAAATTTTATTATTCCAATGATTTCAATTGCTTATCGCTGGGTATCGGCACCATGTTTTAGGGTCAAAGCTGAACTCAGAGATATGAAAGCCCAATGCGTATCGCTCTCTTTTCCATTGGTTTCGTTTCCATAAGGATCTAAACTTAAGAATATAGCTTTTAATTTCTTTGATGGAGTGATCTTTATGCTGGTTAGATAGAGTTTCTTCGATTTCTTGCCAATTTTTTCTTTCCCAAAAAAATAAGGTTTCAATAGATTCAGCAATTGCAAACGGCATCAGTTCTTTTTCGTCAGATTGCTCTGAAGGGCTAAGCTCAGCACTTGGCGTGAGTTTAAGGGTTTTGTGGAGGCTTTTCATGGGGCCTGTAACGGGGAGTTCGGTTTCACAGGCCCACTCTAACCACTCTAATAGAAAAGCTTTACTCACTCCAGATATAGGGGAGATACCACCAGATGTATCTCCGTCCATAGTAGTGTATCCCAGTGCTGCTTCCGTGCGGTTACAACAAGACACTAAAAGTTGGTTTTTGAGGTTTGCAATCATCCAAACAAGAGGAGATCTAGATCTTGCTTGAATATTTTGAAGGGGAATATAATGATCATCCCAGCTTAATGGTTTAGATAGTACGGAAGCAATTTGTTTGGTGTACAAATCGACATTAGCGTCAATATTGAACTCAAGAAAATGGCAACCCACTTCATTTGAGAGTGAGCTTGCTGAGTCTAAAGTTTGCTCGCTATTATTTTTTGTTTTTAAATATATTGTGGTCATTAATCCTTTTATAAAGTCTGATTCGTTTACTCCTTGGATGAAAGGAAAAAACTCTTTCATTTTTTCTTTGCCAAAATGATTAAATGCACGTTTGATCATAAAGTAAATTAAATAAGTTGTGACGGTGGAATCACAGCCTCCGCTTAAAGATACAGTATATCCTTGAAGTTTTGATTTTTTAAGATAGTGAAACAAAGCTAAAGACTCAGCATAAAGAAACTCTTCAAATGGGTTCTCGTCTTGATCTGAGCTCGTGCTAGGAGACATTAATTCTGTTTGTAAATCAACGCCTTGAATAGGTATTGAGTGCATCAATTTTGGGGGTTCACTTTTCTTTTTTGCTGGAATATCCAAAGCAATATAGTGAATATCTAATTCTTCAAGAGAAAACCTTTTTGAGGCATGCTTTATAACGCCACCTGATGCATGCAAAGAGCTGCCGTCATAAACTAGTCGTCCAGACTCAAGGCCAAGTAAGTTTGAATAAAAATATTCGCATTGATAGTCAGAACTTCTAGACTCAACAATTTTTCTTCTTCTCTTGTTTTTGTGAATTGCAAAATGTGATGCAGAGGGGTTAATAATCACATCGCAAGTACTGAGCTCTGGGTGTCGCTCACTTACCCAAGCCTCTTCGCAGATCTCAAAACCTAGTCGAAGTCCTTGCCATTCAACGCAAAGATCACCAGCAGGTATCGTTGTATTTGCATACTTTAATGGTGATGTTTTGTGTTCTGCCCAAGGGTAAAACCACCTTGATTCGTAGTAAACACCAGAATTTGCCATGACTCTTTTGAGTCTTATTCCGATGAGTGATCCATTAGACATGATAGCATAACCATTACGAAGTTTGCCCTCATGAAAAACAGGGACTCCAACTCCGCAAATGATGTCTTTTGTATAGGGTAAAAGATCAACGACGATTTTTTCAGCACGCTTCCAAGTTTCTTCGTAAAAGAAGAGATCTTCACAGCCATAGCTTGTTGTGCATAGTTCTGGAAACCATAGAAGTTGAGCGTGGTTTTTTTTTGCCATATTGATAGCTTGGATCATTCGATTTTTATTGTTTACCCAATCTCTTGGTGTTTGTTGAATGCTAATGAGAGCAGTGTTTAATGAAGTCACTTAGAGATCTCCTTACACGTAAAAAAACCGTCTTCAACAAAAATGAAGACGGTTTAATATTAGCATAGAGAAATTTGATTAGCACCCACAAATAGGTTGTTTAATACGAGTTACTATATCTAAAAGAGGTCTTCCACTTGATGCACCGGTATTAAAAGGACATAGAGCACTACAAAATAAATTATTTTGTGTAGTCGTTCCCGGAAAAATTCCATTTCCACCATTTAAAACATTACCTATTAGATTGTTAATATTTGGAACACTTCCAGGTTGTCCAAGGCCAATAAGATCTAATAGTGGGGTGCTAATATTGTTTGTGCCCCCAGTTGCACCTGATATTAAGTCGGCGATTGTTCCTGTAGTATTACTTGTAGTACTATCAGTAGTAGGGTTAAGGGTGATGTTTGTTACATCCGTTATACTTGTATCATTAATAGTTGGATCTATAATAGTGTCGTTAGCAGGTGGAAGTACTCCAGTGGAGTCTACCGTTTCACCGGTGATGTCTTCAAGTCCTGTCGTTGCGTCTTCTAAAGGCGTTCCAAGGATATTGGTGTCCAAAGGGTTTGCTTCTTCAGAATCATTTGACTGGATGCCTTGATCGACGAATCTTTCATTTTCATTTGCAACGTTACCGCCACATGCCATCATGATCATGCTTAAGATTATAGTGCTAATAGTTTTCATTTCATGAACTCCGTTCTCGTGGTTTTATAATAAAGTTGCAAACTGTGTTCCATATTTTTTTCATGCAAGATGCAACCTATTCAATTTAAAGTGTTGAATCGTCAAAAACTCTAAAAAACTGTCAAATATTTTGACAGTCTTAAGGGATTATAAACACCTTTTCCTTTTAAAATCTAATTGTGAGCCGATAAAACTTGGCATGCTGATTGCACATACTTAAATACTAATCCAGTTGTTTATGTTGTTGAAGGAAAGCAGTTATGTTTAGAAGTAGAAAAAGCAAAAAAGAAAAAATTCATTATGTACATGTTCCCCGTAGGAATCAAAACTATTTACCTATGATGGTCTTTACGATGCTAATCACATTAATTATCTGTGTCAGTTTAGATAATGTGCCTGCAGGGTCTAAAGAAAAAATCACCGGTTCAAGAGTGGTGAAAATAATTGATAATGGGATTCACAAATTTCAAAAGCGTATTTATATTGCAAAGAAAAGAGTGAATAAGTATATAAAGAAAAAATCTAGTCATCATAAAAAAAGATCATAATTAATAACTGTTTAAATTGTTACATTACTATTAAGGGGATCACGCAGTGGCAAAATTTTTTCCAGATGTTAAAAAAGAGAACATTACATTCATGAGTCACGGTGAGAAATTGTTTTATGAACAGTGTGCTGTGTCATTGTCAGATGAGTGGACAGTTCATTATTCAGTTGTTTTGTCTAGAAAAGAACAAGATAGAGGTGTTCGTGACAATGAAATGGACTTTATCTTATACCACCCTCGCCATGGCCTTGTCGTCGCAGAGGTAAAAGGTGGAAAGATTTCTTACAATCCTACACAAAGAAAATTTTATTCAGAAAATAGATATGGAAAAGTTTTTGGTATCAAAAACCCATTTCAACAATCTCAAGCATTTAAAGGAAGACTGATTAGTGCTTTGAGTTTTGATAAAATCAGAGTGCCTGTATCATATATGGTGGTACTACCAGATATTGACAGTGAATTCCTAGGTAATGCTTCATTTCAATCTATGGAAACCGTTGTTCATCGTGGTCATTTTGAGCAATTAGAATCTAAAATTAAACAAATCGTTAGTCAGAGTCAACCTGAACGATTTATGAAATTTAAAGATCAAAAAAACGAAATCAATCATTTTTTTAACGGTAAATATTTCAAAGCTGAAGTTAATCTTAGAGACTATATTGAACTTCAGTCTGAGCGTGTAACAGATATTGAATTAATTCAATCATCTTTTATCACTCCCATTGCTAGTCAAAAGCGTGTTGCTATTGAAGGTGAAGCCGGAACGGGTAAAACTCTTCTTGCGAGTCAGTTGGCAAAACATTTCTCTGTTGAACAAACAGGTTCAGACTCTAAAAATATTTTGTTTTTATCTCCAAATGAGTATGTAAATCGTCAATTAATAGAAGATCTTCCAAAAAATGTCACAGTAAAGACTTTTCTTGAACTATCAAAAGATTTTGGGATAGATCTCTTAAAACAGCCAACAGAAACAACATCTATTGATGAAACATCAAAAGATGACTGGCAACAGTTTAAAGCACCAGAACTATTAATGGAAAAAATCCAAAAAGGTTCATTACGATATGATGTAATCATTAGTGATGAATCTCAAGACATTCAACCTTTATGGTGGGAACCTATCGAATCATTACTTTCAGGTGATGACAGTAACTTATATGTCTTTTTTGATCGTAATCAAGGTGTTTTTGCTCAAGATGAGTTTGAGCCTGAGAGTGTGCTTCCAAAAGTAAATAGTTTTTTTCCGTTAGTTCAAAACTACCGAACCACGAAAGAGATTTCACAATTTGCTGAAAAATTTAAACCTGAATCTGCAAGTTTTAAGAATCATGTAGACCGTATTGGTATGGTTCCAAAGGTTATCACTTATAAAAATACTGCGGATGCTCAAGCAAAATTAACTGAATTAATGAAAGAGTTAGATTCTCAAGGGCTTCGAAGCGGAGATTTAGCGGTTTTAAGTGCAAGAAAGACAGACCATGAAGTTTCAGTTTTGTCTGGGATTCAAAAACTTGGACCTTATAAGATAGATCATTTGCAAAAGAGAAAATCTAAGCAAAAAGAGCTTTACCAAAAAAACTCTTTACTTTGTTCAACCGTACAAGGGTTCAAAGGTCTAGAGTGTGAAGTAGGGGTATTAATTAATATAGATGAAAATAAGCTTAGTCTTGATAATGCTCTATTTAAAAGTTTGATGTATGTTGCAGCAACTCGTGCAAAGCACATGCTCTACGTTTTTGTCCAAGAAAAGTCAGAAAAATCTGACCGAATCCATAAAATTGTCGATAATATTGAATCCATTGGTTCAATTGTAGTCGATAAGAATCAAGAAACCAGTAATCACCTAGAGTCTGGTATCATTACATACTATGACCCTCAGAGGTTTGGGCTTGTGCAAGTCGCCTCTATGGCGAGTTCTAGCACAAATGAGGTCCTCTTTTTTCCCAATGATTTAGATGTTACAATTGGAGTAGGTGACCGAGTGAAGTTTAGGCTCAAAAACGTTCAAGGCAAAATGGCAATCGCATTTGATCTTAAAATTGTTTCTGAAGCAGCTTCCCAAGAAAATTCTGAACCAGTGGAGCTAGTTGGCTGATGAAATTACGATTAAGATATTGTGTTCTTTTAACTTTATTTTTATCGTGTACTGTCAACAAAAACCCCGAAGTAACCGGTACCTCTCAAGGTCCAAATATATTTGGAAATTCAACCGCTACAGGTAATTTCAACTTTAGTGGTTCTCAATGCCCCAATAAGTCTATAGACGCCCTAAGCCCAGTGGTAATCAAAAGGTTTAATAATGCTTCTGGCGGTTCTGAAGATATAAGGTTTATACCTTCAACCCTGAATAATACAAATTCACTTGAGTCTGTAGGTATTCAAAGCACGCTATATGCTTATGAAGAACAAAAAACCTGCTACGGCACCGACAAAAACTGTGTGTCCACTAAAATTCTCAGAGAACCCAAAAACTTAAACATCTGTAATGATATAGACTCATATGCTCGCGATAGTAATGAGAGCATTGCTGTAAATGCAG
Source organism: Oligoflexales bacterium (assembly GCA_023301465.1). Classification (GTDB taxonomy): domain Bacteria; phylum Bdellovibrionota_B; class Oligoflexia; order Oligoflexales; family JALZUQ01; genus JALZUQ01. The sequence goes on from JALZUQ010000036.1 coordinate 46,129, forward strand.
CCGTAAATATCGACACAGCCTATGCATTTTACGATAGTGTAAGAGGCAGTCGTCCCCAATTACCACGAGCACAACTCCTTGTGCACCCTGTCAAAACACTGAATGTTTATAAATCCCGGTCAGACCAAATACTTGTTGAATCAAAAAAAGTTGAGAACAACTTGGCGTTAAGCCCTAGTTTTTACGGTTTACCAACATTTATTATTTATAGAAAAAGTGAGAAAGCGATTCAAAAAAATTTTTGGAATGGTGCTTTTTTGACGGATTCTTTATGGGCGTTAGGGCATGAAACGGGACACTTAATATTTCGTCAAAATGCCTTCAAAGGATTAAACTACCCGCAAAGGTTAGCTCACACAGAAATTGGAGCTTATCTCCCAGAAAGTATTATAACAGGTGAGCCATCATTAATAGACTTTAATGGACTCCCTAGAACGGTATCATTTTATGATACGGTTTCTACTGTGAATGAGGCGTTTGCTGACCTTTATGGTCTATATGTTAACTCATCAAACGCCAGTGGTATTGACCGAATAAATTGTTTTGAAAAAAGAGATCCAACTCTAGACAGATATTCGTCTAGCGGTTCTTTTAAAGTTCTGTCTAGCGATATTTTAGATGTGTTTTATTCTAGGCTAACAAGTGGTGAGTACAATTGTACGGAGCCATGGTTTCAAGATATTCATGATTTTGGTCAACCCATTGCTCATGGTATTCATAGTATTTTTGTGAGTGCAGTTGGAAACAATAGTGTTTCGTTAGCCGATAGGCTATTAACTTGGGCAACAAATATTAATGATTTAGTCTCTAACAACGCAGAAGTTGAGCTAGATGCTCTTGTCTATCAAGGGGTAAAGGCTTCAGAGATAAATTCTAGACTGAGTGCCACGCAATGCCAAACAATAAAAAGAGTTTTTCCAGCTTTTGAGCAAAAATGGACTAATGAAGGCAAGTTAAATTGTCAGTGAAAGTTACTCTATTCAGCTGCGACATCATCTAAAAACTGTTCATATGCAGATTTGTTTTTATCGAGATCTTTATTTTTGATGAGGTCTTGCAAAGCTTCTTCTTTTTGTTCTTCAGTTATTTCTTCTTCAAATATAGGCAAGCTATCTTCATCAAATGCAGGTTCATCTTCAAAAATCAATCCAAATGGATCAGCTGTCCATTCAGCTATACTAGCACTTCCGTACAATAAAAGCCCCGGTACTACAAAGTATGAAAAAGAAATCTCCTCTAGTGAGCTAGTCCATGTTTCTGGCCATCTAGAGCTGAGCTTTTGAGAGATCCATTCGAGTTTTGTTCGACTCAGGGTTTTTGCTAGTTGTTTTTCATCAATATCACTTTCAGAGAAGTGTTGCTTGTAGACTTGCAAAAGAGCAGCAGTTCTTCTTCTCTCATGTCGTAACCAAGGAGTTCTCATCCAAGATAATACTCCAGACTTTGAGTTTTTGATTTCTAAATCGAATACCTTTAATCGTTCTTCGAGATGACTGATAACTTGTGATGGTTGATGAAAGTTTTCTAGATAAAATGACAGGTTTTTTACTTGTAGGGTTTTTTGGTCTTGGACATTTTTAAAACCAAAAAATCGGCTACTGTTCAAAGCCATAGTGGTTAGTTTTGAGCTAATAATATCATCGAGTACAATATCGTTATATACAATATCATTACGGTGCTTGTAGAGGCTATTAACCATATAATTGATAAGTGAAGAAGGTCTCACTAAATAGATTCGGTTATACCATTTTTTTAATTTTAAAATGTACCATCTTTGCGTAAACACAATTTCTAGAACAATTTGCTCTATTGAGGTTAATTTAGCTTTCTTTTTAAGAAGAAGCTCATCTATTCCACCTTCCATTAATCGTTCAACCACTTTAATAACGGTTTTTGGAGATGTTTTACTATAGAGGTGTTTAAGTGTAAGACCTACAAACGGTAAACTCTCAATTGCTCCAAGAAAACGTTGAATATTGATATCCCGTGGTTCACTCTTAAAAACTTCAAGCATCTTAAGAGATTCATCACTGGACATCTTTAACCGTGTTTGCATCACATAAACAAGCTTAGCTTCATTGATAGGTAAGTGCTCGGTTTCTTTTGTAAGTTTAAATAACGCATCCAGTTTACGTTTACTAAGGTCCTGAGCTTGAGACTCAGACATTCCGCTTAATACATGGTGACGTTTAATCCACTCACAGCTATCAGCTTTGACTGTCGAAACGAAAAGAAACCCTAGAAGGATAGAAATATAGATTTTATGATTCATACCCCTATTATGGGCTACCTTGGTATGAAAATCAAAAAACCCAGCCATAAAGGCTGGGTTTGAATTTTTAAAGCTTAGAAAGGTCTAAGATTATAAGAAACACTGTGCTGCTTGAGCTGCATAACCAGTTTGTCTTGCGTTATCAAAATAAGTTGTTTTGAGAACATTCTCGCCATTAGCAATAGCTTCAGAGTTAGATTCTGACTCTGCTCTTGCTTTTGCTTGCATAAATAGATCAACAAATCGTTTTGTTGCTGCAAGTGATGAAGGGTCTGCCCATACATCTTTGCTGATTTCATTGCTTACTGCTTCAACAAAAGCGGCGTCAATCTCAGAATTTTCAAAAGTATAACCTGCTTCTTCTAATGCAGTCTCTAATAATCCAACAAACTCAGAGCTGGTAACATCACCGTCAACGGAGATTTCTTCTTGGCCAAGCTCTTGTTGGTAGTATTTAACCCCTTGGTACTCTTGTGTAGAACCACTTTTTGAAAAAGAGTCTTTAAAAGAAGGTAAGGCTTTTGAGTTCAATGAAGAAGCCTTAGAAGATATTCCAGGAATTGCTTGAATGCTCATGCTTCCTGCTGCGTTAACTTTGCTTGGGCTAGTTACGGCACCAGTTGACGTCTTTGCAGACCCAGTAGCTCTTGTAGGAGCTGTTTTAGATGCTTGTGAGTAAGCTAATGTGCTTAAGCCTAATGTGGCTGCGATTATAAGGGTACGTTTCATTAGGGGGGTTCCTCCAAAAGGGTTGAATAAAAAGTATATAATGTTGCTACATTTGTTGGATTAACATGTGCTATTTGTTTAGTCAACAAAAATCAGCTCTTTTTTCTTATTATCTATAAAGTTTGTTAAAATCATAAAATTATGATATAATTTTTAAATATAGTACAATAATATGGTGGGTTTTTCATAGTATGTTGAAATCACAGAATAAAATTTTAAGAGAGTCTCTAAGGTTGAACATATGGCTTCTAGCAAGCCTCCTTTTAACGAGCTTAAGCTTTATCAGTGTTCCTTATGCTTATTCACAATCAGCTAATCAACCAAAGAGCAACTCTGAATCTCCTAAAACAAAAAAGCCTAAAATAGATGAGTCTAAGTTTAACGAGCTTCTTAGAGTGATTTTAGAAATCTCTGAGCTTAAGGACCTTGAATCAGAAGGGCAAATTTCTCACTTCACAATGGTGGAGTTAAATGAAGGTTCCGACATTAATCAGAGTCAAGATAATATTTATAAGCTTGATGATGCTCTTTTTCGAGACCCTCGCGGTTTAGGGGCACAGTTTGGAACATTTTTGGTGAATCCTGAAGAGGTTTTTAAATCATACAAAACTAGCTTTGTCTTGGATGAGAACTCTACAAATAAAAGAACTCATGTAATTGAGCAAGAAACAGAACGACTTGCTGAGATTATAAAGACATCAAGTGGTCCAGATGATGATGGCGATCGTATGACTCCAGCAAAAAAACAAGAGGCACTAGACGATCTTGCGTTTAGTATTGATCTTGGAAACTATATCACAGCATCTAAGCATGCACTATTAAGGCAAACATTTTTAGCACCTACAAATCGCCAAAAAAGAGATTCTGCATTTAGACTGATGATTGGTTTAAATCATCGTGGCAGTTTGAATGTTTATAAAATCGCAAAACACTTTAGGGATAATCTTTATAGCTCATGTGAGAATTGGATGGTTTGTTATGACGCTTTGTCACACCTGGGAGAAATTGCTAATGCAAGTCCATCGTTAATATTGGATGAGGAATATCAGGCAAGATTAAAATCTTTATTTGAAGGTCTTAATCAAAAAGATGAATTTGTAGAGAAAATGCTTTTATACCGTTTGTCAATTATTACTGCTCAAGCAAAGTTTATGGAATTGACTGGCTTAAATAGTCGTCACAGTCTTGGTCGTGAGCCTACACTAGCGTATCGTTTTATGAATGAAGACGACAAAAAAGAACAGATTGCAGAGAAGTCAGAAGAAATAAGAAACGCTATTAATAAAGCAATTGGTGAAAACTCATACTATGACGAGATGATTAAAATTCTTAAGCAAAAGTATGTAAGTCATTACCGTATGCAAGAAAGGATTAAAAAGAGTAACAATCAAGCTGATCAATTAGAAGCTAAACTAGAAGAAATTACGAATGAACGAACAAGTTCTTTCATGGAATTGGTGAAGTCCACAAAAGAACAATGGGAAAAAAATGGTAAAAAAGAAAAAATTGAGATTCCATTATCTTCATTTACAGATAGTAAGGTTCTAATATCAGAGAAATTAGAACTCATTGAGGAAAAAGTAAAGCAAGAGTCTAGGTACACAATCAAAAATGAAATTGAAGCATTAAGAAATCCTAAAATTGAAATTACAGATTACGAGCTTATCGCTCAAGGAATGCGTGAACACATAGCGTATACAGAAGCAGGAAGACTTAGGCAGGACTTTAGAGGAATGATTCCTGATAAACTTCTCAACTCTGATAATTGGGAAAATGAAATTGCTAATAAAATTCAAGGGGCTTATACAAAATCCAAACTAGGCAATGATCCGAAGTACATATATGCGGTTGAGGCGATGCCTCATAATATTGCTCAAGGAATGTTGATGTCAAAGTATAATGTTGAAGGTATGCGTTATTACCTAAAACGTTTGGAGTCTGGTTGGCGACCTTTTCTTGCTGGGGTTCAAAAGTTAACAGGCTCTATTATTGAAAATAAATATCAGTTAAAAGATGAGCTTTTTAAACAAAAAGGTTTTGAACCATTGTCTATTTTATTCTCTCTTGTTTATTATTCAAAGTGGGAATTATCCATGGGTCATCGTGAGGAATGGAAAGAAACGGCACAAAAATTCATGTTGGCATTGGTGGAATCTTCTAAGAAAAATAAAGATCTACCTTCAGCCAAAGAAATGATGCGTATGATGAACTCTGAATTTTTGGTGAAGCAATTTGGATTGTTAGATCTTAAGTTTGAGCACAATGTGAGTATTGTAGAAAAAGCAATAGATAATCTTGGTTTAAATGTTTTTCAAGGTAGTCCAAAGTTTGCAAACGCTGAAATCATGGACATTGAAAAATGGGTAAATGTCAATATCCCTGGCTTTGAGTCTATTGGTTATCAATATCAAAAAATAGTAGATATTCAGACTAGGTTTTTGATTGAGCTTAATAAAATGCAAGCAATTCAAGATGAACACAGCCAAGCCGAAGTAGCTGAAAAAGTAATGAAACCTTTAATGCGAAGCTATATGCAAAGGATTTTAGCATTTAATTGTTATGGGTTTTGGATGCCTATTGGTGAGCAGGGAAAACTCATTACAAATCCTAAGCATATGCGTACATTTTTATTAGGTTTCGATGAACACCGTAAGTACTTTGAGTCTAAACATGATTGGCAAAGATACTACCAGATGCCTGAAGACAAAGACGGTGAAAGGTTTATTGATAAAAAGTTTGATTTAGCACAAGTTTGTGCTGGGTATACTCTAGAAGAAAAAGCTCAGCTTGAAAAAGATGGAGAGAATCCGCTGATTCATGCAATGAAAAATGTTGAAAACCGTGTGAATGCATATTTAAGCTACCAAGAAGAAAAGTTATTTCCAAAAACGGACTTATTGATTTGGGCTCAGCAAGCGATGAAAACAAGTGCGATGATGGCTCCTGTACTTGTGGCAATGTCTGGTGTGAGTCTGGTCAATGGTTTTATTAGGTCTGCAACGACTAATACAGCGATTAAAAGAGTGAGTGGTCGTGCTTTATATAAGTATGCTCTTCAGCATCCAATGAATAGGGTGCGTAGAACTCTGAACTTAGTTCCAAAAATAATCGGTCGTTCTGGAGTAAGTAAGAAATTTATGTATAGCTTCTCAGTTAAACCAGCTATGAAAGCATCAAAATGGTTCAGTGGTTCATTGTGGAATTTAACTCTCTTTATGGGGCTTAATAATGCAACTATGGCAATGATTCATGATGTGGTGAAGCCTGTGTTAGAGCCTATGTTTGAGAAATACGGTATTGATCGTGAAATGATGGATGCATGGTTTCCAAGTCATAAATTTATGGATTGGCGTAAGAATGAGTCAACTTGGCAGAACTTTAACCGTAACTTTGGGGCATCATACGCCACAGGTTTACCACTCTTCATGGCAATTCCATTGTTTCATGGACTAGCCTTAAGGCAAATTCATTATCGTAATATTTGGGGACGTGCTTCAACAACTTGGTATGGAGTTGGTTTGAGCAGACGTTCTATCTTTTATTCACAGCTCAAAAAAATGAAGCTTCACAATACAGGTCTTTTGGCAAAATTAGATGTGAATTTTGGTCGTCACCCAAACTTAGTTGGATTGCTAGAGGCACAGATTACTCATAAAGGTTTTTTGAGGCTTCCAAGAAATGGAACGGCTTTGGAGTTTAACCCAATCGGTCTGTCAACTACAGAGCATGTTGCTTATGCATCACTACCTGCTGCATATCAGTTCGGTTTGTTTTTAGGGACGCCATATGCATATCGTGCAGCAATGAAAAATGGCTCAATCACCAAAGAGAAGTTACGTGCTTTTTTTGCGGGTGAAGCAATTGACGAATCTAACTTTTTAGATATTGATGTTTTTCAAGGTTGGAATGTATTTTGGAAAAAAGATGTCATTCAATCGGCTACTTTCACAGGTGTTTTTAGTTTGATGGGAATGTATAGCCATAGATCTACGAGAAGAACTCAAGTGAAAAACATCATTTCTGGTGAAAGAATCAAGAATAATAATGGTCAAGACCAAAGATTGTTAGAACACTATAGACGTGGTGGAAGTGACCCTTTTAAAGTATTAAAATTAAAAAAACCTAAGCCAAAAGCAGTGAAAAAAGCAGTTAAAGAAAATACAAGTATTTATTCTGAAACTCAAATTGAAAATGCTCTTTATGCTGCTTCGAGCACTTCTAAGATTTCTACGTCTCAGCTTAATAAAATGGCCGATATTATGAGAAGTCCAGCCAAGCTACAAGAGTATATGACGAAAGCAAATCAGCCATCATCTATATATGAGTTGTTTGGTTTGGAAAAGCCAACTCTTAATGAGTTAGTAAAAGCAGAAAATGGTAAAATGGATTTATTTGAAGGGAAATTTAAAGAGAAGTCTTTAAATGATCGTCTTGCAGATGCCTTAGCATACCCACAATTTTCTTTTACAAATAAAACGATAGAAATGTTTTTTAATCACTTAAGAACTGCAACACCCATCAGAGCAGCCGGTACAAAAATTGAAATGCCACTTTATCAATATCATATGGGATATAAATTACAAAAAAGTGTTAGGCCAGTAGGTTGGTCTATGGGTAGGCATATTCGAAGAGTAGAAAAAATGGGATCTAGAATCAATCAGTATTAAACGAGAAGACAGCAACAAATTAACGAAGGAGTATTTATGGGAAAGTCTGAAAAAATTATCGACATTGTGGTGAAGCTTAGAAGTAACAAAGAAAAAGTGGAGCCTCTTCCAACGGGGACCTTAAATATTAAAATTAATATTCCTCCCGTAGATACTCGCTCAAACTCTAAGGTTTGTTATCTAGTTGCTGATTACTTTGGTGTTGAGGTCGAGGATGTGCGTGTCATAAATGGTTTTCAAAGTCAGAATAAACAGGTTTCTTTAAGCATATAATTTTCAAATCCGGTGATTTTAACAAGATATATCTAAAAGAGCGCACCCCTTCCTTAAGAGGTGCTCTTTTTTTATTTTCCTAAGCTGCACGCAGTTTCACGCATATAGATTTCAATTGAATCAGAGTCGACTTCTAGGCTAGCCATATCTTCTATTTGACCTCTGATATCTTCAAACTCATTATCTAAAGAAGCTTTGTCAACGATGGCTTTGTTTGGGTCATCTATTAAACTCTTGTTTTCTAAGTCGTCTGTATCGGCTTTAACTTGTTTGATGTTAGGTTTGTTTATATCTAAGTAAGTCTCGGTGTACTTTTTTCTTGTTTCGGAGCTACCAAGTAAGGCTAGTGCTTTTTGGCTTAAGATCTTATTTGTCACTAAATTTTCAATATACTTAGTAATTTGTGACTCTCTAGACTCAACAGTTCTTTCTTGGAGTGTTAAAGTATTTCTGTTGAAAGTATGTTCATTTAAAAGCTCTTTAGTACTTGTGCTAATATCACCTTCCAAAATAAAATGTGCAGATAGACCCGGAAAATAAATTTTCCGTGCACCTTTTTCATCATGAATATACCCCTGTGACATCCATTTCATCACTTCTTGTTGATCAATTGCTGACAGCAATTGAAAACCATTAAATTGAAGAATTCCTACGGCTCCTCCATTCTTACTGTCTCCAACAAATTTAATGATTTCTTGTTTAATATAATCTAAGTTTGATCTACCTGACACATTAACTTTAAGTACGTTTCTACCTAAAATATCAGCCACTAATTGCGAGTGTTCAATTTGGCCTGAGCCTTTCTCTCCTTGAAAAACAGATAGTTTTGCTCTGTAATTGTTAGTGTTAACTCCTGTGATAACATTCACCGCAATAGATGTAAGCTTTGTTGATAAATCTGCTTTTAAAGAATCAGAGGTGCCTTCAAAACCAGCGATTTTTTCAGATACTCTTTGTTGGAGGTTTTTAGCTTCGAAAATAATGCCTTTCGTTCCAAAGTAGTTTGACAGAAATGATCTAGCAGTGTTGATGTCAACAACTTCTCCTTTAGGACTATCGAAGAACTTCGTTTGACTTTGAAAAGTACCCATTAAGTCTCTAGGCCCACGTACGACACCTGCATTAGGATCCATTACCCTTGATTGTTTGAGTATTTCAGCAGCAATTTTTTCGGGCTCTATTATGGTAACGCCTTTGTCTCTTAGTTTAATTAGGTCGTTCTCAATAACCTTTACAATAATATCGTCACTAATGGGTTCAATATCAAAAAGGCTAAACCGATCTACAAGTGCTTCATTTGGCCAAATATATTGATAAAATTCCTCAGTAGTGGTTGCTGCAATTAGCTTGACTCTACCAGCACTCATGGCGTTTTTTAATTGTTCAAAAATTCCATCACTTACACCGTTTTCACCTTTGTCCATTAATTTATGGACTTCATCAGTGTGGAATACAATCGGTCTGTTGCCAGTATTTGCTTTTTTAAGGATTGCTGCAATTCGAGTTTCAAGCTGACCTCTATATGAAGTGTTTGATTTTAAATTAACACTATCTAAAATGCGTAGGTCAATCTTCTCTAAGTCATTAAATATTCTTTGTTTAAGTTCATCGACTTGAGTTTGAGTAAAATCTTTAATATAGGTTTTATCTTCTAAGCTCTTATGAAAAAGATGATCGGAGATTTCATTGGGGAACTTTGCTCTAGCCAACATAGCCATGGTATTATCAGAGGTGAAGCTTTTACCTGCACCTTTTAATGCCCTCAATAGAATACTTTTACCATCAAGTTTTACCCCGCCTAATCCTTCAAAGCTTAGAGAAAAAGCATAGACGATTCTTCTTGCAGATTGAGGATCTACTTTGTCAAATTCATTGAAGAAAGGGCTGTCTCTAAAGTGAACTCTTGCGTCTGGTACAGCCTGTTCGATAATAGCTTCACTGTCGGGGTTAATGGTTTGAAGATCTGAGTAATTCAGTGCTCCACCTTCTGCGTTCTCATTTGCTGCTAAAGTTTTTGATGCTTCTTCGACAGACTCTTTATTATAGTTTGATACATAGTATTCATCTCCATAAGCTTGATTCAATTCCGCATTATTTGCGTTTGCTCTCTTATTTTCGGCAATATTGACAGCTTTCATACCAAAACTCTCTTTTAGTATGTCGATGTGTTTTCTGTGTGCTCCATATATGCTCATGCCAACAGGTAGTTTTGAGTTTTGCGATTTTTGTCGTATCATGTTTTTTAGGTCTTCTAGAATGACTGTCTTTTCAAAACGTTTTAAATCTAAGTCGACACCTACATCATGGATTTTGATGAGTGCATCATTGACTACTTCATATAGTATGTAACCCACGACTTTATTTGTTTCTGAGTCTCTCACTGCTAGAGTTTCTAGCTTCTTCTTTATAAAAGCATCCGTCAGTTGCTCTACTGTGTACCAGCGATTATATTGATTTTGAATTTTTTGGATAATTTCAACTTGTGCTTCAATAAAGGGGACTCGAAGATCTGGGTTTAATTGGTTGGTTTCAGGGTCTTCCGTTACAGCAGTGTCGGTGGTTACGTATTTTTTGGGCGTTGTTACGTCATCTTTAATACCTGAAGTGGGGGTTCTCAAGCGACAGCCACTGATGAGTATGAAAAAAGTCATGGCAAAAGTTAACTTAGTCAGCACAAAAAACCTCCAGAAAAACCTTGAAATTATAGAAAATTAGTACGATTTAGCACTAAGATTATTATAAGCTATAAAAGGTCTTGATTGGTAATGACGTGTTTTGGGGTTTGATATATTTGTTTAAAATAACTCTATATTTCAGGTACTTATAAAGTTGTTTGGTTGTTTGGTTGTTTGGTTGTTTGGTTGTTTGGTTGTTTGGTTGTTTGGTTGTTTGGTTGTTTGGTTGTTTGGTTGTTTGGTTGTTTGGTT
>JALZUQ010000037.1 GCA_023301465.1 Oligoflexales bacterium
AACAGGCACATCAGAGTAAATATCCGAATTCATTTTATACCCTTGTTGATTAAGCCCATCATGGCAATTCTTACTCTGCTTCCACGCGTAGTTTCCTCTGGTGGAGCATACCGGGATCGAACCGGTCACCTTTACGCTGCCAGCGTAACGCTCTACCAGATGAGCTAATGCCCCACATCATTGGTAGTTCGTTCTTTTAATTGATTTCCATCTGCTCGTCAATCTGTCACTATGTTTAAAAGTCATGGTAATCACTGAATTTTAATAATAAATATAGCTACTTGCCACTAAACTATAGAGGCGTTAGACTATCTGTATAAGTTTTTTAGGGGTTTTATTTTGAGTCGCAAATATATCTTAATCGCTATTTTACTCTCTGCTATTGGGGCGGGAGCAAGTGTTTATTCTATCATGCATCACTATGATGTGAAGGCACATGGCAAGACGGACGCTGCTTGTAATATTAGTGATGCCCTAAACTGTGATGCTGTTGTTTTGAGTGAGTTTAGTGAACCGTTTGGGATGGGTATTCCTGTAGGTTATTTTGGTCTCGCTTTTTTTCTATGCTTGTTGTTTTTGGCTATTTTCGAAAAAAACAGGATGGCTTCTGGTGGTTCTTACAAGGATGAAAAACAACTTTATTCTCTTGGGTTTTTAATGACTTTTGTGGCTTCACTAGCCTGTATTGGTTTGTTCTATATTGCAAAAGTAAAAATCAATGTTCTATGTCCCACATGTTTGGTTGTGTATGGCGTCACTCTTTCGCTTTTTGTCCTTTATCTTCTTCGAATGAAAACAGGTTTTCTATTTGATAAAAAGTTTTTTTCATATCTTGGGAATGCAGTTTTAGCAGTTGTTCTGGTGAGTCAAAGTCACCATGTATTAAAAGGATTTTTTATAAAGTCTTCCATCACAGGAAATCAAACAGGGCACTCAGACCAAGATATTTCAAATGCAACACAAGCTGAGTCTAAGACTTATGACTTACAGATTAGCTACTCTCCTTATCAAGGTGATGGTGAAGACTACCGTAAAGGTTCAGATGATGCTCCTCTCGTACTCGTTGAGTTTGCCGATTTTCAATGCCCAGCATGTGGAAGCACTGCTTCTGAGTTACACGCGGCTTACCAAGCAAGACCAGATAAGATTCAAGTGATCTTTAAAAATTATCCTCTTGATAATTCATGCAACTCGCAAGTTGGTGGTCCTATTCATCCGTTGGCTTGTGAGACAGCTTTTTTTGCTAGGTGTGCAGGTGAGTATGGAAAATTTTGGGAGTTTCATGATTTGGTTTTTGCCAATCAGCCAAAAATTTCAAAGAGCAATTTAGAAAGCTGGATGAAACAGCTCGGTGTTTCAGACGATCAAATGAAAGTGTGTCGAAACACACCGGCTCACCTCGACAAAATTAAAAGCGATATTTCTTTAGGAAATCAAGTAAGAGTTCAAAGTACTCCTACTGTTTTTGTAAATGGCAAAAAATATAATGGAGCCAGAAGTAGAGATATTTTTATTAAGATGGCTGATGAACTCTAATGGGTTTTTCTTTCGATAATAACTTTCAAAAAAAGTACTTTGTCATTCAGTGCAAAGAAAATCAGTCTTTTACTAAAGCAAAGGACTTTGATGATCTTAAAGACGCTTGGCTACAAAACTTAGGTAGTTGGCATTCGCCCTATAAAGTCGTAATGGATTTTACAGGAGTAGAAGTTGCTTCTGAGCTTGCTTCTAAGTTTGATTTTATTCAAAAGTATTTTACGGGTTTCCACCTAAGAAAAATGATTGGGTTTTCATCGACCCCTAATAATGTGTTAGATGGTCTTCCGTTTTCTATTTGTAAGAGCATCGAAGATGCATTTACAGAAATTAATATTCGAGCTCCAAAAACAGTTAGCTCTGGAGCAACGAGTTTAAGAGAAAAGCTTTTGGTTCGAAATGACTTTCAACAAAACACGATGGAAGTGACAAGTGACTCAGAGGTTCAGATCAATTCAAAAGAAGACCTGCAAGTCCTAAGAAGTAAAATCATGAACGCACTCATGCAGTGGCACAGCCCTTGGAATCTGATTTTTGATGGTACAGCGATTATATTTGCTGAAGGTGTGCAGATTGAGCCCATGTTGAAAGTTTTTAAAGGGTTTCATTTGGAGTCAGTGGTTGGCTATGGTCCTAAAATGGCTAAAGATTTACCCTTTCATACCTTTAGAAGCCGTCATCGAGCCATGACAGAGATTCAAAAAACAACAGAAGCATCAGGCAATCAAGCCCATTGCCAAAATAAGTAACAATTGATAAGAGTTAGCATCGCTAATTTGCAAGGAACTAAAAAGTGGCAGATATCCAAATTGTACCTATTGAAGACGCAGTTGTTCTTAAAGACAGAAGTTCAGAGTTATTGATTCTTCCAGATCACGTCATCTTTTTAAAATCATTTTCTAAATCAAAAGACTTTGCAAAGTACTTTTTAGATCAAGCATTAATGAACAGATCTGCAAGAAAGCTTTATGAAGCGTGGTTACGAAGAGACTCTAACCTATGGCGTAAACTCTATGAGACTGTTCGCGATATGGAAATAAAAGATTACGACAAACGACTGAAAGACCTTCAGGCTGAAGAGAGTAGTTCTAAAACATCTAAGAAAGCCGAATCTAAAAAAGAAAAGAAAGAGCCTGCTACAAAGAAAACAACAAAATCAGCTGAAAAATCAGAAGCTGAAAAACCAGCTGCAAAAAAAGTAACAAAGAAGACTACAAAAAAAGCTGCAACAAAGAAAACAACCGCGAAAAAGACCACCACTAAAAAAACAACAACCAAGAAGACAGCAGCCAAAAAAACTACAAAAAAAGTAGCAAAGAAAACAACTACAAAAAAAACCACTAAAAAGAAAAAAACGAAATAATCGTGAAAGCACTTTTTTTGGATCGTGATGGGGTCATTAACATTGACTCCCATTATGTGATCCGTGATGAACAAGTGGTTTTGATGGAAGGTATTCTTGAATTTTTACGAGAATACAAAGACCTTGGGTTTAAGCTTATTGTGATTTCTAATCAGTCTGCAGTGGCAAGAGGTATGGCTACCGAAAATCAAATCCATAAACTAAATGACTTGATAAACTCAAAATTAGAAAATATGATTGATAAGTTTTATATATGTACTTACCATAACCAAGCAAAGTTGCAGGAATATAAAAAAGAATCTTATCTAAGAAAACCAAATCCCGGCATGCTTTTACAAGCAGCTAAGGACTTTAAGTTGGACTTCAAGAAGTGCTTTTTTGTTGGGGATAAGTTTTCTGATATCGAAGCTGGAAGAAGGGCAGGGGTTCAATCCATTCAGATTGTTAATCAAGCATCTGTTATCCATCCATTTGCACATGAAGTTGCATCTGACTTGCTTGGTGTTTCACAGGCTATTCGTCAAGCTCTTCCATCTTCTCCAGTAAAACCTTAATACGTGGTCCGCAACGTTCTCCTTTGCAACCACCGCTACCTGTGCCAACTTTTTTGTTTACATCAGATACTGATTTGCTTCCGGGAAGTCCTTTTAGAACTTGAGATAGTTTAATCCCCTTGCAGATACATACAGTCATTGCTCTTTGTTTGGCAATGCGTTCTTTGTTTGATTGTTCTTCATCCATGGCTATATAAATCCTTTAACCAAATCAACCATCTTGAGTCTAACATACTAAAAATAAACCCACTAGCATTACAAATGGCATGAAAAACAATCGCCGGTAAAATGCTTTTTGAATAGTAAGTTAAAAATTCACACCCAATCCCTAAAAAAAGAGGTCCTAATGCTAAACCGATGTTCATGGAATATAAGTCTGTAAGCCTTGGATGAGTGTGAGCAAAGCTAAAAATAAGGATAGAAATATAACTTCCTAGCCATGTTGGTTTCACGAGTGTTCGAAGATAGCCAGATAACTGTTTTCTAAAAATATATTCTTCAATAATAGGTATTACAAATATTACCATAGATAAACTTATGATACTTGGTTGTGGAGATGGAGATGGAGATGGAGATTGGTTTGAGTTAAATAGGGAAGTCATCCATGGAACACAGATCAAGACTCCTAAAAAAATGCTCAAACCAACCCAAATTTTAATGGTTTTTCTATGTGGAGGATTGATCCATAAGGTTTTTTTTGAATACCCATAGATCACTGCAAGTGTTACAGAAATCAAGTAAAAGAAAAAACTAGATTGAAATATAGAGATTTGTTTTAAAAAATAACTTATCTCCCATAAAACAACGGGAGATATTAAAAATAATAGTAGAGTAAGTCCTGTGAGCAATTACATACTCGCTAAAATAAATGTTTCTAATTTTTTTCTTTGAGATTCGGTCATTTTTGTAAATTCAATCCCAATGCGATCATCTTTTTTCCAAGCTACTTTACCTTTAAAGTTTTGTTTTGAAAAAACAGGTTTTGCTTTTTTTGATTTCCCTTCTTCTGGAACCATGATGGTGAGGGTTAACTCATGTTTGTTTTTTAGGGTTTTTGCGTCATCTGAACAAATACAGGCTCCACCAAAACTAATATTTTGTAAAATCCCATCAGCTTTTGGGGCTCTTTTTCCTCTGCCTGCTGCTTTACCTACAACCTGAGAGTCTAAACCAAGAGTGAAAAATCGTCTGTGTACTGCAAATTTTTTATTTACAAATAATTCTATTTTTTCTTTTATTTGATCTTTTTTGAGTGGTTTTCTTAACCAATCTCTTGCATCATCAAATGCATACATTTCTTTGTTCATTGCTCCCTTAACGATATCATCAGGAAAAGCACTCACAAAAATCGGACCATCATGATGTCTTCTAATCATATTGGTGATGGCAATTCCATCGGCATCTGGCATATCAAATTCCACAAGAATTAAATCATAATCATTGAGCATTTTTACTTTTTCTACAGCTTCTTTACCAGTCCTAGCAATTTCAACAGTCACACCACTTATACACTCTTTAATGAGTTCAGAACTCATTACTAATGCGGCTTTACCATGATCTACAATTAATACTCTTTTCATATGAATATGCCTTTCAACTCGTGTTAAAGGTCTTATCGGAAATAAAAATATGTATATAAATTAGACAACCAAAAGTTGTACGGCAGTATTTTCCTACTAGTTTTATTGGTTTATTTTGATGATTCCATCTTAAGTTTTAGCAGAACATCCCGAATTATAAGAGTAGATACAAGAAGGAATTGAAAGCTTAAAACATGTCACGTCTTTTTTTAAAAATTTTTCTTATCACACTAACCATAACGTTTAGTAATGCGTCTACGTGGCATAAGAAACACCGTGATCAATATATTAAATCTGTACACGACTTTAAGCCGAGTGTTATTTTGCCAGTTAGAGAGCGTTTAGATGATATTTGGATATCAAAAAAGAAACTAAATAAAAGAATACGGCTATCAAAAGTAAAACCTTCTATTGAGCCGCTTACTATGACCATTAAACCTAAACTAGAGTTGTTTCATAAGATTGCTAAGAAAATTGCAAAGCCGGGTAAAGTCGAAAAAGTTATGGATTTATTCCAGTCGAAAGTAGCCACCTCACAAAACTACTATCGTGATAAAAATAAGAAAGTATTTGTTTTTAATAAAAAAGATTTCAAATATATAGATTATCTTGCTTATGGTAAATATTTTGGAAAACAACATCATAACGTTGAAGTGCTTCCTGATAATAATGGTTTTACGAAGATGAATGTAAATAGGTTGATAAAGCAGATTCAACCTTATTTTGAAAAGTGGGAAAGAAAAAAACTCACTAAAAGCCTGTTATCAAATAAACCAACATCGCTTGATGATTTATTGCTGCCAAATTTCGCAAGAAAAATGGTAAAAAAATATACTATCTACCGTGGACCCAATTGTTTTCATTCAGCTTTGGCTTTTAATAGCATCAACATTCCTAGGTCTTCCCAAGTAAACGTTAAAGAAGAAAATGGATATCACCGTGCTATGATTAACTATGATGAGTTGTGGCGAGTTTTAAACACGCATTTTTATGAAGTAAATACAAAAAAATACCCAATGAAATATGGAGATATCATGGTATTTTTTGACGTTCCAAAAAACAAAGATCAAACGGTTTACTTTAAGTGGATTAAGCACACTGCAGCATACTTGTTTGGGCCATACACTTTTTCAAAAGGCTCAAAATCTCCGAATACCCCATACACCGTCAAAACCCTCAAAGAAGAATGGAAAACATGGGATAGATTAGCTCAAAATCTTGGGGTGAAGGTGTTTCGCAAGATCCAACCAGTTCACCAGAGTGCTCCTGCGGCTGACCGATATGATTGGATTTATTGACTTTTCTAGATAATCTCTGTGAGCTGATGAATATTCTTGCAAAATTCTGTGCAAGTGTTACTGATCATTAAACTTTTTTAGGTGCTTTCCTGCTCATGAGCACGCTCTTAGACAATGAAATAGAACCAGTGGAACCTCACAGCGAAGAGGTTAAGCCTCTTACAACCTGTTTGGGTCAAGAATTATTAACAGGCGACGCTTATACTGAGGCTTTATCCAGCAAGTTTAAGTCCCTTCTGAAAAACCATTTGAATCTTCCTGCTCTTTTGAGAAATTGTAAGATTCACTCTTGGGTGCCTAGTCCAAAACTCACGGGTTTTCGAAACTACGTAAAGCTAGTGGTTTCAGATAACTTTGATATTGGTCTTTATAAAGTAAACTCTCATGAGATTGTGGATGCAACGGAATGCCCGACACATCACCCCCACATTAATTTTATTCTAAAAAAACTAAAAGAAAAACTGCCGGACTTAGCGGATGCTGAGATTCCAATTCACTTTCGTTATATTTCTATCAAATTAAATCCTGCAACTCTTGAAACGATGATTGTTTTTGTTGTGAAAGAGATGATGCCTCTCAATGAAATCCGAGAAATTGTTTTAGATTTAAACGTTTTTGATGCACATGTTGTTTCTTGTTACATGAATATTAATGAGTCTACCGGGAATGAAATCTTCGGAAGAAAAAATGTTTGGGTATTTGGAAAAAATACTTTGAAAGTAAAAATTGGTTCAGACTATCTTGATTTTGGCCCTACTTCTTTTATGCAAAGTAATTTATCGGTTGCTGAGTTAATTTATCAACGTATCAGTGATGTCAGTGGTGAAGGTGAAGGTTGCCACGCACTAGATCTTTATTCTGGCAGCGGTGTGATTGCAGCTCAATTAGTAAGCTTGGGTTACACTGTTACAACAGTTGAAGAAAACCCAGTTGCTACAGAACTGGCAGAAAAACACTTCGCAAATGAAAAAAATATCACCATCATGACAGGGAAGACAGAAGACTGCTTAGAAAAGCTGCGTGCTCATTCCAATAATCTTGATGTCATTGTTGTGAACCCATCGAGAAAAGGTATGAACCTAGAAGTATGTCGTTTTTTACAAAAAACATTAGAGGAACAACCACATTGTTGCCTCATTTATGTGTCTTGTGATCTGAGCTCTCTAGGCAGAGATGCACAGATACTGTGTAGTAATGACGTGCAAATAAACCAAATCGAAGCGTATGATATGTTTCCCCATACGGAACACATGGAGTGGCTTGGAATCTTTCAAGCAAAGCAGTATAAAAGTATGTGGAATATACGAGAGGGAAAATAATATGCAAAATATTACAGGATTAAGCTTTGACGATGTTTTATTGGTGCCCGGCTACAATGGAATACGCTCAAGACAACTTGTGAGTACAAAAGTTGATTACAAACAGTTATCTTTAAATATCCCTTTAGTAAGTTCAAACATGGATACGATTACCGAGTCTGGCATGGCAAACTTTATGCAAGAAAAAGGTGGTATGGGTATTTTACACCGTTTTTGTTCTATTGAAGATCATATCGCAGATTTCAAAAAAGTTTCTGAACCCAATCAAGTTGGAATTGCAATTGGTATTGGTGAAAAAGGTCTAGAAAGAGCAGAAGCATTAGTCGACGCTGGTGCGAGTATTGTTTGTGTTGATGTTGCACACGGTCATTCCAAAGCAGTGAACCAGACAGTGCGTAGTTTACGTGAAAGATTTAGTGATAATGTATTTATCATTGCGGGTAACGTAGCAACATATGCAGGCGGTGACTATCTTGCAGCGGCTGGTGCGGATGCTATTAAAGTTGGTATTGGGTCAGGTTCAGTTTGCACCACAAGAATTAAAACGGGTTTTGGTGTTCCTCAGTTAACGGCAATTCAAGACTGCAGTAAAGTAGATAGATTGATAATTGCTGACGGTGGAATTCGCTCTGCAGGTGATTGCGTAAAAGCGTTGGCAGCTGGAGCCGACTTGATCATGTTAGGTGGAATTTTAGCTGCAACAGACGAGACTCCGGGAGCGATCGTCACACAAAAACAAGAAGATGGTACTGAAAAGAAGTTTAAACAATACAGAGGCATGGCATCAAAAGAAGCTCAAGAAGACTTCATGGGTGGCATGGCAGAATGGAAAACAGCAGAAGGTATTGCGATTGATTTACCATGTGTAGGTAGTGCAAAAGCAATCATAAATGATTTAATGGGTGGTATCCGTTCTGGCTTAACATATTGTGGTGCTCTCAATATAAAAGACCTTCAAAGAAAAGCACAATTTATTCAAATGACAACCGCGGGTAAGATTGAAAGCTCACCACATGCAAGAAATAAAGTATAGGGAATACAACCATGAAAGAACTTATCGAAAAGTTATATGCGAACTCAAGTGACACGGAGTTGCTTCGTGAAAATATGAATGCAGTTGAAAAAGTTATTTCACTGCTTGATATCGGTGAGTTAAGAGTATGCGAAAAAATTAAAGGTGACTGGGTTGTTCATGATTGGGTAAAACAAGCCATTTTACTTTATTTTAAACTTATGCCTATGAAGGCGGGTGCTTTGGGTGAACTGCACTATTTTGATAAAATCCCACTTAAATCAAACTACAAAGCTTTAAATGTGCGTTGTGTTCCACCAGCAGCGGCAAGGTATGGGTCATTTATGGAGCCTGGTGTTGTGCTAATGCCAAGTTACGTAAATATTGGAGCCTACGTAGGAGCAGGTTCAATGGTAGATACTTGGGCAACAGTAGGATCTTGTGCACAAGTTGGAGCTGGAGTTCATTTGTCTGGTGGAGTTGGGCTTGGTGGTGTTTTAGAGCCACCTAGTGCATCACCGGTTATCATTGAAGATGGAGCTTTTTTAGGTTCGAGATGTATTGTTGTTGAAGGAGTTAGAATTGGTGAAGAGGCAGTTTTAGCTTCAAACTCTACCATTACTCAATCAACGCCAATTGTAGATATCCGTAACGGTGAAAAAACCATTACAAAAGGCTCTATCCCAGCCAGAGCAGTGGTAATACCGGGAACACTCGAAAAAGAAATGAATGGAGTTCAAATTCATACAGCCTGTGTTTATATCATTGGTGAAAGAAAAGCTTCAACTGATCGTAAAACTTCTTTAAACTCAGTACTGAGAGAATTTTCGTTGTCAGTATAGAGATCATTTTATGCCACAAATAACTTTTTTGCCCGGTAATGAAACCTTTGAAGTAAACGAAGGGTTTAAGATCTTAGTATGTGCCGTTCGCAATAAAATCAGCATACAATATGGGTGTGGTTCAGCAAGATGTGGAACTTGTGGTGTAAAAATTACAGGTGATTGTGTCTTAAGTGAACTGACTGCCGCTGAGACCGAGCTTCTCGAAAAAATGGGGCTCCCTTTAGATGGAACGGTGAGGCTCGCTTGCCAAACGAAGATATTATCTGGATCGGCAGTTGTGGATCTTGATTACCAGCTAACGTATTCCCCTGATGATCGCTTAGATTAGTTTTTTTTATAGATAGCGTAATTCGCTACATCTTCTTTGAATTCAATATTAGGTTCAATATAACTACTATATTTCTTTTTTGCGGTTTCAAAACTGCATTTTTCCATATTTAAATCACCTGTTAAACAAGCGGCGTCTCTTAAGTAAATGTGAACGGTATTCACAGCTTTGATATTGATTTCACTGAAATCAAAATTAAGATACTTCTTTGAAGAGTGTCTAAACTTATACTTTGTGCTGTCACCTGTTAGGTAATCACCTATTTTTTTTGAGTTGTTATGAGAAAATTTTTGATGCCATACATCACCTTGATCTACATAGCTCAAATATGCACTGATTCCACCCGTAATAGTTTCTGATGATTCATTCGTAAGTTTTAGTTTTAACCTGATTTTTTTTAAGTTTAAAACCTGCAAGGTGGCTTCTTCAATATGAACTGGATAAGGTGAAAGTGAAACGGTGTGGAACTTGACTTTATGATCAATGATCTTAAATTGTCCTTCAAGTAATTCAATCGGTTCTTGGGTGTGTTTTTTTTCTGCGATAGTTGAGATTATATTTTCAACTTTCGGGGTGTCTTGTTGGTCTACATAATTGATAGTTTCTTGTTTAGCGGGGAGTTTGTTGGTGGTGACTTTTTCGATAGGTTTATTATCAATGTTATCAGCGATAATTATTTTTTGTTTTGAAGGTTGCATAATTTTGTAAACCATATTTCTGGTGGCCAAACTTGTTAACATGATGATGCTACAGATGACTCCAATGCAAATTAGTTTTTGATGTAAGGGGTTAGCTTTAAATCTGATAGTTCTTGATTGAAATGCTTTAAATTTTAAAGGAATATCTTCTTTGTTTGTAAGAAGAAAACTTATGAGGTTTTTTAATTGATGGTAGATATTGATAATGTCTGTTTGTAGGGTAGAAAAATCTTGTTTTAGACGGTCTATGATTTTTTTCATAATATTCTCTCAATGCATGATGTCTTTATATTATGAAAGAAACCTACTATCTAATAAATAGGCAAAAAATTCCGTTTTAAATTAATTCAGTTATTTTAGGCAGTTGTTAGTGAGCTATCTGCTCTAGAGGGTTTTGATTTAGAGGGGTCGTTGTATTTATAGGTTCGCTAGTTTTTTCAATCAAGTATGGTTCACCAACTGTAATAGTTTCAAACTCATCTCTGACGTCACTCGCTTGAAGTTCATTTGGTTGGCTCACATCTAATTGGGGCTTATTAAATTTAGATTTTTGTCGAATATTTTGAACTTGTTGAATAAGAAGCCTGTTCTTAGGGATAAAATATGTTTTTCTTTTTATTTTTATTTTTTGATAGTGATTTGAGTTGAAATTATAAAGCTCAGATAGGTCAACTAGTTTAATAATTTCATTTGGGTAATAAACAACGTCTCCATTGTCTATTTGAAACTTTGTATAATGATCTGGATCAAAATTTTCCATATAATAGACAACTTGATTTTCAATAGGTTCGCCTCTAGTAACACAAGAGATATGTATAAATAAAATAGTAATGATTAAGAAAAATTGAATTATTTTCATTTTATTGACACTCCGTGAATTTTTTTTGTAGTTGAACATGAAACTCTGTTCTTCTGTTTCTGGTGTGAGCGTATTCTGTATTGCCATCTTCTAGTGGTTCTGAATTCCCCATTCCTATTGTGTATATAAGGTTTGCATTAATGCTGTGTTTAACTAAAATCTCTTTGATGCTGTTCACTCTCTTTTTTGAAAGCATTTTGTTATATTCATTATTCCCTGTTGCACTTGTGTGACCTACAATAGTTACACTTTCGATGATTTGTTTTTTATAATTAATTTTTGAAATAATCTCATAGACTCTTTCTTTTGCTGCTTGATCAAGTTCACCAACATCATTTGGATAACGAACAACAATGGAGTTTGATCCATCAAAAATAAATCTATCTTCACAGTCATTCGTTTGAAATGACTCAGGAATGAGAACAACACTTGATCGATTCTTTTTGCTTTCTGCGAGTAAAGGAGCATACTTCACTCCAGCAATGACTCTGTAATCATTGCCATCTGCAATATCAGCGATATTTCCTAAGCCAACTCCAGCAAAACCATGGTAGCGATCATAAATTCCAAAACTGGTTCCGATGTATAATTCATTAGGGTTAACATCACTTTTAAAAATTGGATTTGACCAAAGTCTAACCCACTCAATATTCACTCCCAGTGTATCAATCACAGGGAAGTAAACTCCAAAACCAGTATAGAGTTGCTGACTCATATCAATATGCGTCGTTCCACTAGGACTTGTTAGTTTTGCGTCTGGCGAAGTCATATATCCAATATTGGTGACTATTTGTAGCCAATGAAATAAGTATTCAAAAACAATACGTCCACCAAATCCAAAGGAGTCATTTGAAAGTATGTTGTGGGTTCCAAAATCTACAAAACTTGAGTCTGTAATAACTGACTCACCTTGACCTGTCGGTATAGAAATTGTTGGTGCAATGGACAGTGCGTATGTTTCTTCACTAAGGAGCCTAAACTTTCCTTTGACTTCTATATCTGTGAAACCGCTTGAGTATTTATCATGAATATTGTGAAACCTTGAGTAGGACCCTGTTGCACTTAATTGAAACCAAGGTTTAAAGTAAAAAGATGCTCCCCAATGAAGTCCAATCATATCATCCACGATAGTATCGAGTTGTATTGAGTTTTCAGCATTTTTTACAACAAGGGGAGTGTCCACAAAAGAGACTCCAAGTGTAAGCATTAAATCATAATCATTATGGACATGACTATTTCTAGTCCTTGCATCGTCTAGCATTTCAAATGTAAGAGAGTTGGAACGGGTAAACTGTTGTACATTGAGTGCAAAAGTATTACTGCACATAAGCGTCATTACTACACAAGTGTATAGTAATAAGTAAGCCTTATGACGCATGATGTTTAACATAGTTATTGATTCCCCTGTTTATTTATCGGTAATCTAAGAGGAATACTAAGTTTTTAGTTTTTTTCACTGATGTTGTTATTTGGTGTAAGGAGCTGATTTTTCTTTGTTAATGCTCTTTTTTTGTTAATTGCGAGGCTCTGGCTTTGGCCTGAATACAAAGTTCACCTCAAATGATATTTTTCCTGCAAGTTTAAACTCTCGTTGTTGGTAATCAATTCCCCATCTATTAGGGTCAATTTTTGTTTTTAAATTAAATTTGTGTCCGTCAATGCCTGTTTTTTTTATAATGCCAGAAAGTGAAATTGTTTTTGTTTTATCTAGAAGTTGAAGTTTTCCATCAATAATGACATCTCCATTTTTGTTTTTTTTCATTTTTTTAAACTCAAAATAAGCTTCACCATTGTTTTGTTTGTGCAGGTTTTTGAGGAAGTACTTTTTAAAATTTTTCTTGCCTGCTCTGCTTTTTATACTAGCTATTTTTATGCTTTGTAGGTTTAAAACGACAGCACCTTTTGTGACATTTTTTCCGTCGTATTCAATCACACCACGATTGGCGTGAATATTGCCGTGGATCATGCCTTTTTTGCCTTGTATATACCAGTTCCCATAACTCATGGAAGTATCAAGCATCATTTGTTCTGCAAGGCTCGCTTGAGTTAGTAGTAATACTATAGATAGTATGATTTTATTCATTTGTACTTCTCCTATGGAACTGAGTCTAAATCAAAGCTAATTGTTGTTTGAGCACCATGTTGATCTGTTGCAATAACTTCTAGTGTACTATCCCAGACAACTCCATCAACTGGTGGTATACCTTCTAGTACTGCATCTGAGTTGTCGCTATCGCCGTCTGGATCGTTATCAACGCTTAACCAGAAAGGAATAGCTCCTCCTCCGACAGCTTGTACGCTATAGGTTAATGAAGAAGCGTCATCATCAGAGTCGATGTCATCGAATAATGCAGCTAAATTAATTTTAAAATCATCTACTTCGTAAAAAGAGTCTGCTTTAAGAATCCACCAAGAGTTGAAAGCTCCATCTCCAAAGTCACCTACGGCGATTCGAATTTTTGTTAATATACCCGGTATAATTGGAATAAAGAACTGGAACTGATCTGAAAATCCATCCATTTCTGTTTTGAATGGGACAGGGCTATTATCGCCGGGATCATTATCATTATAGATTTGTGGGTTCTGGGTCAAGTTTACAGAGTTGATAGTTATGAGTTGGTTGTCTGGTGTTAAAGCAACATTTATTTCGGGTCCATCACCTGCAAAATCAATGTTGTTATCACCATTTAAATCTTGATGGACCATGATTCCTACTCTGTCTGCAAAGTTTCCGTTTGCAAATTCATTATACTCATCTGATCCAAATACAAACTGACCAACAACATAATTTTTTGAAGCAATAAACTCAAATTCTAAACTTGCTCTATCAAATAAATTTCCGCCAAGTGGTATATCAGCGATTGGTTCAGTTGGAAGAGGGTCTGTTCCACCGTTAGGAATATCTTCACTTGTGTTATCTGCACTATTTGGTTGTTCAATAGAGGCTGCTGTTCCACTTGACATAATCAATGCGTCATCGAATCTCACAACACCCGGCATTGCAGTTGATAAGTTATCTACTATTCCAAACTGTGAGTCAGCTCCATCCGTTTTTTTAGACGAAACTACCGTAAAATTATTTACTATGAAATCGATAATACCTTCTATGGTTATGCCATTATTCAGTCCGGTAAAATTCATTGGGACGGTAGGGTCTGAAGGGTTTGATATTACTTCGGCAATACCCTCTGGAAATACTTGAGTAGCTATGGTTCCAATTGCGGTAGGAGCATCATTAACTCCATTAATTGTAATGGTGACACTTCCATTTACTGTATAAGCTCCATCTGTTGCTGTATAAGTAAAAGTATCAGTTGTAGAAGCCCCAACTGCTAGAGTTTCAAACTGACCGTTAGGGTCGTATTCTAATTGTCCGCCGACTACTGCAACGGTTGCCCCGCTAGGAAGTGCACCAGATGTTCCTAGTCCAGCAATGTCACTAATAGTAAGAACATCACCTGCATCAGCATCTGAGTCGTTTACTAAGATATTAAATGAAGCTGCGTTGTCTTCGTCGGTTTTTCCTATATCATCTGTGACAACTGGTTGTGAATTATTAACGTGTGTGGTCGCACTTGAATCATCATTAGATGAATCAGAATCTGATTGTGTCAAACTTATTGATGTAGATGTTATGGTATTTGTTTTGCTAGTGCCTTGCTCTCCAGCATTAGCGTTACAAACCAGTGTGAGTGTTCCTGGGCTAGCAGTATTTAGAGTGCCTATATTCCAAGTTCCTACGGCGTAAGTACCGATGCTCGGAGTAATGGTGATTGGGCTCGTTCCTGCAGGGCAGACGTCATCTATTGTTAGATTTTTTGCTTGTGCAGGACCATTATTTGTTGCTGTGACGATATAAGTGATGTCACCACCTTCTGGAACAACTGCAGGTGAAGATGTTTTTGTGGTTGAAATATCTGTTTCATTATTAACGGTTATATTTTGTGACCTGTCTTCATTTGCTGTCAGGGAATCATTTTGTGTTTGTGTTACATTTGCATTGTTTATGTTTAGAGTGATTGTACTAGCACCCGTTCCAGCATCTAAATTACATACTAATTGAAGTGTCGCATTTGTAGAATTAGCTAGAGTGCCAATTGTCCATGTTCCACTTGCGTAAGTAGTTGCTCCAGAAGGTGAAGTGCTTACAAATGTTGTTCCAGTAGGGCAGTTGACTGTTGATATAGCTGTAGTAGTTGCTTGAGCAGGTCCGTTATTGGTAGCTGTATAAGTATAAGTGATATCTTGCCCTTCATCAGGTGTGTTGTTATCAACGCTTAATGCTATTTCAATATCAGCTTCATTATTTACTGTAATATTTTGCGATACATCTTCATTTGCAGTAAGAGAGTCGTCTTGAGTTTGTGTGACGTCAGTATTCACGATAGAGTTTGATATGGTTGTATTTGCTGTGCCAATATCAACGCTACATACTAATTGCAGGGTTTCATTTGAGGTGTTTGTTAACGTGCCAATGGTCCATGTTCCACTTGCGTAAGTAGTTGATCCAGAAGGAGTAGTGCTTACAAATGTTGTTCCTGTTGGGCAAGTTACGGAAGCTACAGTAGTTGCTGTTGCTCGGGCAGGTCCATTATTTGTTGTTGTATAAGTGTAAGTTATATTTTGACCTTCGTCAGGGGTGTTGTCATCAACACTTAATGCCATTTCTATATTAGCTTCATTGTTCACTGTAATATTTTGAGAGACGTCTTCATTTGCAGTAAGAGAATCATTTTGAGTTTGCGTGACATCAGTGTTTACAACCGTATTTGCTATGGTTGTATTTGCTGTGCCAGCATCAACATTACATACTAGCTGCAGGGTTTCATTGGCAGTGTTTACTAAGTTTCCAATGGTCCACGTTCCACTTGTGTATGTGGTTGATCCAGAAGGAGTTGTGCTTACAAATGTTGTGTCTGTCGGACAAGTTAAGGAAGCTACAGTAGTTGTAGTTGCTCGGGCAGGTCCATTGTTTGTCGCTGTATAAGTGTAAGTTACATTTTGACCTTCGTCAGGAGTATCGTCATCAACACTTAGTGTCATTTCTATATCAGCTTCATTATTGACTGTAATATCTTGAGAGACGTCTTCGTTTGCAGTAAGAGAATCATTTTGAGTTTGTGTAACATCAGTATTTACAACCGTATTCGCTATGGTTGTATTTGCTGTTCCAGCATCAACACTACATACTAGCTGCAGAGTTTCATTTGTAGCATTTGCTAAGTTTCCAATGGTCCACGTTCCACTTGTGTATGTAGTTGATCCAGAAGGAGTAGTGCTAACGAATGTTGTTCCTGTTGGGCAAGCTACGGAAGCTACAGCGGTAATTGTCGCTTGGGCAGGTCCATTGTTTGTTGAGGTATATGTATAAGTTATGTTTTGGCCTTCGTCAGGAGTTTCGTCATCAACACTTAATGCCATTTCAATATCAACTTCATTATTTACTGCAATGTCTTGCGAGACGTCTTCGTTTGCAGTAAGAGAATCATTTTGAGTTTGCGTGACATCAGTGTTTACAACCGTATTTGCTATGGTTGTATTTGCTGCTCCAATATTAACATTACATACTAGTTGTAGAGTTTCATTTGCAGCGTTTGCTAACGTGCCAATAGTCCACGTTCCACTTATGTATGTAGTCGATCCTGAAGGAGTAGTGCCAACGAATGTTGTTCCAGTTGGGCAGGCAACGGAAGCTACAGCAGTTGTAGTTGCTTGGGCAGGTCCATTGTTTGTTGCTGTATAAGTGTAAGTTACATTTTGACCTTCGTCAGGAGTGTCGTCATCAACACTTAATGCCATTTCTATATCTACTTCATTGTTCACTGTAATATCTTGAGAGACGTCTTCGTTTGCAGTTATAGAGTCGTCTTGAGTTTGTGTAACATTATTATTTACAATGGTGTTTGGTATGGTTGTATTTGCTGTGCCAGCATCAACACTACATACTAGTTGCAGAGTTTCATTTATAGTATTTGCTAAGTTTCCAATGGTCCACGTCCCACTTGTAAATGTGGTTGATCCAGAAGGAGTTGTGCTTATAAATGTTGTGTCTGTCGGACAATTTATGGAAGCTACAGCAGTTGTAGTTGCTTGGGCAGGTCCGTTGTTGGTTGCTGTATAAGTGTAAGTTATATTTTGACCTTCGTCAGGGGTGTCGTCATCAACACTTAATGCCATTTCTATATCAGCTTCATTGTTCACTGTAATATCTTGAGAGACGTCTTCATTTGCAGTTATAGAGTCGTCTTGAGTTTGCGTAACATCAGTATTTAGAACCGTATTTGCTATGGTTGTATTTGCTGTGCCAGCATCAATACTACACACTAATTGCAAAGTTTCATTTGTAGCATTTGCTAACGTACCAACTGTCCACGTTCCACTTGTGTATGTGGTTGACCCAGAAGGAGTAGTGCTAACAAAGGTTGTTCCCGCAGGGCAGTTTGCAGAGGCCACAGCTGTTGTAGTTGCTTGTGCTGGTCCGTTGTTAGTCGCTGTA
>JALZUQ010000038.1 GCA_023301465.1 Oligoflexales bacterium
TCAAAGGCGGAGATGACATCAAAGGCGGAGATGACATCAAAGGCGGAGATGACATCAAAGGCGGAGATGACATCAAAGGCGGAGATGACATCAAAGGCGTCAAGCAACTGCTTCTCCATATTGAGAAAGGACTAGAGCCACTTTATGATGGTGTTACAAAAAACGAACTTGTGACCGCTTTAAATCAATTTGGAGATGAGGGACTCATCTTTCATAGCGTGATTTTAGACTCATGCTATAGCTCAGTAGGCAACATGGATATTTCTAGTAAAAACATTGCAGCTATCTACAGCTATAATGGTGCTGCTTCCTACACCTCAATTGACTACTCTAAAAATTTTACTAAAAACCTTCAAAACGCAAGCTTTCATGAAGCTCTAGAGAACCTCCTAGATATCAAGCCGTAATATGACATTCAATCCTTATATCAATCACTTATATCCCCCCATGTAGTGACACCACCACAAAACAATGTTTTTTCGTTTAAGGGCTTTATTTTCTTAGGTTTTTGCATTAAAACCTAAGCTTGAAAAAGTTCAAAGGACTACCACATGATTAGCACAGAAAAAGTATCCCTTAGCCACGGTCAACGCACCTTATTTAAAGATGTGAGCATCAAGTTTCTTCCGGGAAACTGTTACGGACTTATTGGAGCAAATGGAGCAGGAAAATCTACTTTCCTGAAAATTCTTTCTGGAGAAATTGCTCAAGATCACGGTGAAGTTCATATCCCAAATGGTTTACGTTTGGCTGTATTAAAACAAAATCAATTTGAGTTTGATGAGATTCAAGTTCTCAAAACTGTAATGATGGGAAATGCCAACCTCTATAAAATCATGGAAGAAAAAGAAGCTCTTTATGCAAAACCAGACTTCTCAGAAAAAGATGGCATCCGAGCTTCAGAACTAGAAGGTGAGTTCGCAGACTTAAATGGATGGGACGCAGAGAGTCAAGCAGCAGAGATGTTAGAGAGTTTGGGGATTCCAGCAAAACTCCACGAAAAAAACATGAAGGATCTAGAGCCGGGACAAAAAGTTAGGGCTCTCCTTGCTCAAGCATTGTTTGGTGATCCAGATATTTTGCTTCTTGATGAGCCTACTAACAACTTGGACCTCGGCACTATTGCTTGGTTAGAAGAATTTTTAATTGAATTTAAAAACACGGTCATTGTTGTTTCTCACGACCGTCACTTCTTAAATAAAGTAACAACCCATATTGCAGATATTGATTTTAATAAAATCACTGTCTACACCGGAAACTATAGCTTTTGGTATCAAGCGAGTCAGTTAAACCTTAAACAAAAACAAGACCAAAACAAAAAATCTGAAGACAAAGCAAAAGAACTAAAAGATTTCATTTCGCGTTTTTCAGCCAATGCATCTAAATCTAAGCAAGCAACCTCAAGAAAGAAAATGCTTGAAAAACTAAAAGTGGAAGACATCAAACCTTCCACCAGAAAGTATCCACACATTCATTTTGAACAAGACAGAGAAGTCGGCAAAGACATTCTCCGAACATCACAACTTGCAGCAAAGGTTTCGGACCACGCAGCCTTTCAAGGTTTTGAACTACAAGTAAAAAAAGGCGATAAAATTGCTTTCATCGGTAAGAACCCTGATCCAGCAGCCCTTTTATTCCAGGTTCTCGCTGGTAAGGTAAAATCGACTAGCGGCGAATTTAGTTGGGGCGTAACCGCTAAGGTCGCATACTTCCCTAAAGACCATGATGATTACTTTGAAGAAGACATCAACCTTCTAGACTGGATGAGACAGTTCGCAGTAGAAAAAGAGGAGTTTGAAGAAGAATACCTTCGAGGGTTTTTAGGCAAAATGCTTTTCAGCGGACAAGAAGTTCATAAAAAAGCCACCGTATTATCCGGAGGTGAAAAAGTTCGATGCATGTTAGCAAAAATCATGATGGAAAAAGCGAACGTCTTACTACTAGACGAACCAACAAACCACCTTGACCTTGAATCTATTACCGCACTAAATAGAGGTTTGGTCGCGTTTCCGGGAACTATCTTCTTTATTAGCCAAGATAGAGAAACCGTTTCTTCCATAGCTCAACGCATCATTGAGGTTTCTCCAATGGGGATTGTGGATCGTGAGGTGAATTATGAAGAGTTTGTGACGAGAGCAGACATTCAAAAAGAACGCCAAGCTATTTATCCATCATAAACATGTAAGGCTCATTGATGATTCACGTTGTTGTACCTACAGGGTATTCCCCTGCTTTAGGGTTTTATCAATCTGTGCTCGAGAGTTATTCTTCTTTTGATAAAGTTAGGATCATCTGGGTTCTAGAACCTGACGCAGAATTACCACTACCTGCATCAAAACAAGTTAAAATCATTTACTTTAAAGCAAAAAACAGAATAAGCAGAATCAACAAAGCACTTGAGACCATTGATAGTGGATATGTACTTTTAAACCACCCAAGATCTATCTTAGAAAAATCAGGCATTGAAAAACTTTTCAAAACCATTCAACAACAACCATCTATTTGGGGTGGGTTCACTCATCAGTTTGATGTTTCTCACCCAGTCCTTAAGTTTACTTCTTGGTATTCAAACAAAATTAGATTTGATTTAAGTGGGATTATCTATTTAGATCACTGTATCTTTTTTCCTAGAAATTTTTTGAATGATTACGAATACTTTGAAGATCTAGACATATTCGAGGATACAGCATTGTCAAAAAAACTTTTGAAACATCAAAAACCTAAACGGATTCAAAGTATCTCTAAAACTTCTGCTGTCAGGTTTGAAAAAAATGGTATTATCTATCAATCATTGATGAACCAAATTCTAAAAATTGCATACCACCTGAGAGCTCCAAGAACCTTTATAAACAGGATATATGAAAAAGGACTGTGGTTAAATTAGCCCTCTTTTAATTAACGAATTACATTAAAATATTACTTACCGAGAGCATATGCTATATCTTCTATCTCACTCGAACTAGCAGAAACTCTACTCATTTGAGTATATGTTTGGATAGCTCCCGAAATTTGTTGTGCCGATCTAAATCTTTTTGCAGAATTACTTGCACTTGATGGATGACAACTCGCATTTCCACAGTGAGCGATATACAGAGACCTTCCTCTTTCAAGTCGTTCATCTGTACCACTTGATCCACTATTATTATTTAAGTTCTCGTTTGAGTTATCATTTGAATTATCGTTTGAATCATCGTCACCATCACCGTTAAATATGTTATCAGCAGGTGAATCCCACGCATCACTATCATCACCACCAGCACTCCAAAAACCGGTAGATTTCAAGTTTATTGATGATAACTCAAACCCACTTTGACTACCAAACGAGGTTCTTGCTATTTGATGAGAAGCGTCAAAATTTTTTGATTTTAATTGACTCGAAGGAATTTGGATAACCTCAGACTCATAGAATAAGTTAGCCTCAAAACTTTGTTCTGCACTTACAGCTCTTACTTCGTTTGCATACCAGATTTTTACGGTAAAAGAACAATTTTCAGGAAGCCTTAAATTCATTGGCGAACCGTTAGAAAACGTCTTTGACCCATAAAATGAAAAACCATTACAGATAGCATCCTGAGATCTGATTTGAACAATTGTGTGGGTTAAGTATGATCTTGGATCTTTATCATCTGCTAGTTGAAAACTATTATATGACGCCGTTGGAATTGAAAGTGAAACCAACTCACCAATTTCTTGAGATGACTCTGTTTGTTTTTCTTCACAACTCGGTAGTATGATTAAAAATGCTATCAAAAGTAATTTCTTCATGATTCTCCCACAACTACAACATGTATGAACTTCACCCCAACTTCGATTAGCATTAACTTACAAAGTATAAGACCAAGAACCTCCCTGTTAATATATCGGTATTTAGAGAAAACAATTAAAGCAATCGGTTTTTTAATAATAATTTTAAATACTTATAAATGTTATTTAAAATTTTGGCCAACAGATAACGCAGCAACTTTTGAATATAAATGGAGTTTAGCTACAAAAGCAGATAAACCAGATCTTCTATTCATTGAGAGTGCCTCGGTTAATCCTGCTTCTTTTAGCCTGTTCGATGTTAATTCTTGTATTTGAGATGCAGGCTGATCATTTACGATATCTAAAATGATATCAACAATGCCATTCACGATTAATGCTTCTGAATAAGCATCAAACCTAATCTTACCCTCTGGAAGTAAGTGAGGAATTAACCATAGCTGAGAAATACACCCTTTGATCAAATTATCTTCGGTTTGAAGAGGCTTGTCTAATGCATCTCGTTTTTTACCTTGAGAGATTATATATGCATACTTTTGTTGAGGGTCTTTGAACTCTTGTAACTTAGATTGCAATTGATTTAATTTTTCTTGGACGTTCATCTGACAACTCTTCTTGATCAGGATTGTGATTTGATACATTCTTTTTATTCTTAGGTTTTGACAAAAGTGGATCTAAAAAGAAAACGTAGTCACATTTAACATCGCGTATCTCATCAGGATCACTCATGGCGTAGGTTCTTATACCTTTAATATTTGCAGGAGCCAATGCAAAAACAGCCTTATCAAAGATAATACGGTCCGTTTTGCCAAATTTTTGCTTAAGTATTTTGCCAAAATTTTGAATTCTTCTTGCTGTTCCCGGGACGTCACCTAGAGCAGTAGCTTTCTTATGAGCTTTTGGACCCATTAAACCAATAATCGCATCCCCACAGCTTACTCCAACATCAATGTTCTCAGGTAGTTTATATTTTTCAAAAAATTTTTCTTTTGCATAGATAAGTTTAGTCGCAAAAGTGAGTGCTGAATGAATAACTTCTTGCTCATCAATGTGCTTAGTTTTAAAAATAACAACGAAAAGCTCATCTGCAATCCAATCAACAAAATAATTTCCTTTTGGCATAACTCGCTCTAAAAGTTTATTACATAAAGCGTAATAGCCTTCTAAAGCAGCTGCTAGGTGTTTAGCAGAAATTGATTTTGAAAGCTTTTGATAGTTCCGCCAGTCACTAGAGATACATGCACAAAATTGTTCTTCAGTAGCGAAAGTCTCTTTTAATGATTCACCTCGTCGAGCAGCCCTACGTACAATATGAGCCGGAGCAATCATGCTTCTAAACCTGTATTCCACAAGAGCTTTTTTAATAGAGCTCATATAGGTTTTTTGTTTAAGCAAACAAGTAAATAAAAGAATACTCGAAAAAACACCCGCATTAACATAACCATGAGGTTGATCATAGAGTGTGTAGTAATTCGCTAGACCATAGACCACAGCTTGAAAAACAGAGAACATTCCTATTGTTGGTAAAAATTGAATTGCGAAGATCGACAATGCAACCAACCCCATCCAAACTGCTGTATGATGTGCAGGATCACCTAAAGCAAGTACACTGTACATACTCAAATGATAAAAGCTGATAAACGTAATAGTTACTACCGATGTTATCATTAGAAAAAGTTCAGGTTTACGCTGGAAAACCAAGGCAAAAAGTTTTCCTAAAAGAAAACCAACATGAAGAGGTAAAATAAGCTCTGAGATGTCTTGATTCGCAAAATAATGAACTGCACCAATCGTCAATGAGTTCAAGACTACACCAATCCATAAACCAGATGTAATTATTTCTACATGGCGTGTAAAAACCCATCTCAAGCAAAATTCTTTTTCGCTTTTAGATTGATACTCAATTCCTAAGAAAGGTCTTTTTTTTCTGGTACTTCTCATGACTTAGCTATCGGCAAGACTCTAAAAAGTTTGAAAGCTGAAATAATTCACCAATAAAAACAGATAGATATAAAGACAGCCTGTAGATTTCATTCTCTTATTATGACAACGAAGCTAGCCCAGCATTTTACTTAATTTATAGTAGGTATCAGCAGGTAAAACGGATTCGAGCTGAATCAACAACCTACCACCATCTCCAGAAACAGGCTCACCTCTTCTTTTTCGTCTGTTTTTTTTGATAAAGTCATGAGCATCCACATATAAATTTAATTTTTGCGAATAACAAGCATGGATAATGGTAATAAAATTTAGCAAGTGGTGACTTTGTAGCAATTTTTGAGGAAGTTTTATAAAAATATTTTTCTTAAAATTATTTGAACGCAGTTGCTCTGAATCTCGAAAGCTATAAAAAAAATACTCTTCAGAAAGAGCCCAAGAAAGAACAACTATCCATTGTAAAAAAGTTGTTGGTGAGTCTTGTAGCGGCAAAATTTTACACTGTTTTTCTTTTAATCGTTTTGTAGATTCTGTCAAATCATGCTGCACAGCCATCACGGAATCAAAACTTAATTTTGGAAACAAAATTTTTGCTACACTATTAAGTCTTGAAATTTTTTCTGAACCAGAGCAAACATAAACTTGATTTGCGTCGGAGGGGAAACAAGAAAAAACTCCTTTGCAACAACTCAAAGCATCACTTTGAACCACAAATTTTTTGTCTCGAACCTGAAGCCCTCGGAAAAAATTATGCTCAAACCACTTTCTATCTAATAAACAGCAATTACTCATCTGCGGTGATCATGACCCGACAAAGTAAAGTATTCAGACATCTCATTAAGCCTAGAAAAAATACGTGGTCCTACCCTTGACAATAATGAATCAAAACCTGTGTTTCCACTTTTTTTGAATGAAGCTTGATCATCTAAGATTCTATTAAAACTGCTTTGTGGGGAAGTTTCTTCTTGGATAACATCATGCCTATAGTTCGTGGTTGAAACAATAACTTTGCCACGGTTATACCTACCATTCACAATTTGATCTAAAATCGTTTGTTCCCATTCTATATTACGACCTTTACCAAGCTCATCAATAAACAAAACGTCTGCATGAACCAGCGGTTCAATTAATTTTTTGTCTGAACCACCTTCGGAGTAATTGGCTTTAATATCAGAAAGTAACTGGAAAAAATCTACAAAACGAACAGAAATACCCGCTTTAATTAATGCAAACGCCATAGCACATAAAATATAAGTTTTACCAACACCTACAGGCCCAGAAATAATTAATCCTTTAGGTCTTTTTTTGGTTGGGAATTCTGTTACCCATTTTTTGGTTAATTTTTGAAGCTGTAATCCGCTAGGAGATGAATTGGCAAACAACTCAATTTTTGCATTGGCGTATCTCGCTGGGATTTTAGCTTTATTGATAAGACGGCACATTGCCATTGGGTCATATCCAATACACCCTTGAAGATATTGACCCGAAACACTCTTTGCAGTACCAGCACATTTTCTACAATCAGCAACACATGAACATAGTTGGCTCTCCACGTAGCCCCAACCACCGGATACTAAATAACCCTTACCAAAACAGCTTTGACACTGAATCTTAAGAGCACACTGAGTTGCACCCATCTTCGGAGTTAAGGATTTGGATAGTTTGGAGTTTTCTAACATCATGAACCTCGCTTAATTGCAAAGTTACCATGAATCTCAAGACACATAATGCCTAAAATTTAATCTTGGTAGTTTTCAGGTGCTGTTTCTTGGCAAGCCTTCAACTTTAAACATGTTTTATAAATACGGTGAATATTTGGAGTCTGCTGCAAGTTCACTCCGAACCGCTCTGCATTATAGCACTGAGGAATAAGTGCCATATCAGCTATTGTCAATTCGTGACCAAAACAATACGTGCCTGCTTGATGATTGATTGTCATGATTTTTTCTAAAGCAAGAAGACCACGAGATATCCAATAGTGCATCCATTCCTTCCTCTCACGAGGGTCGACACTATGTTTTTTTGCAACTGAAAGATTTTGCACAGGCTGAATGGAACTAGAAATCAAATATGCCATTTGTCTTACACGTGCTTTTTCAACAGGAGAGCTCGGTAGTAATGGCTTTTTGTTGGGGTAGGATTCTTCAAGCCATTCTAATATCGCCATTGAATCAGATATTAACTCACCCTCTTGTGTCAGTAGAGCTGGCACAAAACCTAAAGGGTTTCGTTTTAAATGCTCAGGTTTAAACTGATCGCCTTTTAATAAGTTGACAGCAACTAACTCAAAAGGAATTTGCTTTTCGGTTAAAGCCCACCTCACTCGCCATGAACAAGAGGATCTCCAGTAGTGATAAAGCTTCATAGAGCTCATAAACCCTCCTTAAATTGAATGGGGACGTCGCCTTGGCAATGCATTTTACCATCAAGATACTGAAAGCGGATCGCTCGAAACTCTACTCCAGCTTGCTTTGCCTGAGCAGCAAGTTTTGCATACTTAGGGTCAATATGCTCAGCAAATGTCATGCTATTCCCTTCAGGCCTATTGATATAATAAAGCATAACTGCACGAGTATTTGGATCGTTTTTTTTGAGGTTTGTTAACTCTTCTAGATGCTTTTGGCCGCGAGTAGTAACTGCATCTGGAAACATTAATTTATTATATTGTAATAAAGTGACATTTTTAATTTCTACGTACATAGCAACACCATCTTTATCTTCTAAATAAAGATCAATTTTTGAGTTTTGTTCACCGTATTTTTTTTCTGGCTTAACTGAGACAAAATCAAAATTCAAATCTATGGAATTATTTTCTACAAACCATTTTACCACTTTGTTAGGTAAATGAGTATTTACACCTACAAAACCATCTTTCACAACCGTAAATTGCCACGTGTATTTAAGTTTCCTTTTAGGGTCATCGTGGTGAGACAAAAGAATTGTATCACCTTCACTACCGCAGCTTTTCATGCTTCCTGTATTTGGACAGTGAGATGTTACTTCTTGACTCGTTTCACTTAAAACCGCATCTGCAAAAAATCTTTTATAGCGTTTCACGAGCTTTGCTTCGATTAATGGATATTCAAAGGGCATGGTCATGTTGTTTTCTCCCATAACTGATATTCAATCTTACTCAGCTCACTTTGAGAGCGAAGCTTAAACCCGTATTTAGATAACACGGATTGATATACCATATGTCTATCTCTTAACTTTCTTATGGTTGTCTTATATGCAGTTTCGATGACCTGACTGCGAATACGAGTCTTCATGGGTGATCCCTGCATTAATTTGGCACACTCCTCATCTGGTTGAAAGACAAGAAAGTCAACCTCTGGGTACCTCTCACCAATGTGAGCCAGAGACTGTTCAAACCGACTTGCGACAAGAGCCTTTAAGGTCTGAACAATGGAGTGGTATCCGCCTTTTTTGTTATTTTCTCCAGGTTTCATCTCCCCATAAGGCTTAAAAGGGTCAATAATAAAACACAGCTTGCAGTTTTCATTCACTACGTCAGATAAATTACAAGTTTTCGTTATTTGCCCATCAATATAAAACTTACCGCCAAGTTCTACTGGAGTAAAAAAAGAAGGAATACTACTAGAAGCACGAATTGCTTCACTAATACTTGGATCGTTTTCTGGGTCTTTTCCAAATGTGTGATGTCTATAACTGTCTTGATCCGTTACCCCAATAAACAACTTTTTCTTTAGATCACTAAATGAATCTTTTTTTCCGTATATTTCAAACACACCCTTAAAAAACTCAAGGAGGTACTGCCCTTTGAAAAAACCGGAAGGAATACTATGAAGTATTTTCTTTCTCCATAACTCTGGAGATAACCCAGCCCAAGACACTAGGTTTTTCGCAAGCCTCTTTCCAATATCAACACTGGCAATGTCAAAAAGCTTAATCAAACTAAAATGAGGAATGACTTGCGATTTTCCGACTAAAGATAAAATAACTTCTTGGGTTGGAATGCCACCTGCAACGATACTGGCAGCAATCGAACCACTACTTATCCCTGTAAAAACTTCACAATCATATATTGATTTGCCGTCCACCATAGATTTTTCAAGTGCATTCAATACACCCAATTGAAATAGAAGCCCTTCTATTCCTCCTCCACTTAAAGCAATCCCACTACGAGAAACTATTGAAAGCTCTTTTGTGACAATTCTTTGAAGCCAAATAATAACCTGACCGGTAGACGCGGGTTTTGATAAAACATCTCGAACCCCTAACCTACCAAGCTTAAAAGCATGACGAGACTCATTACCACCCTTAGCTAAAATCACAGCCATACGTGATGTTGGAAACAAGAAATCAGGCCCCCAAAGATTTGAAAACTCAGCGATATCATCTCGAATTTGTTTAATGGCCTGAATTGCCGGTAGGCCCTCTGATTGCCGTTCATCGTAAACAAGTAAATCTACATGACACCGCTTTAAGTGAGGAGTAATACCACGCACATCATCTAGAAGATCAATTTGCAAAGAAATATTTTTAAGAAACTTATGCTTTAAAACATAAGTTTTCGTAATTCCAGAATGAGAGTCTAGTTTCTTAGCTTGTATGTGAGCTAATGCTTTTTCGACTTCAGATATTTGTTTTTTAGAAGCAACATAAAGTAAATATTGAATCATTTTGGTTTTGCCTCAAATTCTTTTAAAATAAGATTCAGTTCCTCTGGGTTTACAAATCTTTTGATATATTTTCTGCGTTTTGTCTCGATATCAATTAAAATCATGGTAGGCAGCGTGTCAATTGCGTACTTCTCCATAAATATATCCGTCGCCTCATTCGAGTCAGTCATATCAACTTTTAATAAGATATAATTTTGACGTAATTTTTCTTGAACCCTTGGGTCTCTAAATGTTTTTACTTCCATTTTCTTGCATGGTTTACACCAGTCAGCCCAAGACTCAAAAAAGATGTGTTTTCCCTTTTGCCTAGCTGTTGCAAATGCTAACTCTTCATCGTTCATCCAAGATAAAGACTGAGCAGCATATGAATGTTCTTGGGGCTTTGACCTCATGTCATATACCCAAAAGAGCACAATACACACAATTAAGACCGGCGTGATTAAAGAAAGTTTTTTATGTTTTTTTACATAAAATAGCTCCATCACAAAAAGAGATATACCTAAAAGCAAAAGTGCTACTGGAATTCCACGAGAAGAATCTTGTGCCAACGGTTTATCTTCTTCAATGGGTGATTTAATTTTGATAGTTTCATTTTTATTTGAATCTGATTTACTTGAAACTTTGGCAGTATTTCCTGTCAGTTCAGATTTAATAAGACTGACCCTGATATTTTGAGTAAATGGAAAAAGGCAAAAGTCTTTTGTACAACCTGTAAACTTTATTGCAAAATCAAAAGGGTTTTGAACGGCGTCAATTCCTGAAAACTTTAAGTGAAAACTCCCCTGCTCAAATACAAGAACTTCCCCACCTGTAACTGGGTCATTAAACTTAATGGGGGTAGGAGTTTTTTGAGTCTCTACCGTAAAACCTGCCGGAGGAATCACCTCCATCTCTGATTGATAAATCGTAAACCCATTTTCCGTAGAAAGATCTATTTCTATACGAATTTCACCGGTTGCATTGTAAGTCCCTAATATTGGTATAAATTTAACCACCTTGCCGGGGTCTATTTTGGTGGGAGTGCCCCCACCACCAAGTGGCGAAAATGTAGGCTGACTGCTATAACTGCTTTGTGCATGCAATAAGGCCGAAACACTAACACACTGTAATAAAAGGACAAATAAGCATAAGACACCATACCTTAAGCTTAACCTTTGAAAAATATTCATAAGCAAAAAAATAACCTCCCAATGCGTATTGACTGGATAACTCTCATCATATAGAAAGTTAGGATAATTTGGAGCAGAAAAATGTCGAAACCAGCAATTACAAAACAAACAAAGTTCAAAATCCAAAAGGGTGATCAAATTGTCGTCCTAGCAGGTAAGCATCGTGGCGAAAGCGGAAAAGTAAACCGCATCGACTGCAAAAAGAACAGAGTTTTCATTGAAGGCTTAAACATTGCAAAAAAGCACCAAAAAGCAAATGCTCAAGGCCAAGGCGGAATTGTTGATAAAGTGATGTCTATCCACATCAGTAACGTCAACCTAGAAGACCCATCTAAAAAAGTTCCAACGCGTATCGGATACAAAGTCGAAAACGGCACCAAGACACGCGTAGCGAAGAAGTCTAACAGTCTCTTATAGTATGCGATGCGTCATCCTCTACGGAGGAGTTTCGGCTGAGCATGATATTACCCTTAGAAGCTGTCATTTTATTTTACAAAAAATAGAAGCTAAGTGGGAGCCTATCCTTATTGGGATCAGCAAAACCGGTACGTGGTACCAACAAGACCCTCAAGCAAAACAACATGAGTTAAATTCCGGCAATCAGTTAACTATCTCTACGCAGAACCCCACATCTCCCGAAGAAGTTTTTTCTTCACCTCGGAATCAGAATATAGTTGTATGGCCTATGCTTCATGGACCTTACGGTGAAGACGGAAGGATCCAAGGACTGCTTGAATCTTACGGCGTAGCATACGTCGGGTGCAACGTACTTGGCTCTAGCCTAGCAATGCACAAGCCTCTTTCAAAGATTATTGCAAAAGCATCTGGTGTTTCCATTGTTGGCTTTCAACACTTCAATAAACAAGATTGGGCAAAGAATAAGAAATCCATGCTGGATGGTATTAAAAAACTCAAAACGCCTTTATACGTAAAACCTGTGGCTATGGGTAGCTCTATTGGAATTACTCGCATAGAGAACCTTGATGAAATCGACAAAGCCGTTGAGTCTGCTTTCCTCTATGATTCTGAGTGCATCATCGAAGAAGAAATCATAGCACGAGAAGTTGAGATTGCTGTGTTTGGGGGCAATGATAAACTTACTGTTTCCGAGCCCGGCGAAATTGTCACAGAAAGTACTTTTTATGACTTCAAGGAAAAGTACTCAAAAACCTCTAATGCACGAACAGATATTCCTGCAAACCTTAAATCAGAGACCATTTCAAACCTGAAGAATACAGCCGTAAAGGTTTTTCGGGCCCTCCATCTCTTTGGCCTTGCAAGGATGGACTTCTTTGTAACAAAAGACGGCCTTGTTTATTTTAATGAAGCAAATTCAATGCCGGGATTTACAAGCATTTCACTGTACCCAAGACTTATGGAACATGCCGGAATGCAAGCAAGTGACTTAATAAACAACCTACTTGAACTAGCAGTATCTCGACACAAAGAACAAAAACTGCACGCCGTGCAATAAAAACCTAAAAACTGACTGTTTTTGGCTTCTCAATAAATTGAAATGAACCAGCTAAGATTTTATTGAGTAATTTTGGCTTTGAATTAGGTTTATAAAGCTTCTTATAGTAGTAGTAATTTCTAAATACTAGTTTTGCATATGCACGAGTTTCTTTGTATGGAATTTTTTCTATAAAAAGTAATTTATCATCGAAAGTAATGTTCTTCTTCCAACGCTTTGTAGCACTTGGTGAAGCATTATAAGAAGTCAAAACGAATAGTGGGCTTTTATATATATCAAATAAACTTTTTACGTGATGAACACCCAGTGCAATATTAACATTATGATCAAACAACTTATCTTTTGAAGACTTTAATCCTCTAAGACCAGCTTTTTCTTGTGGGTCAAGATAGTTTTTCTTTATTTTTCTTGCTTCATTTCTTGCGGTCTTTGGCATAAGTTGCATAAGACCTCTTGCACCAGCCCACGACTTTGCTTTGGGGTTAAAAATACTCTCTTGCCTAATAATAGCCATAATAAACTCCTCTTCTAGACCGAGTTTTGCAGCGTACTGACTTATCTTTGCATCAAACTTCTTAGGAAACATCATTGTTTCAACTCCAACAGGGAAGGACTGACGCACTGACCTTGGAATTGAATTGTAATTAATCACCATACGCAACCAGTCACCACTTAAATATAGCATCGCAGACAAATACATTTTCTGTGTGTCATCAAAGTTCTGAATATCCATATGATTAAGTTCACATGATGCAGACTGATGAAGACCTAATTGAATAAGCTTGTGCACATACTTCAGTGTTTTTTGATTTGCATCACTAAAAGTATTAAAATATTTTTCATCTTCAAAAAACTTACTTTGAGAGGCTTTACTCGGCGTAGTATGTGAAATGTTGTACCTTTCTAACATATAGGAAGCGACAGCACCGTAATAACTAGAAAATGAGTCTCTTGCTAACTTCTTCCAAATCTTAATCGCTCCTTTATCGTCCTTTAGCTTATGTTTTGCAACACTCTGCCAAAACTGACCGAAAGCTAACTCTGCTGGATCATGTTTACTTCTAGATAAATTCTTACCTAATACTTCAAGTTCTTCAGCAATCTTTTTTACACGCGACCAATGCCTTCTACTTCCTTCTAAAATAGTAAGTTTCATCAACGCCTTAGAGTAATCTGCGTGATCTGAGTGATTCTTCAAAAAATTATTGAGAATATAGATACTTTTTCTATTGTCACCTTCGTTTTGAACTATCTCACCCAAAAGCAATCTCGCATCACCTAGAGAGTGTTTTAATTTTTTGTTTTTTGTAATTTCTATGACACCATTAATCTGGT
This sequence comes from Oligoflexales bacterium, assembly GCA_023301465.1. Classification (GTDB taxonomy): domain Bacteria; phylum Bdellovibrionota_B; class Oligoflexia; order Oligoflexales; family JALZUQ01; genus JALZUQ01. Next base: position 14,322 of record JALZUQ010000038.1, read on the forward strand.
TTTTAGCACCAGAAAAATCACCAGCTCCCCATAGGTACTTTGCTTTTCGTAGTTTAGCTGCGGACCAACCTTCAAAAGATTTTTTTTCATACAAAATATTAGCGTAACGATCGAAAAACTGAAGAACTTTTTTTCTGCCTTGACGCTTTATACATTTATAAACTTTATTGCCTAGATCTACCCATTGCTCGACATCACCAGATTTCAATAAACTTCGTTTAATCGTTTTTTCAGCCTGTTGACATAAACGCTTAGATAACTGTGACTGTACAGAAACCCTTAATTCTTTGAATTCATTAACTTCTTGACCCTTCAATAACCACGGCTTTTTTCTCAATAAAACTTCATCGTCTTTAACCTGTCCCCACAGATCTTTTGTTAACAAACTCATTTTGCTAGATTTATAATTTTCGATCATTTTCAGTGCAAATTTTCTTTTATGATGTTTTTGTTTTAGTTTTCTTAGGTGAAGCAAATCAATTGAATAATTACTTTGAGACTTAAGACCCGAATAGTTTACAATCAACTCATCAGCCTTACAGCTAGTATTTAAGTTTTTAAAATCTATTTTAGATAAAATATAACTTTTGATTGGATCTGTTTTATTAAAAACATCTAGTGATTCAGATAATAAATGAGACATCATTGGATCATCATATTGATATGCACTTGTGTTCTGCCAAAACTTTTTTAGTATCTTTTGGCGTTGCACGTTTGTTAGGCCTTCAAGACTCAATAAAACTTTACTTGTATCATCTAGTGTGGCGTGAACTTGTGTACTATTGAATTGATCGACCCAATTCAAAAAAGTATGATTACTCGTTTTTGCCATTATAACCGAAGAGTTCAATAAAAAACTCAACGCTATTATTTGTAATTTACTCAATGTCACTCCACCCATATATATTCGTCATCAAAAGGTCTGTAATATAAAATCGGACAAAGCATGCTGGAGCTGAAACTGCAGTACATGATTTACAGTTGTAAAATATTTGCCTTATGATTGCTCTTTTGATCGTATCACAATATAATACCCATGTATGTTACAAGCACTCACACAATTTATCGTAGATATGAGCTCTAAACTCGTTGGTACCATTGAGTCCGGCAATTATGGCCTGATTGTGCTACTTATTGCGATAGAGTCATCTTTTATTCCATTTCCAAGTGAGATTGTCATGATCCCAGCCGGTATTTTGGTTTTTCAAGGAAAGATGAGTTTTACTTGGGCTGTGATTGCTGGAATTGTTGGTAGTATTTTAGGCTCTCTGTTCAACTATTACCTTGCTGTATATGCAGGAAGACCAATTATTGCAAAATATGGTAAATATTTTCTAATAGATGAAAAAAAACTCAAATACGCTGAAGACTATTTTGAAAAACACGGTCATATCACTACATTTATATGTCGTCTGATTCCGGGAATTAGGCAAATCATCAGTTTTCCAGCTGGGCTTTGCCGTATGAACATCTTTCTGTTTTGCCTCTATACTACTCTTGGTGCTGGGATTTGGATGTTTGTACTTACTTGGTTTGGCTACTATGTTGGCTCGCAAAGTGAGAGCTGGCAAAGCATCTGGTCACAAAACTCCAAGACAATTACTTTTTCAATACTAGGTGTTCTTACTGTAATAACTGTATGCTACGTCATCTACATAAAAAGAAAAAAGTCAGCATCTTTAAGAGGCAAGTAATTCCCCGGATTGATACTCATCATTAAATAATACATTTGTTGAATCAATTTGCATCCATAGGTCAATCATACTCTCGTGCTTCGATACATCATAGCCACTAGCAGCCGCTAAGCTTTCAATTCGACAGTAGCGTTGAAAAACCAAAGTGCGACGAAGTAAAATTTTACTCAGAGAAACCTTATCTCCAACAGTCAAAGCCTCAAGAGCTTCTTGCCCAAGGTTAAGATACTCTTGTAATGAATCTCTAGCTAATACAATCCATCTTTTCATGATTTTCTCCTTATTGCGTTACTACATTTAAGTTTGAAATTGGGCCTGAAAGTTTCCACGTTTTTTTACTATCGGATTCACTACCACCTGCGGCATTCAACATAAACCCAAACTCTTCTTGAAGTTTATTCATCATTTTTAAGTTAATCATCATATTTGCATTTGAGTTTGCTGCTTTTTTTGCAAATTGCATATTTCCAGAAAATTTAATATCTAAACCTTTTGAGAGAAGTCCCGCATTTTTATCAAATTGTAATTTTCCTGATTTAATTTGAGCCTTAATTAAAGCTTTTGAAAAATCTTGTTCGAGAGATTTCATATTTTCATCATTAATATTTAGCTCAAAATCAACTAGTTCCAGGTCTACTTTACCATTTGTATTTTTTGGATTTTCAATATCCAAATCAACATCGACGACACCATCTAACTTACCTGCTAAACTTATCTTTTCTAACTCAGATGACAATAGAGCCTTCATACTAGAGCTTAACGCATTAGAACTACCAAAAGTATTCAAACCAAAGTCAGCGATTCTCTCAATATCAAACTTATTCGCATCTAAGTGAACATCTGAAATATTTTTTTCTGAAAGACTTCCACCAAAAAGAGCTCCTAAATAAGACATACTTAGATCAAGAGCTAAATCACCTTTTCCATCGTCTTTAATAAAAATATTTGGAGACAAATTTCCAATGAATAAACTTAATACACTAATTTTAATTTTGAGCTCTTTTAACTTAATACTACCCAAACCATTTTCAGGTTGAAGCTCTACATTACTTGCAATTACTCCTAGTGGAAAAGCAGGGCCCATTTCAGCAATACTTACATTAAATTTTGTGTTTTTCTCTATTTGTGTAATTAAAACATCTTTCATCACATCATATGGAAACAAAATATATAAAAAAACTGGAAGACAAAGAAGAAAAATTCCAAAAAACAACAGCCATGAAAATCGTTTAATAGGTTTTTCATCTTTGTCTATGTTAGATTCTTTTGATATTGACGAATCAAGATTATCAACTACTTCAATAATTTTTTTCGATAACTCTGGTGTTTCAGTATTTGCTTCCATCAACTATCACTCCCCACAATGGCTTGAACTTTGAACATCGCTTCAAAGTGTAATTTCGTTTTGTAAAGACCAGAGATGCGTAGATCAGACACCTGAAATAAACGATCTGCTTTCTCTATAGCAACCAAAAAGTCCAACAGTTCGGGGATTGAAATTTTTGAAATCCGAACTTCATGATCATGTTTTTTAAAATATTTATTTAATGGATTATCACCATCGTATTCCTTAGGTGCAGGTGCATCAATATCATCTATATCAACACCAACACTATTTGCCAATTTTTCCAGCTCTGCCTTTACTCGCAATCCAGATATTTTTCTTTTGATTCCGGACACCATATCATCAAATTTCGCTGTTTCAACTCCAAAACTTTTTCCAATAATACCTAATTTGTTAAAACTATTTCTTCTTTCGCTTAATTGACCCTTCAAAGACGACAACTGATAAAAATAGATAAAGAAAATAGACAAAACCATAATCACCACAAAAGCAATCAAAGCAGCAATTGTCAGACTCCTTTTTTTGGGAGTTAACTTATTAAATGAGTCCATGATTAAATCTAATCGCTCATTATTATGTCCAAATATCTTTTCACCAAAGAAACGTTTTATTCCACGTATTCGATTAAAAACTGGCTCTAACGCCTGTGCTACTGCCATCTGATTAATCCTTTTTAAAGTTTGCTGTGATATTAAAATCTAAGATTTCTTTATTGGAGCCTGGCTTCCAATTTTCTTCTCTTCTTTTTACTTCACTTAAGGTTTTTACTTTTTTAATTGAATCTGCGATTATAGCAGATGATTCAAAAGAATCTGTATCCCCGCGTATCTCTATCCTACCGCCGTCGGGTGTTTGGTTGAAGGAATAATAACGCACATCAATTTTTACATCCTTAGGAACTTCTTTACTGATATCAGATAATAACGCTAATGCTTGAGAGGATGTTCTGGTCGCAACAAAGTTTTTTAAGGATTGTTGCTTTTGAGCTAGTTCGCTTTTAAATATTTTCTCTACTTCTTTTTTTACTTTTTTAAATTTTGCTTTCTTTTTTAATTTTTTCTTCAAGTCTGGAAAAACCTTTTTTGCTCTGGAAGCATACTGTTTTTCGGTTTTCGTGATTTGCCCAGAGTAATACCAATAGTTTACGCCATAAGTACAAAGCAAAATTATTGCCACAGCAAACAAAGCTTTACCGATATTACCAATAGTATTAAGAGTACTTTGATAATCCTGAACATAAGCATATTCATCTTTTCTCATATTGATTTGAGACAAGCGTTTTACACTCGTTACAGCACGCATTCCAATCGCGAGACTCTGAGGTAGAATATCCATATGATCTTCTAAGCCAGATGAAATCTTAAGGCTTTCATTGTCTAAAATATTTTTTCTGACTCTAACATCTAGTTGATCTTGTAAAAAATCTTCAATGCCATTTAATCTGGTAGTTCCACCTGAAATCAATAATTCATGGATTGGAGTTCGCTCCCAATTTTTAAACGCATACAATGTTCTACCAAGTTCTTTAACAATAGAAGACATCCCAAGAGTAATTCTCTCAGCTATCATTTTATCCTCAGCAGATAATCGGTCTCCTTTTTCTGTTGAAGTCAGCAATTGTGACACTCGATGTTTATATGCTTGAGCTTCAGAAAAACTTAGCTCTAAATCACGAGAAATTAGATCTGTGATATACTTCCCACCCAAGTTAATAGATCTAAACATTCTTAAAACACCTTGATGCACAATACAAAGTGATGTTTTTTGATGACCAATATCAATAATAGCTGTGCACTTGTCTGCATCTAAATCAATCATATTGGAAAGATTATAAAAAGCCAATGAATCAATATCAACAAGACGAGGATCAATATCAACTCTTTTTAAATAATCTAAAAAATTTGCTAAGTAAGTCTTTTGTGTCATTACTGCTAAAACAACTGTTTGTTTTTGAAATTGACCAATGATTTGATGGTCAACAATCATGTCTTGAAGATTGAAAGGAACAAATGTTTCTAACTCTGCTTCCATCGAAGCTTCTATTTTTCTTGGATCAGAAAAATTAAACGACATAATTCTAGATGAAACACTTTGCCCAGACATAGCAGCAATAATTTTATCTGCTTGTAAATTATTTTCTGCAAACATTTGCTCAAGACAAATTGGATAAACTTGCTCTCTTGTAAGCCCTTCCATTTCTGGAATAATTTTTTCATAGAAATTAACAATTTCATATGAACTGAAATTATTCACAATTTCTAATGCTTTAATGGAGTATGTGCCAAGATCTAAACCGATAACCTTCTGCATAACTCAGAGATTCCTTTCAAAAAAAACTTCATAACTTAGTATAATAAATACGCACGGAAATACGTATATAATAATCCTTAATAAGAACTAAATCTTCTTCCAATACAAATACTTACTTGAATTTGTAATTTTCTTTGATGGGTTCGGTATTTGCCGACTAATTACTGCCTCGATAGACCTTGTTTGACTACCAACTTCCGCGGTAGCTTTGATGCGAAAGGTGTTTGACCTGGTCGTAAATACCTTTTGATAATTTTTGGATTTCTCATCTTTTGAGTTATTACAAAAAACATCTTTTAAGATTCCCGCGATTTCTTTCTTACTAGTCGCCAAAGCACTAGGTTCTTCTTCTAATTCAATGAATTTTTCATGGTATTTCTTATTACATTCTAGTTTTGCTGCTGGGAACAGACACCCTAAAAGAGCCTTAGGAACGGTATTAAGGTTTAGTTGAGGTTTCTCACTTGATGATTTTTGAATTGGAAAGACTGTCAAATATGGTGAAAAAATTGTATGTAACTCTTCATTCCAACCATCAACCAACATTAGTTCATCTAAGCTATCGAATGGAGCGTTTTTAGCAGAATACTTTTCATCATTTTTTATATATGGATCATCTTCAGAACCATAGTTGGATTTTGCTTCTGCTCTAACATTATCATCAACCCAATCTTTTATTCTGTAAATGATTGGCTCAAACTCAATATTTTTTTCTTTAAGGTACTCTTGCTCTGCAGGGCAAGAACTCAAGGCATTCATTAAGGCAATCATTTCTTTCGCAAAACCTTGAGCTGCGAAATTTACATTGATTTTAGAAGACTCATCTTCAACTTCAACCTGAAACTCTCCTGGCAATTCTCTTAGTTGTGCAGAAAATTTGTCTGTGACTGGGATTGCTATTTTAAGAACCTGCAGATAATCTTTGAAGGTTTTAGGGTCATTAGAAATAGGAAAACCATTTATTTTTGCCCAAAGATCTCCGGAAGAGTCAACGGGTTCTTTTTTTAATTGTTGTTTTGAGGCAAGGTCAACAGCTAAGTCAGCTACCACTAAAAATTTCCCTAAATTTAAAGCCGATTCTGCAGCAAACTCAGCACGAATATTATCACGTGATGCAACTACAAGCTCAAAATCAACTTGAGACTTTAAGATCAAATCAGTAGTAAAACTCACAATGACTGCAATAATCATAATTGAGATAATAAGAGCAATTCCACTTTCATTTTTATTATGTTGCAGTTGATTATCACTCATGGAATTTCATAGTCCCTAGTTGCTCTTTTAATTCAGCATATTTCGCTGAATTTCTTAAATAAAGCCTTGTTGTTAATTTTTCTGTTTTTTTGTCATCATTAAAATCTTCTTGCCCATCTTCAGCAGGCGGGTTCAACCATGTTTCTAGAGTTACTTTCACCATCATTGGTGCCTTATTGGTGGTATCGCTATTTTCACTATCCCAACGATCTTTAATAAACTTCTCTCCATTCCATGGGTGAACTTCGAATGTCTTGATGTTTTCCACAAAGAGTTTCATTTCTGGATCTTCCTTGAAGTCTTTTGGAATTATTTTTTTTACTCCGCGGTAAAGATCAGTTCTTCCAGAATTTTTTTTAGATTTCTTTAATTCATAAACAACGTAAGATAGATCAGATGATTTTTCACCTCGCCTAAAACGCCTAAAGCTGTTGGTTGTCATTTTGATTTTATTATTATTAGACTTTATATAAAATATTGTCCCGCTATTTCTATTGCTAGTACTGCGAATAACATCTTTTGTAGAAATAATATAAGAGTGCTCTATATCACTTGCAATTTGAATCATCGCTTTTGATAGACCACTAGTAACTTGAGACTCACTACTGATAATCTGGTTCATATCTATATTTGAACGCATCATCACAACCACAGAAAGCGTTAATACAACAATCACACCAATACTGATAATTACTTCTAGAATTGAAAATCCATTAGTTTTCACTTGTACTCCCTGCAGGTGGTTTTGGAGTTGCTGGCGTAGAAGGTGTAGCAGGCGTAGATGGAGTATTATTAGATGAGTCTACTGCACCCAGTTGTGCAAGTACTTCATCAAACTTTTTCTCATTCGTAATAATCAATGTTAAATCAATTGCGTTTCGTTTTGCACCTTCTGGCCAAGAAACTTTAACTTTTACGAGTTTCATTAATTCTTCACCAAGTATTTGTTTAACCATTGAAACAATTGAATCGTCGGGTTTTGCAGCATCTGAATCTTCGTCACCTGAGGGTTGTGGATTAATAAAAGTTGCAATCATTTCAATGATTGGCATTTCAAAGTCTTCAATAAAAACATCTAACCTAAAATCTTTAAATCCATCATCTTTAAACTGGATATTACTTTCTGCTGCTTTTAAATCATCAAACGGTCTTGTTTGAGCATAGTATTGAATCTTAGACATAGCACCTTTTGCCAACCAAGATGCTTGCGTTACTTTGCGACCATAATCCATAAAATAAACCGCATTTCCCTGAACTTGACTAACTTGTAATACAATCGCTGCCAATAAAAACGCAGCAATAATTGTCTCAACCAACGTGAAACTTGCGGTACTAAATAATTCTGTAGATCGTTTATCTGTCATTTAATTTATACTCTAATTTTCCTACTTCAAGATTGGCTACACCTCTATTGGGCACAGTAATTAAAGTGTAGGGTTTTTGTTCTGCATCTAATTTATCACTACCATCATTATACCCAATATGAAGGTAAGCTCTTTCAACATATCCATTTGGAAAAAAATGAATAAATACCTTACGTTTTTCCCCTAAGGTTTCGAGTGAATGGTAGTCTGCTGAATTTTCTGTTTGAACACCCATAAAGAGTAATGTCGGGTTAAAATCCCTAACGTCCCATTCTAAGTTCGTTACCATTTGCCAATTTGGTAACTCTAGTTCTTTAAGCTTTATTTTGGCCTCCAAAACAGGAGATGTTGGAGGTATTTCATCGTCGTTGGCAGGGTCTTTAAAACTTTCCCCCGCTTGTTCTTCTATAGTAGCAAACCAATCTTCAAAAGCCTCATCTGCGTCTCCTTCGGCCAACGCTTCTTCAAACTGACTTGGTTCTGCATCAGGTGATTTAAGATAAAACTGACTATCATTAAGCTCTTCAAGCCAATAGGTGTGAGATCCCAAATCAAAGACTAAACGAAAATTTTTGTTGTGGAGAACCGCCATATCATAAGCAGCACGAACATCCCCCCCTAACCTCGCCAATAAACTTGGAGCACGGCTTCCAGTAATTCTTGAAACCTGTGGAGCAATCACACCATAGACAACCACCATCAAAGAAACAACAATGATGATCTCAATTAAGGTAAAGCCCGTTTGTTTGTCTTTACTGGTCGTCGTCACTACCGTCTTCATTTGTTGGTTTTTCTTCAGGATAAACGATGTCATCATCTGTATCGAATTCTTGGTCTAAACCACTACTCATAATCTTAAACTTTCTGCCTTCGATTGAGTATTCAAACTCCTCACCCCAAACATCCTTAATTTTAGTTTCTTCTACATAAGGTCCACGCCAGTTTTTATATGTTCCAGGATCTGTCACAAGATGCCCTAAATCAGTAGGGTATTTGTAGTTGGTTGCTCTGAATTTTTCTAATTCTTGAGCTAGTAATCCCAATTGAATTTTTACTTGATCGGCTTGTACACCTTCTTGCGTTTTAATGTAACTACGAGCAAATATCGCAAGTAAACTTACCATCAATGTCACTACGATAATAATTTCGATTAAACTCATCGCCTTTTCTTTATTAGAACGACTTGTCATCTCTTTAAAAAACTGAATAAATTGTTTCATGGTAAACGTCTCCTTAACTCTCAAACCATAAGATACCACCTGCATAATGATATTATACTAAATAAAATCTGGATATTGATACAATTTTGGATAGATTTTAAACTGAACTTGGAAAATTCATAAATAATCAGCGAATTTGATTCATTATTTGCATCATAGGCATCACCATAGAAATTACCACGCTTACTGTAATCCCCCCCATAACGATGATCATCAAGGGTTCTATGATAGAGATCATACCTTCTATTTTCTGTTCTACTTCGACATCATAAGCATCTGCAACGTGACCAAGCATACTCTCCAACTGCCCAGTTTTTTCTCCGGTAGACATCATCTGTGTCACAAGTGGAGGGAAACGATTGCTTTTTGCAATAACAGAACTCAAACTGGCTCCTTCTTGCACAGCTATTTTTGCTTCTCCAACAACATCAGAAATAACACGATTAGCGATAACATTTTTTGTAATTTCCATGGATTGAATAATATCCACACCTGAGCTCAAAAGCGTAGAAAGAGTTTTGGTAAAACTTGAAACATTGATCCTCATCACCAATGGACCAAATACAGGAACCTTAAGCATTAAATTGTCAAAGCGAAGTCGCCCCTTATCGGTAGCCAACCATTTCTTGAACATAAAATATCCCAACCAACTCAAAGCGATTAAAATATACCAGTAATTTTGAAGAGACTCTGAAATACCTATCATTAGTTTCGTATACCAAGGAAGGGTGACCTTAAGACTATCAAAGATTTTTGTTAGCTTTGGAACAATACTAACAAACAAGAAAATAATAATACCACCAGACGCAACGATCATGATGGCAGGGTATGATATTGCTGAAAAAATCTTTCCGCGAGTTGCAATTTTATTTTCCATGTAGTCTGCTAAACGGTCTAAAACCAGACCCAAAGTACCTGATGACTCGCCAGCCTTGAGCATATTTATATAAAGCTTACTAAATGTTTCATTATGAGATTCTGTAGCATCTCCCAGTGACTTACCTTCAGAAACCTGATTTTTAATATCTGATAAGGTTGTTGCCAGAGTTTCATTCTCTACTTGTTTTACAAGTGCTCTAAGTGACTCATCAATCGGAACATGTGCTTTTTGTAATGTAGCAAATTGCCTTGTCATCACTGAAATGTCTTTTAATTTAACTTTTTGCTGAGACATTCTCGCCAAAAGTGAACTACTTTTTGTTGCTACTGATTTTTCTTTAATGGATGACACAATAATTTTGTGTTTTTGGCGAATCAATGCTTTTGCAGTTTTGAGAGTTTCAGCTTCAACCTCACCTTTTTTAGTGGTGCCTGAGTTTGAATCAAAACCTTTGTACATATAAATTGGCAAAAGAAAACCCCCAGCAAAAACTACTTACAGCTATTATTCGTTATCCAGTTCATTTTGTGTTCGACTAATTGCTTCTTCAATGGATGTGATACCTTGAAGTGCTTTATCTAACGCAGATTCTCTAAGAGTTTGCATGCCCTTTGCAATTGCCATTTTTTTGATAACGTTGGCATCCTGCGTATTTACAATCAACTCTTTTATTTCTGAATCAAACACTAACAACTCATGAATACCGCAACGACCCGCATAACCTGATGAAAAACATTTTTCACATCCAGTTCCGGATCGGTATATCTTATGGCCTCTAAATTGCTCTGCCATAGTGCCAACCATGCTTAATTCAGCTTCTGTAGCAACATGCTCAATACGACAACTTGTACATAGACGCCTGATAAGCCTTGCCGCAATAACTCCTTGCATAGCCGAAGCCAACTTAAATGGTTCAATTCCAAAGTCCATCATTCTAGTAACCGTTGAGGCAGTATCGTTTGTGTGAACTGTAGAAAGTACAAGGTGACCTGTCATAGAAGATTTAATTGCAATCTGAGCTGTTTCACCGTCACGAATCTCACCAATCATGATAACATCAGGATCTTGACGTAAAAGAGCACGCAAACCAGCACCAAAGGTCATTCCCACTTTGTCTTTAACTTCAGTTTGACCAATACCATCTAATTGATATTCAACAGGATCTTCAATCGTCAAAATATTTTTGTCAGGTGTATGAATGTGAACAATAGCAGCATAAAGCAGTGTTGTTTTACCAGACCCGGTAGGACCAGTCACCAAAACAATACCGTGTTTTTGCTCAATAAGTGATTTAAATTTTTTGGACACTTTTGAGTTGAGACCCATATCATCAAGGTTCTTCGTTCCCGATGATTTATCGAGTAAACGCATCACAATACGCTCACCAAATGCAGTTGGAAGTGTCGATAAACGCATATCAATGTTTCTACCTGCAATTAGTCTTGCAATACGACCGTCTTGAGGGATACGTTTTTCAGCAATATTAAGTTTACCCATAATTTTGATACGGGTTGCGATTGTACCAACATGTTTTTTAGGAAGTTGGAAACGATCTTGTAGAGCACCATCAATTCTAAAACGTACAACCACCTCAGTATCATAAGGCTCAATATGAATATCAGAAGCTTGCTCTTTTACTGCTCTTGCTAAAATACCATTTACAAATCTAATAATTGGTTTTTCATCATCAGCAGATTCAAGTAAATCTCTTGTTCTCTCAAGGTCTTCATCATCATCACCTTCATTGTCTTGAAGGTCAGCCATTGCTTTTTGAGATGAATCACTTGCACGTTCATATACTTTATTAATGCAGTTATTAATTACACTTGGGGGGCTTACTATCATATTAATATTATCGTTCATGATCAGCCTAAGATCATCAAGCGGAAAAATATTCAATGGATCTGCCACTGCCACTGTCACATAAAATTCATCTCTTGCGATTGGAAGAATTTTATTATCTCTACAAAATTGAATTTGAATAGAATCTACAAGAGCAGGATCAATATCGTTGACTGGAAGTTTATCATAATAAGGGAGGTCTAACTGATAAGCTAGTGCTTTGAGCATATCTTCTTCTTTTACAAATTCTTTTTCTATAAGAATTCGACCTAATTTACCACCTTCTTCAGACTGTATTTTGAGAGCTTCTTCAAGCTGAATTTCAGTTAAAGCTTTTGTATGATGAATTAAAATTTGACCTAGAGTCTTTTTATTTGCCTTTTCAGTATTTAGACCCTGAAGAGGTTTCCACCTACTCTTACGAACATCAATAGGATCAAGGTGCATAACGTTATCATCGTTTTGCATATCCGTAGCTTCTGGTGATTGATTCGTATTTACACTCACTTTTGTTCCTTACTTGCTTTCTTCCAGCAATTCTTCGGCCTTCTTTTTTGCTTCTTCATCAATTTCGTCAAGCTCAATAATTTCATCTTCTGTAAGATTAGAATCACTTGGCACATCACCACCTTCATCTGTTGGGACTGGGACTGGGACTGAAATTTCACTACCACTTCCTACTATTCTTGGAGTATTCTCCTCCGCCGAAGGTGAGTCATATAGTTTATCTAGCATTTTCATACGCTGTGTACGCTCAAGTTGGTCTCTCTGATCTTCTTTATACATGCCATCTTCTTTCTTTGGAAGTGAAGCATAAAAATCTGATTGCTGGTAACCTTTTCCGTAGACCATTTCCAAAAACTTATTACGGTCTTTCAGCTTTTGATCATAAACCTGAGCTAAGTCTTGAGCACCATGAATAATGTGTGGTGTCATGAAAATAACTAGATTAGATCTAATATTTTCAATAGATGAATTCCTAAACAACCATCCAAGAATCGGTATATCACCAAGCAACGGAATTTTTGTGAAGGTCTCTGTTTCTTCATTTGTTACTAACCCAGAAATCACAATCGTCTGTCTATTTTTAACCGTAACAATTTGAGAGGTTTTCCTAGAGTTAATCGTAACGTTTCCAGCAATAATATTACCTAAACTTTCTTGAGTAATTTTTGTATTAAGGGTTACGTAGTTTGAGTGAGAAATATTTGGTTTAACGCTCAGCTCTAAGTTTACGTTTTCTTTTTCTAGTGATTTTGTTGTCGCACCCGTTGTTGGGTTAGAAGTAGAAGTTTCTAAAAAGATTCTTCTACCAACATTAATAGATGCTTCTTCGTTATTCGCTGTCAAAATCTGTGGTGAAGATATCGTTCTTACATTTGCATCAGATTTTGCCATTTGAATTAAAATGCCCGGAGTGATACTACCTAAACCCGGAACGTTGATATCTACACCAGACAGAACACCAACTGTCAAATCATCTTTAAACGTATCAACAACACCTGCAGCTGAAGACAGCGAAGGCGTTCCTGTTGAAGAAGTTGTGGATGCAGCAGTAATTAAACTACCAATCCCACCAGCTTCCCAAGTAGAAAGAATATTATTATCAGGCTCACCACCAAACACTGAAGAACCAAACTTAAATCCGCCTTGTAGACCAATATCTAAAATATCAGCTTCTACATAGACCTGTGAACGACGTACATCTAGCTTTCTAATAATACTATTTAGAGCATCGTACGCAGCTCTTGAACCAGTAATTAATAATGAGTTCGAAGATTCATCAGCAGTAATTTTTACCCCGTCTTCAAGTTCTGCAACTGCAGTCTCACCTGACTTTGCAGTACTAGTACGACCTAAACTTCGAGTCACTGGAGATCTACGACGCGTTGATTTTTTACCTGTTAAAGAAGAGAGAGTAGCCGCTAATTTTTTTGCGTCTGCGTAGTCAAGAGGTCTTACATGAATAGAAGCTTGACGACTCGGGTCATCCATCGGTAAATCAAACTTCTTAACAAGACGCTTAACATCTTGAATAGTTCTTGGAGGTCCAAAAACAATCACAGAGTTTGATCTTTCATCATGGCTGATTTCAAATTTTTGAGAACTACTACGCTTGCTTTTTGATCTGGTTTGTTTTCCAACAATTTTACTTACCTGACCAGCAATTGTTTTTGCATCACCATGACGAATCGGCACAAACGCAACTTTTGGCTGCTGACCTTGGACGTCTAATAACTTAATAATAGACAGAAGGCGTCTTACTTTATAACCACTATCGCTAATAATAAGTGTGTTCGTCGCTTCATACGGAAGAATTGCATTACTAGATGCCATTCTACTTAAGCTACGAGAAATCTCTTGTGCATTGATGTACTTGAGAGGAACAATTTGTGTAATCATTTCATCTGTTAGAGGGGTATAGTCTGCACCTAAAAATGTTTTTAAATTACTTTTAGCGGCTGATCGAACAGGAAGAATTTTAATCACTCGACCAGTTTCAACAGTTGTTAAGCCAATCATATTCAAAGCAGATAAAAAGGCTTGGTAAGCTTCTTCTTTTGTTACCTTCTTAGGTGAGATGATTTGAACACTACCATTCACATCTCTTCCCATAATAACATTCTTACCAGTCCATAATGAAACAGCTTTGATAATATCTTTGATTTTTGTTTCTTCAGGGAAATCTATATTAACAAGTTCTTGTCCTTCTGGGATTTCGTCTGCTGTTCTTCCGGGATCCACTTCAACTTTAACTGAGTTCTCTCCCGTTTTGGTTAGCTTGTTTTGAACAAGTTGTGGAGTAACCTTTTTGGATTTGGAGATTAGCTCAGTATTAGGCACTTGAGCAAACGCTCCTCCATGGCTCACAACACAAAATAATAATAAAATGTAGTGTAGTAACTTCACTGCTCTCTCCCTAATCAATCAGCACTGTTAATGTTTTTGGTTTCGCACCGCTCAATACTTCGACGATGATTTCTCTATCTGTTTGAAATGACTCTAAAAGCAAACTTCCTTGATCAGGCTGAATGACTGTGCCATTCACTTTTTTGATGATATCGTTATTATTTAGACCTATTTTCTTAAATAACGATCCACCTTTAATCGCAAATATTTTAAAGCCTTGGAATTCACCATCTTTTGAAATAGGTACAATTCTTGCTTTTTCTAAAATATTTGACATCCCAGGACCTAACTCTTTTTCTACAAATTCACTTTTAACTCTAAAAGTTTTTGATTCAGCAGTATTTTCTTCAACTTCGACATTTGACTCATTAGAAGATACGTCTTCATCACCATAAGATGCATCACGAGGTTTTTTTAGTTGTAAACACTCTTTGACACTATCGTTATTAATAACAACCTCATATCTACTCACACTATGAATAATCGCTTCTTCATAGTCAAAAATAGCTTGACCAATTCGGTAAACATCCGAATCCTTGCGACCATTTTCTTGAACGATTGCCATTGAGCCTCTTCCTGCCACGATAGTCCCCACTAAACTAATAGGGATCTTTGTCTTCTTACACTCGGAGTTCACGTCAAATACTTTGAGCTCATCAAGCTTCTCTTCATCTTTCTTTTTACGTTCAGGAAATTTTCCTTCAGAATTAAAGAGATTCCGACTTGTTACAGCATCAGTCAGTTCTAGGTAATTCGACCCCGGTGACAAAAGTGCCATCCGAAATTTAGCATTAGCTTTACTCACTTTAAATGCAGTACTTCCAAACTTTGAAGTAACAATACTTACACCAATCGTAACTATTAGCGTCACAATAAAATAAGATAATAAAACAGAGATCGAAAATCTTGCTAAATTAACCTCAATAGTTTTGAATAATCTTGTTCTTTGTGATTTGGTAAAAATCATCTTACCTCCCCACATTTAAGTTAATATCTGAGTCAGCACCACCACGATTATATTTCACAATGATTTCAGCATCAGCGTTTTTCAAACGATTCAGAAGTTTAAGTGCTCGACCAGTATCGTTTAACTCAATACCATTAATTTCTTTAATGACATCACCGTCTTTCAATCCAACCTTTTGATAAATAGAATTTGCTCGAATCCGATTAAGTTTGAAACCCTTTAATTGTCCATCAACTATATTTGGAGAGGCTTTTGCGTCTTGAAGAACACGAGGCAGGTCTCTTTTGAGCATATTATCCCAATACAACCTTGATACTTTGACGTCACCCTGAGCAACCTCTAAACCATCTTCAGCAAACTGATGGCCTAGACCCCTTCTATTTGATAGACCAGCGATTCTCTTTCTAGATTTTTTTGCTCGTCTATTGCGGTAAATTGGATTTCTAAAAATCTTGATGTACTCCAAAACTTCATCATTTTTCACAATGATGCGATCCGGAAAAATTTCATGCAAGTAAACACTTGGAGACTTCATAATAATATCATCAACCATAAATGAATTGATGGTTTTCTTTTTTTGGTTTTCGAGTATTGCAATCCCATTTTTTGGATGTCCACCAGAGATTATGCCTAATAATTTAATTTGGAGATTTGATTCTTCAATTGAGTCAGAGACCTTTTTTCCAGTATCTTCTTTACTCTTGATATTCTCTGCGTTGAATATATTTCTATCTTTAATCACAGCAATTTGCTCATCAGAAATAGATTTGTATACAATTTCCATTGAAGACTTATTTGAAGAAGTTCGACTTGAAGTGCCGGAAGGTTTTACAAGCCCTTTATTTAGATAGTGCCCACCGACTAAAGTTAAAACTGTTACCGCGACAAATGAACAACAAACGGCAAGCAGTAATGTTAACCATTTCTTTTGAATGAATTTTAGCCATGGATCTAAAAAAGTCACTTCAACAACCTATCAAAATTAATGCTCCAGAATTTCACTTCTTTGTGAAAGGGTTCCTCACACTACTTGATATTATCTTTCGGTCGATTAAATTTTTCTTAATGATCCTTGCGGCAAAATCTGCCGTGTTGAAGGTGTTGCTATATATCAAATCAGCTTGATCATACACGCCAATGCGTTGATCTAGAATCTTTTCAAGACGAACATGGACTTTTTCTTCAATATCTTCGTCCTGAAAATTTAGATCTGCCAATAAAGGCCGCTTATTAAATTGCTCTTCATCATTTGCTAACCAATAGGCAATTTGAGCAATGGGAGTATCAAGCCAAACTACTGAACCAATAGAATGAACTAGATCACGGGACTCTTGATTTTCTAAAGCCCCACCCCCTAAAGAGATAATATGCGACATAGCATTACCAAACGAGTCGAGAGTTTCTTTTTCTAATTGGCGAAAAACCTTTTCACCAGAAGACAAGAAAATCTCGCGGATTTTTTTGTTTTGTCTACGCTCTATATGTGCATCTAGGTCAATAAACCCATAACCAATCAGTTTTGATAATATGAAACCTGTAGAGGACTTACCAGATCCCGGCAACCCTACCATAATGATATTTGTTTTGCGTTTTCGTTCCGCAGATGTTGTTTGTTTTACTTCTTCAGTCAACTCAGTTTTATCCTATGCATTTCCACTATATACAACCTAAGGATGATAACAGGGAATTAAATTATTGTATAGACTATCAGAAACCTAAGACTTTGCTTATAACTACTATATTACTAAAGATAGACAACACTTCTTGAAACGATTAACTTGATGTCATGATTCAACTAAAGCAGCATCAAAAATATACAAGCCTAGTGATTGAAATCACCAAAAAAGGTGGGTTTCTTACTGTTGACAATGCCCTACTAGACAAACTTGACGAAACCTTAAAACATACACAATATTCAAAACTTAAAGCTCTCTTGTTTCATTTTAAGGCTAATCCAGACAAAAACAACCAACCCATTTCGATTGCTGGTGGAAACCTCAAAGAATTACATCAATTACTTGAAACCCCTGATCTTGCAAGATTGTTCTTCATAAGAGTCCGAAAATTTTTAAACCACCTTATGAAACTTGATCCACTGATCATAATTGCTTGTGATGGCAGTTGTATTGGTGGTGGAGCGGAATGGCTTCTTCATTGTGACTACAGCTTCCTCTCAGAAAATGCTTACTTAGATTTTAAACAATTAAGTGTCGGTCTCCCTTTTGGGTTTGGTGGAGACAAACGCATCATAGATTTGTGCAGCAAAACAACAGCTTCACAAATTATTTTTAACACACAAAAAATAACAGCTAAAGAAGCCAAAGAAATTAATCTTGTTCATGAAACAATGACCATATCCGACAAATCTCTCTATATGAATTTTTTGAAAAAATTAGACACCTTTCCAATTGAAGCTATTCACGCTCAGAAAAAAAATCTTCATGACCACAAATTATCACCTGAGTTATCAACGAACACTTTCATGAAAGCATGGGGAAACGAAACTTATCGAAATAGCTTATTGAAGTTTCAATAGTCAACGAACATTTAAAAAACATGTTTTTTAAGCAACTGTTTTTATTGATGATTTAATTTTTTTTTCCGATTTCTCAGCTATCAAGCCTGAACCTCCGACCAATAGGTCACATGGGAGGTTATTAGTGGAAAAAGAAAACCAAAAAACAGTTGTAATGATTGGAGCATTTCCTCCAAGCCGTTTAGGTCTAAGTGAATATGTTTACAACCTAGCGACACAAGCCGTCAATCATCCAAATATCAAAGTTATCGTGCTTGCTGATAAAATAGAAGGTGAACCTGATCAATGCCAATTAGAGTCAAATATCGAGATTGTTCGCTGTTGGGAATATAATAAAATTTCAACCATACCCACTCTCTATAAAAAGCTAAAGAAAATTAAACCTGATTTAGTTTGGTGGAATTTAATCTTTACTAGTTTTGCAAATAAAAAAGTGCCGGCATTTTTAAGTCTTTTTGGACCAATGATGAGTAGATACTTTATAAGTAATACCATCGTTACTCTACATCAAATTATTGAGGCTATGGATTCTAAAGATTCGTTTGTTAAAATCGGCTTATTAGAGAGAATATTCTTTAACATCGCAACTCGAATTATATTACAAGCAAACTTGGTTTATGTACTTATGGAAAACTATGCTGAGATCATCAGAAAGAAGTATAACGCTAAAAATATCCGCCGCATGCCCCACGGTTTCTTTCCATTTAAAAAAGAGTTTGCTCAATTAGACAAACCAAAACCCAGAATCATGATTTTCGGAAAATTTGGAACTTATAAAAAAGTAGAAAGAGCAGTAGAAATTTTTGAAAAACTCAAACCAGAATTTTATAATCTCGAACTATTCGTAGCGGGAACAGATAATCCCTCTTGTAAGGGGTACATGAACTCTATGAAAGAAAAATACCACGATAATCAAGGCATCATATTTCCGGGATATATTGCAGAAGAAGACTTAGAACGTGTGTTTTCTGAAGCCGCTATCATGATGTTCCCATACACATCTTCTACAGGCTCATCTGGTGTTGCACACCTGTGTTGTAGTTACGGTGTCCCCATAGTTTCAACCTACATAGAAGACATTGAACAACTGTCAAAACAAGAAGGCTTTAAGTTAGAATTAGCAAAAGATGATGAGACCATGTTAAATCTTTTAAGAGAATACTTAACTAACTTTGAAAAAAGAGGGAAACTTGTTGAATACAACAAAAATGTTGCAAGGGAAAAATCTTTTTCAAATATTTTTAGAAAGTACCTTGAAGAAAATGGGATTGAAGCAACCCAGCATAAAGAAAAAATTAAAAAAGCCGCATGAATAATCACCAAGCAACACTTAGCTCCGCCCCAAAAGTAGACTGTGATTTCACGCTGCTTTTATGGGGCTGACTATCATCAATATATTTATGAAATATTGAAACATCAAGAAACTGACGATTTGTATATTTATATTGATGATACCATCTTGGACTATCAACTGGAATCTTAAAGGTCAATTTTGTATCTATCGCATCAAAGTCGAATGCATTTTCATTCAAACCTCGAAATAAAAAATATTCACTATCAAGGGTCATCCACTTACTAAAATATTTAAATTTTATTTTACTTTGACTTATATGTGAAAAAACAGGCGATAAATCTTTTGGGTCATCATAGTGCCATATTAGTTCTTGAATTGCCGAGATGATAAACATATTCAAAAACACAACACCCACCTCACCAGTAACTGATAATCTTTCATCAATATAATCAGTTTCTAAACTTCTTAATCCAACAAAACCACCATTTATAGCCAGCACCAAATGATCCAAGAACAATTTCCTCAAACCAAGACCAGAGTCTAGTAAAATAAATTTATCTTGATTAATATCATTGACCCCATATGATCCAGCCAATTTTAAAGATATTTCTGAATGATAAAAATTTGGGCTTGAATTATAATCTAGCCCAAGAGAGTATATTTGAGTGACTGATGAGCCAGATAAGTTAAAGCTATTTAACGAACCATTGACACCATCAATTTCTGACACGGACAACCAAGGCTGCAACAAGATATCCCCATACAATGGAAGTTTATAGTGTAAGTTCATACTCAGCTTGGCAGAAACATTTCTAAACTCCGAAAATGGAATATCTTCATCCGCTAATTGATTAAAATCTAAATCTAAATAAATTCTAGGAGATCTATTAGATGCAAACTGTAATCGAGCTGCTCCCTTTAACCTATGGTACATTCCAAGTTTAGGTAAACCCTGAATGTCGTTTTGGTTCAAATTATTTGTTTTTTTATAACGAATAAAATTCTCACTACTAAGTAATTCAGGTGTATATGCACCAAATAATGATAAACCAAAATTTCCAAAATAAACGCCACGTATAGGCTTTTTTTGATGAAAATATTCATTTTTGATAAATTGTGATTTCTTATCACAAATTTTATTCTGAGTGCAGAATCTCCCATGTTCATTTAATATTTTTTCCATTTCTTGAAACTGACTTCTCATCATAAGATTATTTACAAGAGCATGTACAAACTTAGTATTTTGTTTATCTTGCAAATAACCTTCATATAAGTGACGGTAAGATGAATAAGGAAACTTTCCTTGCGTATAATTATATGCAGTGATTTCTTGAAAATCTTGGTTGTTTTTTGTTTTCAAAATTTTTTCATAAAAATAAGCAGCCTTTTTATGTTCGCTACGTGCCCGGTAAAACTCACCTGTATAAAAATCTGCATCAAAAATCATTCCCAAATCTCGTAACTTTCTAATCGAAAGCGATGCTTTATTAAAATTATCTGTTAAAATATAAGACTTAATAAGGAGAGTGTATGGCCATGAAAATTTTGGATTAATTAATATTGCACTTTTTGCAAATTCAATAGCTAAATCATATTTTTTTAAAAGTATGTATGTGTCAGCGAGCGAGGATGTTAAAATAACATTGTTGGGATTCTTGATTAGTTCTTGTTTTAAAAATTTAGCTGCTTCACCAAACTTTGCATTATCCACAAGATCACGAACATCTTTCAAGATCCTATCTTCTACAGGACCTGCAATTAGATTGGCGTGAAAGATGCAAATCAACAAAAAAACATTAGTAACTTGTTTACAAATAAGCTTTAACTCTTCTTTAAAAACACAGAACTTATCATTAATATTGTCGGCATTTAAGAACAAGCCTCAAGTAAAACTCCTGTATAACTCGCACACGCAAATATCCAATAATATTGTGTTTTGTACTTTTCTTTGTTTAATCACAAAAGATAAATACTATATTCTTAGAACCTAAATCCGATAAAAAGACATGAAAACCTTGATTACCTATATTGCCAAGCTGGCATTTATCATACTTATTGCAAGATTTAACACTCTAGAAGCTAAAGTGATTGACTTAAGTAAGTACTTCCTTAGTGGTCCTACTTCAATTAAAAACCAAGCAAAATATAAACTAAATAAAAACAGACAACAAAACATAGACAATCAAACCTACCATGAAATTTTTATGCATGAAGAAGATCAAACGAAGAGCTCGACTGAGTGTTTCGGCGAAGTCTACCAACCTGCACAATACATTGAAAAAACTATTGAAATAGAGATTTCAGCAGAATATTTTACTAAAAAATCTATTCCACCAAAGTTTGAAAAAATAAGAAAAAAAATTTTATTAAAACCCGGATATTTTACCTACAATAAAAAATCAAAAGAAATATTTCACACCCAAATAAAAAAGTATCTCATTCAGCCTGCAGAAAAAATTCTAAGCTCAGATAATCAAACCATTACAAAAAAACCAGCACAATTCAAAGAAATTACGAGAAAAACTATAGCCAAACACCCAAATTACGCAAAAGAGTGGGTGCCACCAAAATACATGTATTTAGACGTTGAATCTCAAATAAGCGAAACAAAGATCATTGCTGACAAAAAAGAAAGAAAAACAATTAAATTAAAACACCTAGAAAAAATTACCGATGGGAAAAAAGTAACAAAGCGAATTATTTGTGATAAATTTCTCTCCCCAGCCATTGTAGATAGAATTCAAAGCATTCTTTTTAAAGAGGGTTTTATTGCTGAAAAGACCGGGGCATATGACTTACGAACCAAAAACGCTCTCAAAGCTTATCAATCAAAATACAGACTGTCGCAAGGAAGTTTGGATATCCAAACTCTGGGAGCTATGGGTCTTATTGCTCACTAGCCCAAAAAACTAGCACGCCATCACACAACCTGCTAAAATCATTATATGAACCACAAAAAAACTGACACCATTCTTATACTGATCATTGCCCTATGCGTTGTATTTCATGGAAGTTTAATTCCATACACTTTCACAAAAACATACGATGCACTTATCCACCTTTTTTTTGCAGCACATTATTCAAGAGACTGGTTCGAGCATTGGAATTACCAGTGGTATACAGGCTTTCATGTCATTACTTATCCACCGGGCGCCCATCAATCAGTTGCACTGCTTTCAAAAATTATTCCCATAAAAAGTGCTTACGTTATTATCCAGACCATCGCGATCGCGATCTTTATACTTGGAATCTACAAATACTCCAGAATATGGGCTAATAAAAAAGCTGCATTATGGGCATGCTTTATTACTATATTTATGGGAAGCATCAATGAAACTATTCATGTTTTTGGTCAGCTTCCAACTATTTTTTCACTTGGGTTATTTTTGAATTCACTTTGTTACATTTACCAATGGATTGTTATTGGTAAACTTAACAATCTCATAAAAGCTATTATATTAACTGGTGGTGCGACCGCAGTGCATCATGTCACTCCTTTATTTGGAGGAGTGTTCTTTATTGGTCCAATATTACTTAAAACAATTCTCATGGGGAAAAACCCTATTAGCTCTTATCTTTCCGGTGAAATTAAATTTTTTACGGTAAGTAAAGTGCTAATTTTTGATCGCATGCCTAGGTTGATAAGAGCTGCAGAATTAGGCTTTTTACAAATTATTGTGATGGTTACTACTGTATTGCCATACTGGATCATTTCTAAAAAAGAACCTATTACACAGGTTGCAATACCTCATGGTTCAAGAGATAACTTTTTACAAGAAATTAATTCTGGCTTTATATTTTTGATCGTACCTTGGGGTATATTACTCTTCATTTTACCGTATGTATTTCTGCGTATGTTAAATCGTAAGCATATCCCCATATTTATGACTTTTAGTTTACTTTTTATTTTGGGATTAGGCGGAACAACCCCAATCGCAAAAACATTACTTCGAGGCGCTTTTGATATCTTAACGCTTGATAGATTCACTTTTTGGGCATCAATCACATGTACACCTATTCTTGGTCTTTTCGTACAGAGTTTATTGAATGGTAGTTTGCGAAAAAAATGTGTGAATCTACTTGGAAGTCGATCAGCAAATGCTTTAACACTTATGTTATTAATTGGACATATCGGGTGGTGCATATTTACGGTCAATCTCACTAGTTTTAAAAAGATACAACCTGACCCTATTGACTTTAAACCAATCGCAAACTTCATGGCAAAAGATAACCACTTTAAATGGCGATATTTGATGCTAGGGGTTGGAGATCAAATGGCATGGATTACATCACAAATTCCCTTTGCATATACTGTTGATGGTAATTATCACTCAGCAAGAAGACTTCCTGAACTAACATCTACACCTATTGAGAGACTTGAAGGTGCAAAATTTAAAGGCGTCGATGGAATCGGGGCATTGCAAAGATTTCTCACTACACCAGAGAAGTATAATTTAAAGTATATTTTATCAAATGATAAGTTTTATGAACCCGTGCTTTATTTTTCTGGTTGGAGTAATATCGGAAGATTAGAAAATCACCTTACAATTTGGCAAAAAGAAGACATTCCAAAAATCCCTGCAAGACTCGGAAGAAAAGATATTCCTGTTTACCAAAGAATTATGTGGGGAACAGTTCCAATTACTTATGTTATTATTACGTTTTTTATTCTATTATTTGATTTTAGACGCAATAATAATCTATTAAAATTATACGACAAATATTTAAATAAAATATCTATTAATCGTTTTCTTTTTCGATTTTTTTCTCAAAAACCTTTAAAAAGAACAAATAACAACGCAAAAAAATCAATCAAAATATTTAGCGTACAAAAATACTTTCGTAGTCGCCTAACAAAAACAAAATATTATCAATTTGCTACAATTATTTTTTTTAACGCAGCAATTTACACAATCATATTTCTATTCACAATAGCTTTTGCAAAAAAAGTTTTTCATACCCCAAAGTCACCACAAGAAGTTACCTTAAGTTTTTATGATGCAATTGATTTTAGAGATTATAAAAGAGCTTATACACTATTTAATCCAGATAGAAATATGTCGTTAGAAGACTTTAAACAAACTATCTCCAGTAGAAATGGCTTAACAGACTCATATGCAAAAATGGAATCTTTAATTCCAAATGTATTATTTCTATCTGACAAAAAAGCAACCATAGAAGCTCAAATAAAATATGTAACATCTATATATAATTATGATCAAAAAGTAAAAGTCGAACTTATTAATAAAAATGGGAAATGGTACATTGACAACAGCTTTAAAGAGTATAAAAATTCCACCAGAGGACTAATCAAATCAAATACCAAAATTTCTTGGCTTGGTCTTACAACCCCATCAGAAAACTTAAATGATATTGAAAGAATGTCAATTAGAGGTTCAAGACCAAAAATATCAATAAAACAAATAAATTTAACATCATCTACAAATAAATTTTTTGTAACAGGCTTAGTAGCAAATGAGAGTTCTTTACCTTTGTTTCTAACAACATCAACTTTTTTAGACTATCTTAATGAACCACAAATTTTTAACAATGCTCAAATCATGCAAAAGCATTTTCTTATGCCTAAAGAAAGCACTTTTTTTAGAATTGACTTTGATCCTGTTGCAGGTTTTAACCTAACAACTTTAAATGATCTCTCAGATTACTTTTTTAAACGTTATATCAACTCTCCCATCGATAAATTTACTGCGAATGTAAAGTCCACGTTCTCCTTATTTACAAAATTCAAAAACTTAGACCACAAGATATCAAAATTCAATAACGACAGAACCATTAATATAGAAATTTCAAACAATACAAATAATGAAGCTGCCATCCCTCAAGTGTCATTCAGCTTATTTGACGAAAATAAAAACATCATCTTTGTAGGACAACAATTCGTAAATCATGCAATTTCACAAAGCGGAACAAAAACTATCACGTTAAAAATACCCAATCGTGATGATTTTGAGTTACACAATAAAGCTTTAGATGATCTCATTGTAAATGGTACAAAAGTAAAGTTCCACAAGAAAGACCCCATAAATCTCATTAAACTACCCAACGAATTTCAGTGGAAGTACATAAAAATTCAAACTAATTTTTACAATGAAGGATAAAATGAAATTATTTTTATTTGCCTTATTTTTATTAAAATTTCAATCTTATGCTATAGGCTTGAATAAAACCAATTATTACGCTGGTGAGAATATTTATTTGAATTTTTCAAAATCAAATAAATTAGAATTTATTCATCCATTCGGAAAAATTATTTTAAAAAATAACACTAACCAAGGATTAATTAATTCATCACTTACAAAAATGCATGGACAATATTTGATTCAATCAGGCAAACAGGCTCACCAGTCTATATCAATCAACCACCTGAAAGCTTCGACATTAAATATTATCCCAAGTGCAAGTATCATTGATGTGACTCATGACGGATTGTATTCCATTCACGCATTCTCATTAGATCAATACTCAAATATAGTAGAAAAGCAATCAACTCAGTTTTATATTGAATACCCTGATGGTGAAGTATTCACAAAATCATGTGAATATTATAACCTATTTTGCTTTACAGAAATTGGAAACCTTAAAAAATCAGGTGTCGTCACTATCAAAGCAGAATCATCCTCAATAAAGTCTAATGTGTCTCTTTTACAACAAACTGCCGGACCCGTTTTTTCTTATAAAATTAACTCAAAAAAAACTGAAACTATCGACCTCAAAAATAATAAGTTTTTCATCAAATTGGATAATATTAAGGACAAATACAATAATAACGTTGCAAATGGCACAAAAATAAATCTTATTGTATTCAGTGAAAACAATATAAGCCAAACGATTGAAAGAGTTACAATTGAAGGATCTACTAGCTTCTACTTCACAGCACCCAACTCAAAGAAAATTATGAAAGTACAAATAACTTCAAATAAATTTAAATCAGCAATTTTGTATGAGGAATTTATATGAAAAACAAGCAACATATAAATATTCTGTTAGGCCTTCTTTTAATTTTTTGTTTATTTAGTCTTTTTATAATTTTTTATATATCCTTTGTCGGTAAACAGTATTCTCAAACCTTAAAAGCAACCAAACAGATTGATAGAGGTGTTTTTCTAGGATTAAACATGAAAAAAACGCTTGAAGGTTATACCGTTATTCAAAAGCCCAGAACTCATGGTGTAGCCTGGAGTGAACTACTTGAACAACAAATCATTCAAGCCCTTGATGATGCTTGGGAAGAAAGAAATATTTACGTTGCTAGTCAAACAAATTCAGAAAATATGAAAAACTATTACTCAGACCATCTATTAGAAAACTTACACAATGTTGTTAATTATCAACTTGCAAATAAATACCAACAATTTATTTACCCTGTTCAACACAAATTAAAATTTCATGATTTAGCTTCAGATGGCAGTATTATAAATTTCACTGACATCATGGATGTTGAAATATCCATGACTATTCATAACAATTCTGATGAACCAACAGTTGAAATGTATAGAGTTGAACGTGATATTGTTATGTGGCAGCAAGGAACTTTTTGGAAGATCGCTTTTCTAAAGGAAACTTTGCGAGAAAAAATCACACCAACATCTACCTATGAGCATAAAAAAAGCAGTAATAGACTAGGAGTCAATTACTACCCGAAATCTACGCCATGGGATCAGTTCTGGCCACAGTACAATCAGTTAGAAGTTGAATCAGATATTTTAAAATCAAGTGAAATCGGCTTCAAGAGCTTAAGGATTTTTGTGAGTATCTTTGATATTGGTTTTAGAGCTGCGGAAGAAGATTTTTTGGCAAAACTAAAGAATTTTTTATACTTATCTAGAAAATATAATATGTCTGTGATCCTAACGCTATTTGATCGCATGGATTACAAACCTCAACTCTTCGGAAACTTCGCACAACAAATAGTTAGACTGAAAGATATTTTCAATGAATATCAAGATATCATTACTGTTGATATAAAAAATGAGCCCGATCTTGATTACAAGCTTACGAACAAAAAAGTTGTGAATGGTTTTCTTCGTTCAATGGTAAACCTTATGAAAATAAACTACCCCAATATACCAGTTACCATTGGCTGGTCGCACCCTAATCATTGGCATAATGTGCATAAAAATTTAGATGTTATTAGTTTTCACTACTATGATCATATTGATAATTTTAAAAAGTCCATTGACCTTATTGAAACAAATAAACCAAAAATGTTAACCGAATACGGATTACCCACTTTCAACTCTTGGCTTTTACCTCACGGTCATTCATATAGAGAGCAAAATTGGTATTCAGCGAAACTTACAACTGAATGTGAGCGATACTTAGATGCATGCTTACTTTGGACATTATATGATTTTGTAGATGTACCCAGTTGGGTCGCTCCTTTCTTTAAATCTCCTGTTAACTACTATAATCAACGCAATATGGGAGTTTTAACTACCGATTTAAAAGAAAAACCAATTGCACGCTGGCTAAAGTCTCACCGAACTATAACGCCTGATAAACCCACAAAAGAAATGTTTTTTAAGCCATTTAAAATGACTTTATTCATCTTATTACTCTTCTCGCTTTACATCATCAGGTATATATACATTCGCTTTAAAAACAGTAACTAACTAATAATATTGTATTTTATTTGGTCGTTTTTACATGTATCGCAAAAAAAATCACCGAACAAGAGATCAAGCAAGTGATTTACCTCCACCCTACCCTTGTGTTAGTTAATCTGATGAAAAATGTATTTCATGCTTCATGAAATCATACCGACAAATACTATAGAATTATTTGAGTTTAATAGATTATGAGCCTAGAAATTGTAAGAAGAATACGCGGAAACCTTCATGGTACGATTGACCTCAGCCAAGTTGAAGATGCTGTGGTTGCTCACCCAATTTTTCAAAGACTACGCCGAGTGAGACAAACAGCGATGCTTAATTATGTTTTTCCGGGAGCAACGCATACAAGGT
The DNA here is from genome assembly GCA_023301465.1 of Oligoflexales bacterium. GTDB lineage: Bacteria > Bdellovibrionota_B > Oligoflexia > Oligoflexales > JALZUQ01 > JALZUQ01. The sequence continues at coordinate 42,922 of JALZUQ010000038.1, forward strand.
TTGAACACTCATTAGGTGTCATGAAACTTGCTTCAAAAGCTTGGACTTGCTTGAGTCACAACCAAAGACGTCTAGAGAAAAACTTTTATTCAAAACCTCAAAACTCTGTAGATACCACCCATGGATCATTAGAACCAACCTTTGCACTTTCTTCGAGATTATTTAGTGATGATTACCCTCATCAAGTTTTAAGACTTGCCGCACTATTACATGACATAGGACATCCTCCGTACTCACATAGTGGAGAGCTTTTTTTACCTGATTTTGAAGAAGTATTAAAAGCAAATCAAGATTGCCCTACGTATCTTAAAGAATTATTTTCAAATTATCATAAAAATAATAAGAAAATTTCTCATGAAGTATTCTCTGTACTACTGATTCATGAGCTTTTTTCTGACCTACAAAAAAATAATCCTGACATTGGATTTATTGTTGACCCTAGGGATATCATAGCTGTGATTTGGCCTGAATTTGGCTTAAGTGATGACTCGCCACTCAAAGAAGATAATGTTCATTACCTTCTCCATGAAATGATATCAGGAGAGTTAGATGTAGACCGCATGGATTATTTACTGCGAGACTCCAGGGAGTGTGGAGTTGTATATGGTATTTTTGATGCTACTAGAATTTTAGATGGATTAGCTTTTTACTACGATCATAATGACAAACTATTTCACTTAGCATTAAGATTTTCTGCATTATCTGCATTTGAAGATTACCTCAGAGCACGGCTATCCATGTACTTACAAGTATATTTCCACAAAACATCTGTCTCTACTGAAGCAATGTTTAGAGACCTACTTTCAAAATCAACAGGGTTTTCTCTGCCAGCAAATAGAAAAGACTACTGGCAGATTGATGAGTTTAGTTTTGAAGACTATTTCTTAAAAAATCAAAGAAACAACTCCTTAAAAGAAGAACTCTATAAACTTACTCGTTACCGCAAACTTTGGAAGCGTGTATACGAAGAAACATCACATCAAAAAATCAACCCTAAACAAGCCGAAGAGATCTATCAAAAAATTATTTCTTCAGGAAAATCTGCTCAAATTATTTCTTCATCAAATTCACTCACAAAACTTAAATCGAAAAAAAGTGACGGCATCAGCAAAAACAACTTCAAACTAATCAAACGCAACACGAAAAATATTGCCGAAGTTGTACCTATTGAAGACCATTCTAAGATTGCTCAAACCGCAGAATCCGTTCACATCATGCGTGTTTATGAAGGACCACATACTAAATCTTAATATTTCTATACTTCAATACTGCAAGAACTGGTAAATACTTCTATCTTTTATCAAGAGCTCAATTTCCCTAAATAAATTTACAGGCAAAACTACATTGCTTTTACAACTTCCCACTACTTCATTAAAAGCTCATTTCTCTTGGTGAAGCTCCGAATATTTCCTCAAAAACTAAAAATCCTTGAGACTCGCTTTTGAGCTGGACGCTTATCTTGTAGCAACTCCAACTCTATTCTATTGAGTCCAGTGTAAAGCTTTCTAAACTATCACCAGCGTATAACTTAGCTTTCATATATGATGTGATTTTTGAGTGAGCAAAAGAATCATTATCTGAGTTATAGCTTCCAAACCCGATCGGAGAGCTTTGCCTTTGAGTATTTTTGCTTAGCGTTCGATCAGCTGAATAGATCCAACTCAACTGATAAACAGCACCTTCTAACAGCTTGCTGTGCCTTTCCATAGCAATAGCATTTGCAATGCATCCACACTTGTAGATTTTGCTGGACTACTTGCTCCATGCAAGGCGATCATTTTGTCATTTTTCTGATTTCTTTTGAAATTTAATAAGACTCGGTGAACATCGCCTTGAAACTGTTCGCCACCAACAACAGGCTGGGAGCGAATTGAAGCAAGGTCGAAAATTTTAAACCTAGACAGACAATCATTTTTATTGCCTTTCCCATAGTAGGAAAAACAACCTAAAAGATACTGATAAGCACTCCTACAAGTCATTGCTAAGTTTTCTTTTGATGGACCCACAAACTCTTTAATACTTAAGATCCTTCGATCTTGTTTAAACTATTGCTCATAATCACGGCTCATCTCGGATAAATTCACTGACATAAAGAACCCTTTTTGTGTAGTATGAAAAAAGAGGAATTTTTATAATTACATCGTTTCATAGCTCATAGGGGCAAGTCCGCATATGAAAAAAGTTTTTGTACTCGACACAAATATTTTATTAACGAACCCAAACAGTATCTTTCAGTTTGATGATAATGATATCGTCATTCCAATCTCTGTTATCGAAGAAATAGACCATTTTAAGTCTGATCAGAGTGAAAATGGGCGAAATGCACGTGAAGTCTCTCGTATTATCGATAAGCTTCGCCAAAGAGGCACGCTATCTTTAGGGATTAAGATCTTTGAAGATCGCAAAGATTCTGGCTCCTTATTTGTTAACTTAGAGCCTAACAACGATGTTATGCCAGCTGGGTTAAGAAGAAATACCGACAATCAGCTATTAGTTTTGGCAATAAGCCTTCAAAAACGACTAAAAGATGAAAAACGCGTCATTATTGTTACAAAAGATACAAACTTACGAATTAAAGCTGATGCATTTGGACTGCCAGCTGAGAACTATTCTGCCGACAAAGTAGATATTTCACATCTCTATACTGGAATTACGACTGTTAAGGTAAAAACCAGCCTAGTGAACGAATTCTATGCGAAGAGAGAAATTCAAGTTGATAGAGACGATCTACACCCTAATCAATATATTGTCTTACAAGATGAAAATGATGACAGTCAGTCTGTCTATGGAATCTACGATAAGGTAACGAAGTCGATTCGAATGCTAGAAGGATCTACAGATGGAATTTGGGGAATCTTTCCACGTAATGTCGAACAAACTTTTGCTTTGGATGCTCTTTTAAACGATGAAATTAAAATTGTTACTCTTACTGGTGGTGCTGGAACAGGAAAAACCTTGTTAGCAATTGCTGCCGGCCTGCACAAAACTACTGATGAAGATCAGTACCAAAAAATATTAGTTTCAAGACCTATTTTCCCATTAGGTAGAGATGTTGGTTTCCTTCCGGGTGATCTTGATGAAAAACTAAACCCTTGGATGCAACCAATCTACGATAATTTAGAATTGCTTTTAAGCGGCTCTATGAGTTCACGTCAAAAACGTTTATCTAAATCTTATGAAGAGCTTATCAATCAAAATATTTTGGCCGTTGAACCACTAACATATATTCGTGGGCGATCATTACCGAATCAATTTTTTGTTGTTGATGAAGCACAAAATTTAACTCCACATGAAATCAAAACGATTTTAACAAGAGCTGGAGACGGAACAAAGATAGTTCTTACTGGTGATCCTTACCAAATTGACCACCCGTATATTGACGCAGAATCAAATGGTTTAACTTACGTTATTCAGAGACTTAAAAATGAAAACTTAGCGGCACATATTCAACTAACCACAGGTGAACGTTCCGAATTAGCTTCTATTGCTGCTAAATTGCTTTAATATTTTCTCTGCCATCAATCTACCTGAACGAACCGCGTAATTTGTACCGCGGTCTTCAGGGTAGATCTGAGCCATTGTTGCTAAAAAAACTCTACCTCTAACAGGTTCATCGCTTGGGATTTTCTTGGAGTAATGCTTATCTATAATTGGTTGTGAGTAATCTGCTTTCCAAAAATGTGCTTCATGAATCCACTCTTTTGAAAAATCAGGAAACATTTTTTGAAGATGCGGCATTGCAAAATCAATGTATTCGTCTTTTGACATTTTATATAAATCGCTATTTTTGGGAAGATACTTTGACAAGTAAACAAGATGACGACCGTCATACTCTGACTTATCAATAAAATTTGTATGCTCAATGACACCTACAAAAGGAAAGCTTGGATCATTAATGTTTAGCCAATACGTATCACTCAGACTTTTATTAAGAACAAACACTAAACATATATTTGATAAATACTCGATAGAATCTCTTGATTTAACAGTATCTTTAGGTAATAAGTCTTTTGCGATAGGCAAAGGGGTAGTCAATACTACTTTTTTTGCGTAAACGCTCTGAGAGCCTAAATCCACTTGCACTAAGTCATTCTTTAGATGATTTATTCTCTCCACTTGGGTATTGATAACGAGATCAACATCGTTTGTTTTTAAATGTTCTGCAACACTGTCTACAAGACTTGAAAAACCACCTTGATAGTAAGCAAGAGACTCAGAGCCACCTTTACTTCTACTGGAACCTCTCAACTTTAATTTGTTCCACATCCAGACAGCAGATACTCTCTCAAAGAACTCTCCAAATTTTCCTTTTAATAGCGGCTCCCAGACTACTTCGTAAACCTCTTTTCCACATTGACTTATTAACCATTCTTTTGCAGTCAAGCTCTCTAAAGGTTTCCAATCATGAATTTTTCTTACTCTGAGTGCTAATAGACCCAACCTGATTCTTCCAATAAAGCTTAAAGGTGTAAACCTGAGTAGGTCGATTGGTGATGATAACCTGAATATCTTATTTGCATAATACATCCCTGTGTTTGATGGAATGTAACGTATTTGATCTTCTTTATGGATTTTTTTTATCATCCCAAGGATTTCAAGATCACTTGTAAACCAATGATGATAAAATTTTTCTAGCCTAGTATTTCCAACATAGAAAGACCCTGCTAACCCACCAAGCTCTGCGTCTTTTTCAATCAAACAAACTGAAAGACCATTTCCAGACAACGTTAATGCAGTAGAGATACCCGTAAAACCTCCACCCACAATAACCACATCATAATTTTTCTTCACGATAGATCCTTCTCGTTGCCAACAACTCTTTATCATTTGGATTTAAATTGAACTTTTTTTCTAGCCCCTTTTTATAGTATAGATAAAACTTTCTATCTCCAGAGCCTTTTTGTAAAACTCTATACCAAAAATAGTAGCACCATTCTTTGAGTGAAATATTAACATAATACGGTGTCCACCAACGACTCATTGAGTATGTTTTTAACTCATATTCAGACAATGAATGCTTTGCTAAAATTTTGGCTCTAGCTGCAGAATCTAAAAACAAGAACTCTTGCTTTTGATGAAAATTCTCAACAGAACCTCCCCAATGAACATTCTTTGTTAGCCTCAAATAAAAATACATACTCCAACTTAATTCACTACCAACTGACAAAATATGTATTGGTTTTTGCGGGCTTGCCTTTTTTGTCAACATGGATGTGAAATATCTTGGATAATCACTGTTATGCACTTGATCTAAAAGATCTGTGCCACTACCTGCAGTTTTATAAGAAACCTGATGAAAAACTCGAACTTGAAGGATTAGAAGCAAAACCAACGGAAAAAGCACTAGATAATACATTTTTGATTTTTTAATATTTTTAGCGTACTGAAACCAAATTGGAATATACTGCGACACTAAAAGCACAGCAAAAAACACAACATATACACTTAACCAAGGAACCTTTTCGCCAATATAACTAAAAACAGCGAGATTACTCCCGAGCATATACCAAAGAAAAGACCTGATTTTAGAAATTCTAAAATCTACCCCAGCAATAAACAGACCCGAAACCGCACACAAGACGTATATTAAAATATTTCCATAACTTGATAATTTAAAAATACTTAAATACATTTTCGGAGAATACATATTCAAAATTAAACAGACAAATACACCCAAGGAAACAAATAATGAAAATAGAAGCCCTATTCGTTTTTTTATAAAAAACTTTCTCAAATAAAGAGCAAGGATTATGAACAGAGAAACACCAATAAAGGTCTCATAAATTAATAAATTTCTTAGATGATACCAGATAGAGCCTTTAATTCTTGAGACAGAATGTTGATTCCACCAATACGCTAGGTTTTCCCCAAGTAACCCGCTCCACGCGGAATTCATATTTTTGAATACAGAGCTTTGAAAACACACATAAAAATAAACAAAACCCACTATAAAAGCCCCAATACTAAGCACAATTCCTTTGGAGTTCATAAATTTTATTTTTTTTCGAGACATAAAAAAGAAAAAGATAAAATAACCTGATATCAGCACTAAATAAATGACACCTATTAACTTTGCTGCATTTAAAATACCGAACGCTATTCCAAAAATTAAAAAATCAACCCAAGACAACCTGCGTTCTTCACTCAGAAATTTGAACATAAATGTTACAAGTACAAATATAAGCACTAAACATAAAAAATCATGAACTAAGAACGTTGAGAAATACCCCATAATCGGAGACAGGCTCATGAAAGTAGCAGCTGTCCATGTTTGCCAATGCCCTAAGTAGCCAGACCACAAAAACAATCCAAAAATAAGAAACAACCCAAACAAAAGAGGTAGGAGCCTCGCTTGGTGAATCCCTACTCCGAATAAGGCATATACTTTTGTTGTCAGGTAATACAATACCGGCCCATGGTAAGCTGGCTTAAACTTATAATAACCAGTATCTGGGCTCTCAAACCAGCTCAGAGCAAATGATGCATGTTGGCTTTCATCGTGATGGAGTGACCTCTTATCAAGTTGCACTATCCTCGTAAAACAACCATATAAAATAAAGGCTATTAATAAATATTTGATTGGGAATTTTCTCACAATTACCTTTCATCAATATTCTTAAGTTTTTTACTAAGATGCTTAAAGAAAAATGTACCATCATCACCAAAATATTGGCTTGAAAACCGAGTATCAGGAAGTTCCACTTCCCATTTATATTCATGTCTTTTGTACGTAACTGCACGATAAAACTCCATCAAAGAGGCGACGGATCCTAAGCTCAAGCAAAGCACAATAATCATAACTGGAATTACTTTATGCCTTTTTATATTCTCTCTTAGTAAGCTCAACAATAAAATATAAAGAATATAAAAAACTGGTATGGAGGCACGCATCGCTAAGTCATGAGCACTACCTAATCGGTAAATGGGTAGAATTGAAAAAACAAATAACACAATAAACATAAGTTTTTTGATTTTCACAGCTCGGTGCATTAAAGCCACCACCACAACTAACACGACTAATTCCAACATAAGAAGCATGATATAATTCAACCAAAAATCAGTAAAAGGATAAAATTTAAATATATAATCTGAATCAATATCGTTGGAACTAGAAAGATAAAATAAAATATTAATCACAAGAAGCGGAAACGCTGGTGCATTTGATGCTAAATCACTCTTTTTTGGAGACTGCCACAGTAATAACATTGGGTATAATAGTGCAATCCCAAAACTAGCAAACACCGACCACGTGGAAACTAAAAAACCGAATAAACATACACCACCCCAAACTTTAGTGTTTTCTTTATTGTTCCATATCACCCCCGTCAACAACCATGCTGGTATACAATGTTGAGGCACCCACATAATCTGTGTACCATGTGATGAATATTGAAATAAAGTACCCCACCATTCTATATGTGCCCCCAACCATAAAGGAACAGGTGAATACAATAAATATCCGACAATATCAAAACCACCGAATAAAACGAAAGTTAACAGCAATAATGGTTTATAGAAATTGATAGACTTTATTAATAAAAAAAACACTAATGACAAACCAAAACTGATCCATAGAATCAAAAAAACCCTAGACACCATCACACTGCTAAACACTTTTCCAATAAGTGTAGCCGGAAGATACATACCAACAGAATAGACTAGGGGTTGCCATTGTTTTTTTTCATACTGTAATGGCCAGGATTTCACAGTAAGATCGTGAATCATCGCATTATGCTTTTCATGATCGGAGTTTTGATGACCAAAACCCCCTAACCCACTTAGAGTTGTAATGAAGAATGAAAAAACTAGTATTGGTATAGACTGCTTCCATCTATCAAAACGCAGCCTGCCTTTTTCTAGTCCCCAAACTTTATAAATAGACAAAACTAATAATACCGAAGCGAGAACTCCATAGAGTATCTGTAACCACGAAATCAGAAAAATGAACGAAGGCACGGCTAGATAAAGCAGAATAATTCTATATAGATTAAGAGACTGCAAAATATGACTCATTTTTTAAGAAAGTATGCTTAACATATCTCACGCTAAAACATGATTCGCAATCATAATCATTACCAGACCACCTAAATAAATAATAAAAAGGCTGAGCAATAAGGTGTTTTTTAAAAATTTAATCTGAAAAGTAACGCCAAAACCCCTCTGAGTATTACCTTAGACTTTTTGAGACCTTCTCGGAGTTTAGGAGTGAGACGAAAATATACCGCTAACGTGTGATGAGTGTTTTTTAAGCGGCAGTAGAATGCTTGAATCAATATGAATTCATGATAAAACCCATTAAGCTTGCTCATAAATTACACAAACATAGAACATAAAGAAAACATGAAGACTATGACTATCATGTCTAATAGCTTTGAGTTAAACTAAGGACTAACTTTTATGGAGTATCAAAGCCCTTGGAGGTCTTTACTGGAGCGGACGCTCAACGTTATAAAGAAGTACGATTAGTCACTAAAGAAGGCAATAAAATTGTCGGATTTTCCGAAGCTTTACGAATGGCAGAACTAGAGAACCTAGACCTTGTATGCGTAAGCAATGAATCCAACCCACCTGTTTGCAGAATTCAAGATTATAAAAAGATCATGTTTGAAAGCAAAAAAGCAAAGGCAAAACGACCAAAACGAGTATCTGTTCTTAAAGAGGTTCAGTTCAAAGTAAACATCTCTGAGCATGACCTACAAACAAAACTCAAAAACGTTCGTAAGTTCTTAGAGAGAGGCGATAAGGTTAAAATTTCAATACGCCTTAAAGGCCGCGAAAGAGAAAACCCAACTCGTGGAGAAGGGCTTCTGAAGAGAATTTTTTCTGAAGTAGAAGCAAAATCTTCAAGAATTCCGGGACCACAAATCATTGCATTGTTAGAACCCACAAAATAATTTGATCTTTCCCCAAAATTTAATACTAGAGGATATTTGACGAATGCTCAAAAATATCCTCTAATATTAATAAGCAATATATAAAACACGAATAAAAACTTAGGGGAAAGTTTCTATGAAGAAGACTCATGATAATCGTTATCCAAACTCTGCGACATTATTCAAGTTCTGTAAGCACGCACTTGAGACACGCTATGATGGTAGCGTAAAAGTGATCGATCAGGACGTAGGGGCTATCCTTGGTTACGACCCTGCTGATTGCTCTCACTGGAAAAAGGGCAAAAAAAATATCCGAGCCCTTAAAACTATCCGTAACATTGCCGACCACCTAAAAATAGACGAAAGAGTCCTTATTGATATTGCCTCAGGAAAAGTTTCACTTGATGAAGCAATTTTTGAGTTTAAGGGATACGGAGATTTCAATATAAGCACGGAAAACCAAGAGTCCTTCAAAAAAGACTTTTTCCAAAACTCTCAGTTAAGACAGTCGACCTCAAAAACATTTGAGCAGTTGTTCAATGTCCAAGATAAAGTTATTCGCCGCCTTGCAAGCGATCTACTTAAAAAAGGTAATTTTAAAGAAACACCTCTTTACCTTCCTGAAATTTTTCAGTTAGTTGATAATCTAGAGCTTAAAACTTCAGAAGATCAAGAAGACAATATCCTTGTTGAGTTTAACGATACAGAGAACAAAACAACGATCACTTACAAAACACAAGAGATCAAACCCTATCTTCGTTTTGTTTTTGCGAAAGAAGTGTATAGGCATTTAATAAAATCAAAACATCAAAGTGTCTCAGAGTTAATTAATCTCCCAAAAGAAGTAAATGAAATTCACTCAAACTTATTTGCATCTTATCTTCTTATTCCGGATCATCTACTTATTGAAAAAGTAGACGAGCTTGATTGTAGTTATGACATCATCAATCAACTTGCTCAATGGTTCTGGGTCTCTAAAGCACTTATGAACAAAAGACTTAGAAAGCATATCGAGAACATACAAAAATAATATAATAGATTTTGAAAAAAGGGCTTTTTCTTACTCAATTGAACTACCAAAAATGATAACTGTTCACATCACCATATAGAGTTGAATTTATCAGCCAACCGTTGATGCCCTTCAGCATTTAAATGAATACAATCATTATTATAATGCTTCGCTGATAAATCCAAAAAGTCTGATTCTTTGAAGAGACTTACTTTAGATTTATTATCTTTTACGTAGATTTCTGTTTGTTCTTTTAATTTCCTCATTTGGTTCGCTATGGTCGTTAGCATTTCTTTTGGAATCTCTTGCTGCATCAATAGTGCGAGTTTTGGGCAAAAAGCAAATTTCATCATCATTTCATCTAAGTTTTTTGACGTACAACCGGGTGACTTCTTCTCAGCGTCACGCTTACTCAACCAACTTAAAACATTATTAGAATGAATTAAATGAACATGACCAATTTTACTTTGAATAGGCAGTAATAGTTTTTGAAACTTTGACTCAACGTAACCATCAATTGAACCATTAAAATTTTCTAATACATAACATAGGTCTAAAAGCGGAGTATAAACAGTTGTGCTATGAATATTTTCTTGAATACTTACTTTTTTTGAAAGCTGGTGAAAATCATCGAGGCTAGAAGACATCAGACTCAGGTGAGTCAACGATTTTATAGATTTACTCTTGACGACTAAGGTAGCCCACTCATCTTTTTGAGGTTTGGTCGATTGTAACTTTTGGTTTAAAAGCTTTTTTAATATCCAAGTAAAATAATTTTCATATTTGAGTTTATCTGTTTTAAAAGAGTCACTCTTAACTGCATTACTTTTTAGTCTTTGGTTTAAATTTAAACTAAAACTATCTGTTATCAAAACATCATTTGCATTTGCAATTGCCGAAACTACACTTAAAATTAAAACCCACTTAAACATGCAAACACCTATACTGATGATTCACTTCCCCTTTCAATATAGGCGACTCGGAATTACACTGTGCTGTTTCCATAAAACAACGACCGTAAAACTTACACCCACTTGATTTGTCCTCAGGATCTCTAATAGTTCCCGGGATCGAGGAAAGTCTTTCTACCTTTTTACCTACTTGAGGTGAAGCGGATATTAACCCCTTTGTATAAGGGTGTTTTGGTTGGCTAAATATTTGTGACGTATGACCGGCTTCCACAATACTGCCCGCATACATAACAACTACTTTGTCTGCAATTTGCCGGACAAGAGCTAAATCATGGGTTACAAATAATATTCCCAAACCTCTTCGGGATTTAATTTCTAAAAGTAAATCAAGAATTTCTGCTTGAACCGTAACATCTAAAGCTGTGGTTGGTTCATCAGCAATCAAAAGTTTTGGTTCACAAACAAGTGCTAATGCAAGCATAACTCTTTGACGCATCCCACCACTTAGTTCGTGTGGATATTGATCAAACCGCTTAGCTGGATCATTTATTTGTAACTCATCAAGTAAGGATAGGATTCTCTTACGAGCTTCTGAGGAGCTTAATTGTTTATGTATAATCAAATGCTCTTTTAGTTGATACCCAACTGTAAAAAGTGGGTTTAAAGCGACCATAGGCTCTTGAAAAGAAAAGCCAATTTGAGAGCCCCTTAATGACTCTATGGAGACTTTATCAAATGGCTTGCCAAGAAAAGAGTACCTACTCCAAGAGGAATTTATACCTTTTGGTAATAGTCCTATGAGGCTGAGCATTGATAAAGATTTTCCGCATCCAGACTCACCAACGACAGCAACTAATTCATTTGAGTGCACTTGAAAATCAACATTTTCTACTAAATATGTAGGTGAGGTACTTTTTGAATGTTTCTTAAAAACAGAAAGCCCGGATATCTCTAAAATAGAGTTTCCCGAGCTTTGTTTTTTAGTATGACGATCGGTGTGAGGCATATTAGATAATTCTCACAAACTTCCGATGATTATAAAACTGAAGCTTTCAGTTCTTTTCCAGGTCTAAAAACAGGCACTGTTCTAGCAGGAATCTGAATTTCTTCGCCAGTTTGAGGATTTCTTCCTACACGAGCTTTACGATCAGAAACAGTGAATGAACCGAATCCAACTAGCTTTACGCCTTCTTTTCTTTTGATGTTTTCTTTAACAGTGTTAACGAATGCATCAAGTGTTCTTTCAGTGTCTGCTTTTGTGTGTCCAGTGATTTTAGATATAGACTCAACTAATTCTGCCTTGTTCATTTTGCCTCCAAAAATATTCTGCGTGCTTTTAAAAATCTTCACAGGGTTTGTAATTAATGTCAAATACTTTTCAAAATTATCAGGATATTATAGAATAACTGAACAAATATTAACTAGGTTCAACGCATGAAATCTTTGCTTTTATTAAATTTGACATTTTTATTTCTTTTGTTTGAAACTAATGTTTTTGCAAAAAAATTAAACGATCGCATCTTGTTTACAATTGGGAGTCAAGCTTACTCGCAGTATGAAATGCAGGCATACCTGCAAGTCAAACTGGCTGTTAGCAATAAACCACCTGTCTCATTTCGAAATAATTATGGTGAGTTATTTCATGTGTTTTTAGATGACATGATTATGTACAGTCAGTCTACAAAAATTTTTGATGCAAGCTTTAATGAAAAACAAAAAAATAACGCCATCATTTCAAAAAAAATCTCTGTTCATAAAACATTTAGCGAGCCTCAACTTCATTTAAACCTGCCTCAAGAAAAAACTCAAAACATATTAAATATCATTCAATCCATCGACTTATACAAAAAAACTCACAACAATAAAAACTCACAAGGTACATGGTTAAAGAGCCTCAAACAAAAAACTGACTTCCGTATCTTTAAAAACGCAACAACCTATAAACCCATCTCGATTTTAAAGTGAATATCTCTGAAGAAAAAGTAATATCTTCTGAATTGTATCTACACTTCAGTGAGCAAAAAGACTTTAAATTCTGGACAAAAGAAAGCATCAACAATTTTTTGGTGTCTAAAAACAACAGCCTATGGGTACAAAGAAATCACAATGAAATAACTGGAATAGCTCTTTGGTCCTTTAACCCAGACCAGATAGAATTAATTTATATATTCACACACAAAAATCATCGTAGACAACACATTGCATTAGATTTATTTCTTAACAGTCTATCAGAAATCACTAAACTATCGGTGAGTCCGCAACCACTTAAAGTTTTTCTTGAAGTCTCTGAACTCAACCATAAAGCTATAAAATTTTATGAAAAAATTGGCTTTAAAGTTTCACGCATAAGAAAAAACTACTATTCAGATAGAAGTAACGCATACGAAATGCACTTAGACTTAAGCAAGTTATTTTAATTTTGATCAAAAATAGCATTAAATTTTATTTCTTCTGCTGCAATAACAAAGGCCGTTGGCGGGAAATCTTTTGTTTTTCTTAGAATTTCCACATAGTAATTTGCATAATCGTTATCAGATTCTTCATCACCTTTTTGCCTCAACCCCAAAAACAACAAATCAGCTCCAGCAGAGTGCTCTTTAATACCTTCAAAAGGGCTTGAATTTACAATTGCGTTAAATGATGCATCTATATTGATTTTATCAAGATAGTTTTTTAAGTATACCTGAGCAGTTTCTTTTTCACTCTCATTCATTACAACTGTATTTAAGTTTAGTTTTGCTCCTGCCCACTCTGGAGATGTCTTAAGCATATAGCCAAGTGCAAGCATAAGACTAGCATTTTGGCGTTCTCTTCCCCACCAAACATCTATGACACGCTGCCTTCGCACCCTTGTTGCTTCACCGGGATTATCACCTTGTCTTAAGACCACTAAATTTTTCTGGAGTTTAACGATGTTGTCTATCAACCCACAAAATTTAATAAAATTTTCTTCTTTTTCTGTCTCGCCTAGAATAACAGTATTAGGGCTTAACGGTCCTAGACCATAGTGTTGAACCATTTGTTTTACACCGTCATTAATAGATTCTGCCGTTTTTACTTCTACGAGAGCAGGAACTTTTTTCTTGTTTAAATAATCGCGAATCGTAGCTTTCACACTATCCATTCTTTTTAGTTCAGGAGAATCTTTCGCAACAATTTTTGCAACTGTTAAAAAACCTTTCCCATGGGTAATCGCATCTGCGAGTTGAATCAAGTGCCAACGAGTTTTTGGTGTACCACTGAACACAAGAAAAAATGGCCTCCAACTCTTTGCGTCTGCAAATTTAAACTCACTAAGCTTGTAAACTGATTGACGAGCCATCAACATAAGCATCCCACGTCTCATGTCACCCCAATGGGCCTGAAGTCTTCTTCTTTGCATAAAGTAATAGACGCAAACGGTTGCACTAATCGCCACTAAGGTTGCACCTGCTTCGATCATAAACATGATAGCAAAACAAGCTAGTGCACCTGATAGTGAAACGATCCATGGTGTTTGAAACTGAGGTCTATAAGAAGGGTTGCCAATAACACCTTCCATACCTGCAATAAAATTTAACGCTCCATAGGACGTCAAAAAGAACATTGACAATACTGGTGCAATTGCATTTAAATCGCCTAAGCAAATCCCTAAGGCCGCAACCACAAAAGTAATAATTGTTGCATTACGCGGAATGTCTGCTTCACCAACACCTTTAGCTGCTACCCTAGGGACAACTCTATCCTTTGCCAAAGCTTGAAGAGTTCTGGGTGCTCCTAAAAGGGCTCCTAGTGCAGATGATAACGTCGCTCCCCAGACACCTAAAATGATGATAGGGCCATAATAACTTAGATCTTCCATAATCATTGGGTTGGTTTTTAAAACATCAAGGCTTGCTCTAGAACTGAATATAATAGGAATCATGATGTAGGCAATCAAACCTGTTACAACCGCAGCTAAAGTTCCTAGTGGCAATGATCTTCTCGGATCTTTAAGATCCCCAGACATTGAAATCCCGGCTTCAATCCCCGTTACAGCAGGAAAGAACACCGCAAACACCGTCCAAAAAGAAGCATCAGGAAGCAGCTTCGCATCAGGGCTTAAAACAATTGGCCTTTCATGACCAATAAAAAAGCTCACCATGGCCAAGACAATAATCGTCAATATGAGGAACTGGACTTTAAGAGCAGCATCAGTTGAAAAAAATGCTACTAATGCGATCAAGAATAAGAAAATCAAACCGATCATCATTTCGCTAAGGGGCAACCATTCAGGCATATAGTTCACCAACGATTCAGAAAAACCAGCTAAATAAAACGAAATACCAAGTGCTTGGGCAAGATATAACGGAAGACCAACTGCGGCTCCTGCTTCCATACCCAATGAACGAGAAATCATGTAGTATGCACCGCCACCCCCAACTTTCATGGAAGTCGCTGTTGCAGAAATAGATAGTGCAGTAACAAAAGTTATTGCTGTTGCTAGACAGACAATGACAATAGTCTTAAATAGACCCATATTCCCAACAACCCAACCGAGCCTGAGAAACATAATCACACCAAATATTGTTAAAATACTTGGAACATAAACACCTTGAAAAGTGCCAAAACCACGAGAATTTGATTTATTTTTTTGAGCATTAACGGATTGCAAAAATACCTTACCTTCTACTAGAACATCAACATTTAAGAACACTGCATCTTAATGATTATCGCAATTTATATCATATGTCGTAAATTGTAATTATAATTGGATTTTTAAAACTCATAATTTTAGTAATTTTACCTATTGAAGATAGTCATATACCTTGTGGCACAACTTCTTCCGCCCGTAAAAGCATAAAAATATGGGATAATAAGTAAGTAACAAATAAAAAACCTAATATGATGAGGAGGAACGATGCACAGTTATAAAAAACTGCCATGTAAATTATTTTTTTGCATTGTCGTTTTATGTCAAATGACAAATTGTGGAACTCAAAATGCAAACTCTGACATAAAAGTAACAAATGGTTTTGTCACCACTCAAGAACCAGCAGTGACCATGCTACGTGACGGACAAGGCCGTGGATTTTGTACAGGAACGTTTGTAAACGATCAAACCATGATCACTGCAGCACATTGCGTTTACTCTGGCACTAGGGGCTATGACTACCCTTATGTACAACAACCAAATGGAGTTTCCGTTAAAAGCGTGAATGCTTTTGTCGCCAATGAAACCATAAGACGAAGTGGAGTAATTGATTCTTACAGCAAGCAAATCGATCAACTAGAAGACAACTTATATTATAATTACGCATGTGACGAAAGCTCAGTAGGAGCTCAAAATATTATCCAACAAATGAATCAACTTGGTTCACTAGTTGGTAATACATTCAACGGAATGCAAACTTACGATTTAGCAGTAGTTGTGTTTCCAATCGGCACTGGAACCAATATGATATCGCAGGGAGGCAGGTACTTAAAAGTGATGACCACTCCCCCTGCCATCAACCAAAAAATCAAACTTCTAGGCTATGGAAACTATAATAAATTACTTAAGACCCCAGCTAATAAATGTTACGAGACTGCCACTGGCGATGGTTTTGGGACAAAAAGATTTGGATATAATGAAGTCAAAACTTCATCTCCATACCTAACAGCTGATGGGGTTTATTCAGCATCAACGGCAACTAAACTTGGATACCAACGAACAGTTCAATCATCTGTTGCTCAAGGTGATTCCGGCGGACCCATTATTGTATGTAAAGACTCAATCAATTGTGCTGGAGGTTTCTTCGGGGCGGTAAATTCTACTTCTAGTTTTGGTGGAAATAGCTGGGGAGACTTTACTGGTACTCCAACATATTCTGCAGAAAGTTTGCAGTTAATGAGAAGTGCCATTTCATGTGATTATAACCGTCGACCATGTGCACCAAATTTCCTTTAATTATTTGGTTTATAAACAAAAAAGCCGCGAGAAAAATCTCGCGGCTTTTTTAGTAGATTGATCTTTATATTAGAACGGCATTCTCATATAAAGATTAACTTTAGACTTTAATAAATCTCTCTCAACTTTTTGGACGTTAGCAGTTTTAACGCTTTCTGTATTAGCATGCTCAAACCCTGCCCTGACAACAACCTTGTTAGGTTTTTTTGAGATTGGATTTAAAGAGTTTAATTTTCCGTAAATTTTTTTTAATCCGTACATTTACAATGCTCCGTATTTTGCTTCTTTCATAACGTATGTCAATATGACTACTGCGTCTACACAAAATGACTTGCTATAATAAGCTAACCGGTCAGTCAAAGGCTCCGGCTTTCCATTTTCTTACATACTCATGATAAGCAGAAAGGCCCTTTCTTGCGAAAATCCACATTAAAGGGATATTTGCAAACAACATCACACCAGTACCAAACCCAGTTAAATTATCTAACTCTGTGTCTCTAGTCACCAAACCGGCACAAGAAATTACCGTACAGCATAGAAACAACAACTTATAAGGGAGCACTGATCTTTCACCAAACAGATAAACAGCACCTTGCTCGCCGTAGTAACCCCATGAAATGATCGTTGAAATTGCAAATAAAAAAGAGGCTAACGTAATGATCCAAGCACCTAAACCATCAAATGTTAAATCAAATGCTAATGAAGTCAAAGTAGCACCCGGATAATTCACAAACACCCCAGACTTCTCAGAGAAGTCAATCATCTGATCAGCCTTTACACTAAAAGTATCCCATTTAGCAGCAAAGGTACCATCAGGATTTTCTATCACTTCTCCGTGTAGCCTATGAAGATTATTTCCAGTATCTGCATTGTTTCCAGCACTCACTACCGTAAAAACAGTTTGACCACGACGCCATGATTTTTCTAAATCACCAACCTTACGCTTACCCACCAAAACCGAAGGAGCATAATCAATATTCGTCATAGAAGCATCACTTGTAGAAACTCGGCGAGATACTTCTTGAGGAGCATTTGATAAAAATGACTCTGGAGCCCTGTTCCAAGCACCAGATGATAAAATCACAAGTGCTGTAATCGTACAAACTACAATCGTATCAATGAATGGCTCCATTCCAGCAACAATACCCTCTCTTACTGGCTCGTCTGTTCTCGCAGCTGCGTGAGCAATAGGAGCAGAACCTTGCCCAGCTTCATTGGAAAATAACGCACGTTTCATTCCGAGTAAGAAAATATAACCCACACTTCCACCTAAAAAAGCACCTTGTGCTTCAGAAGGAGAAAAAGCTGATTTAAAGATAAGGACAAATAACTCAGGGATCATGTCGATCTTCGTGGCTAAAATTGCAATGGATGCTACAAGATAAATCCCACACATAAACGGAACAAGTTTCCCTGCAAAAGAACCTATTTTTTGAATACCACCAATAATAACGATACCCGCAATAAGTGCGAGTGAAATACCTGTCCAAATTTTTGGTACTCCAAAATATGACTCAGCTAATCCACCAACATTCCATGCCTGAAACATATTTCCACCAGTTACAGCCGAAATAATTAAAGTTACACAAAAAATCCCACCAACAATTTTACCTAATCTACCCATACCCATTTCTTCAAAACCTTTTGAAGCAACATACATTGGACCACCTAAAGGTCGCATAGGATTAGAAGTATCTCGGTAAAGCATGGTTTGAGTTACTTCGACTGATTTCAGTGCCATTCCAGCAAGACCTACAACCCAAATCCAAAAGACAGCTCCCGGCCCACCTAATGAAATGGCAATTGCAACACCACCGATATTTCCTAAACCAACGGTTGCAGATAATGCAGCTGATAAAGCTTGAAAGTGATTAATGGCTCCTGGGTCATCTTTTTTATCGAATTTACCTCTGAGAACTTGAATACCGTGAGTTAAGGCAACAATCGGCGAGAATTTTGTAGCAATCAGAAAGAATATTCCTGTTCCTAAAATCGTAAACAAAACATAGTCATGCCATAAAATAGCATTCATACTACCAAGCCAACTATTAAGGCCGGCTGCAAAATTTTCAAAGACTGAGCTAGAGGACATAAAGATCTCCATTGGTGGTTCAATATACTGTGGTAGACGCTTTCTACACTAAAACCAACAAACAGGTCAAAAAATTAGCTACTTTCAGCTTAAAACTTTGAAAAAACAGAGCTAACAATCTAATATTATTATTATTTTATATATAGCCCTACCCCCCAAACTATACTATAACCACTTACATAGATTGAAGAATGAAGGAGTTTACCATGGAAGAAAAATCATTTTCTCGCTCAAAGACAGCTTATGAACAAGCCAAAAAACTGATGCCGGGTGGCGTAAACTCTCCTGTACGAGCTTTCCAAAGTGTCGGTGGCTCTCCACTCTTCATCTCAAAAGCAGACGGAACTTCACTATGGGATATCGACGGAAACCAATATACTGACTTTGTTGGTTCTTGGGGGCCTGCTATCTTGGGACACAATAATCCTAGCGTAAGAAAAGCCGTTCAAGAGGCCTGTGAAGGTGGATTAAGTTTTGGTGCTCCAACCCTTAAAGAAACCACTCTCGCACAAGAGATTAGAGAAGCTGTTCCAAGCATGGAAAAACTCAGGCTTGTGAACTCAGGAACCGAAGCATGCATGTCTGCAATGCGGGTTGCTCGTGGATATACGAAAAAACCAGGGTTTATTAAATTTTCTGGCTGCTATCATGGGCATTGTGACTTCTATCTTGTAAAAGCTGGTTCTGGTGCACTAACATTCGGGTCTCCAAACTCTGGAGGCGTTCCTGCAAACATTGTCAAAGATACTCACTTAATTCCATACAATGACCCTCAAGCCCTAAAAGAGTGTATTGCTTCTCACTCTGACATAGGCACCATTATTTTAGAACCAATGATGGGTAACTGCGGATTTATCAAGCCTGAAACTGAGTTTTTAGAAACTATCAGAGAGCTTCAATCAGAACATAATATTTGCATTATTTTTGATGAGGTCATGACAGGTTTTCGTGTAGCATTTGGTGGAGCTCAATCTATCTTAAATTTTAAGCCTGACCTTTCTACATTTGGCAAGGTAATCGGTGGAGGCATGCCCTTGGCTGCATATGGTGGCAACTCAAAGATAATGGCATGTGTTGCACCTGAAGGAGATGTATATCAAGCTGGGACACTCTCTGGAAATCCCATTGCAGTAACCGCTGGATTAGAAACCATCTCCCAACTAAAAAACAAAGACTATTTAGTTCTTGATCAACAAAGTAAAAAAATCTCAGAAGGAATGAAATCTATTGCTTCTGATTATAACCTTCCGATTCAAACGGATCACTGTGGTGGGATGTTTGGTTTCTTTTTTACTAAGCATCGAATTAATAATTATGAGACTTCTTCTCATCTTTCTACAAAAACTTATCAAAGATTCTTTCAATATATGCTTCAACATAATTTTTATTTTGCACCGTCAGCATATGAAGCTTCTTTTTTATCGTTTTTACATACAAATCCACAAATTGAATTATTCTTAAAGCATTTTAAAAACTTTTGTGAATATGAAATGGAACAATCTGTATGAATTCACCTAATACAATCGCTTGGGTGAAGTATTGGAATATGTATCCTTTAAAATATGAGTTTGAAAAGATCACAAAAAAATCTTTTAACATCATAGAGGATCACCCTAAAACTATTAATGAACTGGTAAGAAAAAACAAAGTTTCAAGTGGTCCATGCTCAAGTATTTGCTTGAATCACTACCCAAATATGAAAAATATTAGCCCTCACGGGGTTTGTGCTGCAGACCATGTTTATTCTGTTATCGCCGTCATCCAAGGTCAAGAAGAAGGTATTTACCAACACATAAAAAAACGCAACCTTGTTGCTAAAAAAATTTTAGAAAAACATAACCTTCAAAATTTTAATGAACGCACTTCGGCATGGAAAGAGCTTGCTCAATACTCTATATCGAACCCATACAAAAACCCTCCAAAGCTTGTACTGTCTGCAGACTCTGAAACAAGTGTACAGCTTATAAAAATTTTATCATTTTTATGGTTTGGTAAAATCAATATTAACGAACACGATCAAGATGCTTGGAGCTTAAAGCTTGTCATAGGAGATAAGGCTTTAACTCATTTCTTTAGCAAAAAACGACAATCTAATAGCCATACTCTAGATTTAGGTCACCAATGGTATGAACTGACGGCATTGCCTTTTGTTTATGCTATTTGGCAATCTACAAAATCTAAAGACCCCAGATTGACTGAAGCTCTCAATGAGGCTGCTATTAAGGCCGAGCTAAACATGAGAGAGAATCCCGACATATACTTTAAAAAACTTCAAATCACTGAGCAACAAGCCATTCAGCTTATCCCCTACTGGAAAAAAATTTATTATAGAATATCTACAAGAGAAGAAACGTCATTAAACTTGTTTTTAGATTTTGCAAGGTTCCTTGCACAACCTAGTTCCATGACAAACCAAATGAGCCGATGGCAATCAAAAAAAAATCATTTAAGCTTGAGAGATTAAGCCTGATCATGCGATCATATAAAGGTATTCTTTCAATTAACTCAAAAACCCCTGAGGCATCAGAACATGGAAGAAAAATCGGTTGAAATACTTGGCTTTAACTTAAAAAGTAATATTGAATTCCTCTCAAATATTAAAGGATTTGAGTCTGCGGAATTGAACCTCATTCAATCTATAGCTCAGTTAATGCAAAAACAAAGGTGGGCTGCCAAAACCACTATTTTTGAAGAGGGAGATTCAGCGGAAGCATTCTATATTATTGATACTGGCACTGTGAATATTATCAAGAACGGTAAAAAAATTGCACAACTTCATGGAAAAAATTTCTTTGGTGAGATCGGAGTTCTCGAAGCGGCAGTGCGTGGAGCAAACGTAGAAACTGAGTCAGAATGTATCATATATCTTATTCCCGGATTTACACTTAAAAATCTTGCTCAGAAAAACTCTGACTTTCAAAAATTCTTTCAAAACACTATTTTAGACCGAAAATAGTCATTTGATGACTTAAATACAATTACGATAATTAAAGGCTTAGAGTCTCTGTTTTATTCTGAGTTTACTATTAAAATTGCACAACAAACAAAGAAAAATTATATAAATGAAATATTAGATCTTACGACGATTATCTCTAAGAACGAAGTTCATAAGTTAATAAATCATTCTTCAATATTTTCAAGCAGTGTTTTAAAACTTCTGCTAGAAGGGATACCCCCAAATGAAAAACTTCATTTAGGATTAGAATGCTTGCAAAAAAAACAGAAAGCCCATCATCATCGAAGTCAATTCCTATCAATAAAGAGAACAAAAGCTAGTTTTTATTACATCATTCTTTTATTTGTTTTAATTTATTTATTTTGGCAAAAAACTATTTTTTCATCGTTAAATATTTCATGTATTTTGTTCAGTTTATGTGTTCATACTCTTTCTACTAAAGCATTACAAAATGAAATTTTAAAAATTAATCTGATCAGTTTAAAAAATATCATACATTTAATTGAAACATTAGATTCAATAGAAGAAGCGAAAATTAAAAGCACTATCCAAACAAGTTATATCAGCAACCAAAGTTCCATATTTAAAATAAATCAAATCATGCCACTTTGGGAATTCTTCGGGGTGTTTCTACCAATTATTCTATCAATTTTAGGCCCAGTATTATCTTACATTCAATATATTTAGCACTAACTGTAAAAAACTCTTTTTTCAGTAACGACAACATCTACACCAACATCATTTTCAGACACCGGAATTTCAGACCTAATTCTTTGTTCAAAACAAACACCAATCTTCAATTTAAATTTATGAGTACTTAAATAGCGATCATAATATCCACCGCCGTAGCCAAGGCGATTCCCTTGATAATCAAACATTAACCCAGGAATTAAAATCAATGAGTTTTCAGTTTTTATTTCTTTAAACTTACTGACTAATGGTTCTTTTATTCCATAGCAATTTGTTGTAAAGGCTTGCCCTTCAAACCAAGGATAAAAATCCATTTCGTGCAACTTATAATCCTTAATTCTTGGATACAAAAACTTAATGCCGTCTGGAATTGCAGGATCTATCACTGGTTCATCTTTAAAACCAAAAAAAGTAAAAATTGTTTCTGGTTGATATGATTCAATTAACTGATTAATTTTAAAAAGAATTTTTATCTGAGCAGACTCTCTAGAATGATCAGTGAAATCTAATTTTAAAAGATTTTGTCTAAGTCGATTTTTTTTATTTTCTATTTTACATTCCATAAAAAAAGCCTACCAAGTTATTGGTAGGCTTTCTAATCATATTTTTAAAAATTACTGAACACTCACACTAAAAGGTGAAGTGTATTCCCAGCGGCCAGATACTCTTGAAAAAGCACCCACTCGCATTTGGTACTGACCCGGCTCTGCACCATTTAACTGAGCAGACTCTGACGCTGTTGCATAACGAGTTGGGTTTGCCCAATCATTACTTTGACCAGGAATCATCTCAACACGGTAAGATGTCACATCCCCTGAAGTTTGCCAGCTGACGATTCCACCATTTGCTGCAATAGAGCTTCCCGGCTGGGGTTGAATCACAGTTACGTTTGCTCTTGCTGGGGCACTTACAGTAAATGAACGAACTTCTGATTGAGAGCCATCTGAACTCATCACTGCCCAAAACCATGTACCCGGCTTAGGGTTTGTATATGTGTATGATGATCCACCGTTTAAAGTGATTTTACGGTCAATAAATGCAAGTGATGGATGTCTTGAAAAGATGATATGTGATGCTGGCCCAGAAAAAGTGAACTTTGCACCAGATAAACCTTCATTGTACTCAATACTGTTGTTTGGTCCCGGAGCAATCAAACTCACTGAACCTGAAACAACTTGATTTGGCATTACATCATTAGCTTCAGTTTCGTATGCATCAGGAGCAATTTCTGAAACATCTGGATTGTCTAATTCCGGTCCTTGTACAATTTCAGCTGGGGCAGATTCAACTACTTCTGCTGGTTCTTCGACCACCATTTTTTCTTTTATTGCTGGCGGTTCATCAGATGAAGCTTCTTCCGTTTTTGTTTCCGCAACAGCTGCTTCTGGTGTTTCGGTCGCATCAGATACTTCTTCTGTTGTTGGCTCAGTTGAAGCTGTATCATAATCCTCTTCACCTCCCATTAATAAGAAGTAAGATAAACCACCGATTAGAAGGAGCAAAAATAGAATAATAAAAATATTCTTGTTTTTATTGCCACCATTGAAATCGCCACTTTTAAAAATCTCAGAAACAGCATTTGTGTTTGTTCCAAAATTGGAAGAAAACTCGCCTTTGAGGTCTGCCGTAAACGGGTTGGTCTCCGGATTTGTGTGAGATGAAAACCCTTCCGACTGATTCAAGGGTTGATTGTTATTCTGCGTCGGGTTCATAAGTCGATCCTATACTAGATAAATAATTTAAATGAACTCATAGATTCTGTAATACATTCGGTGCTCACTGATAAACCTTAAGGAAGTAAGTGTTTAAATCCTTACTTATGATTTTAAAAAAAACATAAAAAACAATGATAGTTTAATAAATTTAGGCGTTAACAAATTCGAAAATACTTTGAAACAATGCATCGTCAACACGAACATTTTGCCTAACCAGGTAAATATCAAAGCGAGAATTAGAAAAAAAACTCTCTTGTCTGAAAAAATCTTTTTCAGACATAACAATTGGTAATCCTTTTTGAACTAAATCTACAAATGATTTTTTAGAGACCAACGCATGATCATCTATAAAGAGTTGATGTGTGACGATATAATCAAGTTCTACTAATTGGTTTTTTAAAAACAAAGGTTTTGCAATTCCAGCAAATAATGAAATTTTCTTATGAACTTCAAGCGGTTTATTAGAAACAGCATGAAAAACACCCTCTATTTCAAAATTGCAGTGACTAATTCCGTTTTGTTTCTTATTCGTTTTTGTAAGAAGAGTTAAGTCTGCATTATCTTTTGTGAAAACAAACTCTCTTGAAAAAGGTCTAGTAAGATACTTTGAGAAGAAAAAATCACCCGTAACAAGACAAATATCAAAATCTCTTTTGATAGATAAATGCTGAAATCCATCATCTAAAATCCAATGAGTTGGGTTATATTTATCGTCAAAATTTAAAAATTTTGAAGCTGCTTCTTTTCTCTTTCTTCCGACAACAATAGGTACATTAGGGTTTTTCTTTGAAATCAACTTCGGCTCATCGCAGCTTTCTAACTTATGTCCAAAGACAACTTTACCACCCCTCATTACGGCAAACTGATTTCTTTTCAATGAAGAACCATACCCACGAGTTAACACAACAGGACGAAAACCTTTAGACACAAGAGACTCCACCAAGTAGATAACTAATGGAGTTTTCCCAGTTCCGCCAAATTCAACATTACCAACAGACAACACATAACCAGACAACTCATCTGACCTTAACACACCTATTTTATATAAAGTTCGCCTAAGCAATTGAATCGTATTTATAAAAAACCTTAAAGGCAGACTAAAAATATGAATCATGATTCTAACCAAGCTTTAAATTCAGGAATGATTTTATTGTGCCTCATATCAATGAAATGAGTTTTTTGCCTAGAATCTATCCACAATACACAATCTGATTTTGTAAGTTGTTTTTTATCATGTGAGACCATTATTACAGTAATATTATTTTCTATAATTTGAGAATTTAAAATTTTTGTAAGTTTCTCTGAATTTTTAAGATCTAAAGCAGCAAAAGGCTCATCTAACATCAAAAATTTCTTGCCAGAAATAATGGTTCGCATCAAAGCTATTCTTTGAGATTCCCCACCAGACAAACCAAAACGACTTGCATCAATCATGTCATTAATAGAATGCTTAGAAAGATCAAACTCTTTAAACCAAGAAATCCATCCAGAATCCGAAATACTATCTATCTTATTTCCATACAAAATGTTTTCTTTTAAACTCCCATTGAATAAGAAGCTATATTGAGACATAAGAGCAAAAAAATTCTTTTGCCCATGGTCAGAATAAAGCCCTGCTAGCATTTCTAAAAATGTAGTTTTTCCCACCCCTGAATCACCCATGATTTTAATAAACCTGCATCTAGGCAATTGAATGTTTTCAAAGCGAAAGACACGGTTATGATCTTTCATAGACATGTCTAAAATATTCAAATATTTATCTGTGACTTCAATCTTTACACTAGCATTTTTAACCTGATTAGACTCTGGAACCATTAGTTTGTTCACTTCATAAAGAGCACCTTGAACACGAGACCACCTAGAATATTGTTCACTAATATTTCTGACTGGCTTGACCATAAAAGCAAGTGATGCCAAAATTTGAAGAAAATACTCAGAATTAAAGTAGAACACATAACTTACGCCAATCATTAAGATGACAACAAATTCAATCGACGGGCTAAAAAAACTCGCTACTTTAAAGATTTTCTTTGCCGATTTCGAAAAATCTACATTAAGATCCTTAAACTTTTGATTCATATAAAAAGTTGTATCGAATCTAAAAAACTCCTGAAAATTACTAAAATGGTCTAACCACTCTGCCATTTTAGCCTGAATCCTTTGCAGTTTTTTTGAGTAACCAAACAAAAGGCTCGACACAAGCCTTATAAAGCCTCCAAGAAAAAAAGACACCGTAAGAACAATAAAAAAGACCTTTGGGTCAACCCAAAGAAGAATACAGACACTTGCAAAAACAATCGTCATATCGCGAATAACAACTTTACAAAAATCAGCAAATAACCCTTGAAACAAAATAACATCATTCATGATGTGTGATGCCCATTGAGCATGATTTTTTTTGGAAATATTCAAGTAGTTTAGTTTTAAAAAACCAGAAAAAAATCGAACTCTTAAATTTGTTATGACTCTTAACACCAACACTTCAACTTGGTAGCTATACCAAAACAAACTAAGCGTTCTAACCAGACCAATACAAAATAACACCAAAGGCACTAACCACACAAAATGTTGTAGGGAGCTTGGAATATCAATTGATAAGAATGAAGCAATTTTATCAAATAACTGACTGTCTTCTTTCAAGGCATCTTTTGAAAAACCAAACATAGTTTTGACAACAGGCCCGATCAAAAAAATCAACATTCCCTGAGAAACACTCATCACTAACAAAGCAATCAAACAACTAACTAAGTTTTTTTTATGATTTCTTAACTGCTCTAAAACAAAACTTAATAAATGCTTCATTTCATAACCTTCTTCAACTCTTCTATAAAAGTTGACCAAGGATCGAGTTTTAGCATATCTTGAATAGTTCTCAAATCCGTTAAAACCCTTGAACGCTTAGACTCATCAAACAAAAGAGCTGTAATCTCTTTTTCAATTTCTTCAAATTTTGGCGGCCCAATGAACTCGGCGAAGACACCTTTATCCAATATAAGGTTCGGAAGACCTATATAAGGTACCGCGATTATTTTTTTTCCAAAATAGTACTTTAGAGCACTTGTTTGATAAAAAATAATACTCGGCACACCCATAAGAGCTAATTCTAAAGTAACGGTACCCGAAGTAGCAAAGGCAACATCACAGGCTTTCATATGTTCGTATTGCTTACTATTTACAAAGAAAACACGATTACCAGGGTCTTGTATATTAACCCCTAGTAAATGAGCCACTTCTTCAACTGAATAATTACTAGCAACGGGAATGATGATACCAATATTTGAAGGTAGCTTAAGATTTAAGTATGCAATAGCCTCTTTGGAACCTACAATTTCAGCTTTTCTAGACCCCGGCAAGAAACAAAGCCAACTTCCAAATGATCCATATTTATCTAAATTTTCAGGAACAATATGATTGATTCTTTTTGAATGCGGACTACCAATATACTGATAATCAACATGATGGCTTTTGAAAAACTTTTCCTCAAAAGGCAGAACACCAAAAACTTTGTCAAAACTTGCTTTAAATTTTTGAACTCTTTTTTGTCCCCACGCCCACACCTTGGGTGCAACAAATTGTATAACTTTAAAATTATATCCTCTTAATTTTTTACCAAGCCTAAAATGAAGACCTGGAAAATCAATCAGAACACAAACATCAGGATTAAAATCTCGAACCTGATGAAGAATATTTTCTTCATAAATTTTTAAACGCAAAACATTTTTAACAACACTAGAAAAGCCCATCATACTAAGCTCTTCTATACAGCCTGCTGATGAAACCTTTAGCTCACGCATATTTGGTCCAGTCACAGCAAGTATTTCTATCTCTTTAAGTTCTTTTTGTAATACTCGAATCAGCTCTGCACCTAGCAGATCACCTGAAAGCTCTCCCGCTGATATGAATATTTTTTTAACGACTCAAACCTCTTTTAGAAGCCCTAATAAAACTTGTAAATGTTTGTCTAACCTTAGAATCTTCGATGATTTCATCGATTTTTGAAAGAGCATCGGCCAAAGAATTATTCTCGTTAAAAACCATTTTATACATGGTTTTGATCGACCTAATATCTTCTGAAGAAAACCCTGCTCTTTTTAGTCCTAAGATATTCAACCCCGTTGGACCTGCACGGTTTCCAAAAGCTGTCGTAAATGGAGTAACGTCAAGAGCAACCATAGATCCAGCAGCAATCATTGCGTAGTCACCAATACGAGCAAATTGATGAATTCCACTCACACCACCAACAACAACATGGTTTCCAATCTCTGCATGACCAGCGACCTGAACCGCATTCGCAATAACACAGTTGTTTTGAATAATACAATCATGGGCTACATGGGTGTAGACCATAAATAAATTATTATCACCAATCACCGTTTTCATGCCGCCATGTTCAGTACCAATACTAATATTACTATATTCTCTAATCTGATTATTAGACCCTATCCACAACTCAGCATTTTCGCCTTTAAACTTTAAGTCTTGAGGTTTGCTTCCAACCGTCGCAAATGGGAAAACTTCTGTCTTGCTACCAATATTTGTCTTACCCGTTATCACCGCATTAGGATGAACAATGGCACCATCACCAAGAGTAACCTGGGACCCAATAAATGCATTCGCACCAACTTGGACATTGGCAGATAGCTCTGCTCCAGATTCCACAGAAGCCGAAGGGTGGATTTGATTACTCACTTAAACATCCTTGCAGAAAACTCTGCACTACAAGCCAATTGATCACCAACAAAAGCCTTACCTTCAAACCAAAAGAATCCAGCTCTATGCTTTGAAAGTTCAACTTCATACCTCAGTAGTTCGCCGGGCTTTACTACATATCGAAACCTAACTTTATCTACCGTCGTTAAAACACAAGAATTAAACTTTAGCCCCGGTATATACCCAACTAAAACACCGGATGTTTGAGCGAGGCCTTCAACTTGATAGACACCCGGGAGAACAGGGTTTCCGGGAAAGTGCCCTTGAAATACAGGGTTTGATTCATCCACCGCTAACTCAGCAACAATACGCTTTCCAGCTTCTATTTCTGTAACTCGATCGAGAAGCAGAAAAGGAGTTCGATGTGGTATGACCGCCTTGATATGTTCTTTTCCAAAAGGAACTGTGGGCGTATTCATTATTTAGATTTTTGCTTAGCAGCAGTTTTTGGAAGTGTTTTTACAAACTTTGGGTAACGATCAATAATTTCTTTTGTTAAATTGATTGGGTTTGCAACATAAAGAAGACCTGAACTATTTGCTTCAAAAACTAATGATAGTTTTTTTTCGCTAGAAATTTTCTCTGAAAGTTTTGCAATTCTAACAGCAATCTGTTGCGTCGCTTGATTCTCACGTTTTTTGATACTCGACTGAAAATCATACTCATCTTTACGCCACTTCAAAAGCTTTGCTTGAACTTCTTTTTGTTTTTTCATTCTAGCTTCATTACTCATAAGAGCCATCTTTGATTGCATCTCTTTACCGATTTTTTCGATTTGTGCACGGCGACTCTTTAATGTTTTTTCTTGGTTTTTAATTTCTTTTTCTAATTTAGCACGAGCAGCTTTGCCCTCTTCTACATTTAGAATGACAGCTTGAATATCAACAACTCCTACTTTTAATGTTGCTTCCGCAGCATGTAAGCTGGAAAAAGAAAGGCTCATAAAAGCGATGGTCATTAAGTGTGAAAATTTTGTACAATTCATTATAGTTCCTCATTTCGTATGGCTTATGGTTATCAAAATATACATTAAATGTTGACTAAAAACACATAAGAATTGATTAAATTCTGAGCTTTATACTGCCTTTAAACTCAAGATAAGACAAGAGGACAAGCACTTAAATGCTTGCCCTCTTTTTGGACGGGGTCTAAAAAGACTGCGTTAGTAGGAAAGGTCGGGATTAGAAATTAGTTCAAGCTCAATCAAAGCAGTTCTATCTTCTTTAATTTCGATTAGGTGAGATGATCCACTTCCAGAGGAAATTTGTGCAAACTCTCCATCGTCGTAGTAACCGTTTGCATCAGAATCGATAAAAACAAACACTACATATTTTCCAGGCTCTAGGTTTGGAGTGACAAACTCGGCGGAACCTTCTTTTCCAACAACCTTGAGAGATGCAGTATTCAATTCAAATAAGTACTCTGGATTTCTTAAAATATCGTTTGTGTCTAAAAACTGAATCATGATTTTACGGTCGTTTTCAATACCCTCAATGTCATCAGACTTAATCTTGACCCTAGCTTTTGCATGTATTTGCGGCTCAGAACCTGGCTTTGTAAATAGTTTATTAATCACAATATCTACATCTTCGAGTCTATTATCTCCGTCATAAACATCTATGCTTTGAATTTGAGAAATAGCACCGTAAACACCCATTGGTTTATTTGCCACTAATTCCATGTCTTGATATGAGTAAGGAGTAACAGTTTGATCTTCCCTAGAAATAAAAGCTCTAAGATAAAAATTACCTGAAGGTAAAAATAATCTAGTATCAGCTCTTTCACCCGTTCTAGATGTATCAAAGTTTGATAATGATGTAGTTGCTACCGGCGAACCTGTAAAATGTCTATTATCGAAAGCCTCTACAACAACTGCTTGACGCTCACCAAGGTCCTTATCCACTTCATAGTGTACTTTAACACTCACCGGGTGACATTCTTCTCCACGGCAGCGGTTTTTCCATTTTTGATTTTCGCTCTCAAAACAATAAGGAGTTGATTCATTTGCACCTTTTTCGCATTGTTTTATATTTTCGTATTCTCTTTTTATTTCTTGGGGAATGATAATTGTTTCCGTCACAACCCATTCACCATCACTTGAATAATAACCACTGTCCCAATCATCATCCCAGTCGTCTTCTGTTACTTCTAAAAGACACCCGGTAAAACAAAAACTCATGAGCAGCGTAAGCCCAAATAATTTTACTTTTTTCATTTCTCTCTCCTGTAAAAAATAAATTTCATTCCATAGAAGAGCGAATAGCGTACCACCCACTAAGCATTTAATATTATTGAAACTGACTTTTTTAAGTCACCATAAGTTGTATCTTAAAAGTGATAACTGAAACTAGAGTTGCTCTGTCAAAATTACGGACACTCCATGTTTTATTCATACAGTGAAGACTGCCCTTCACTTAATGCAAATAAACGATCAACTCCCACCGCAACTCCGCAGGAAGGAGTCTCATTGGATGCGATCACGTGGATATCTTTTTCATTGATTGGTAAAGGGTGATTTCCAAGTTTTTTTCTTTTATTTTGGATTTCTGCAAAACGCTCTATGTTTTCTTTTCCAGTCAGCTCATGAAAACCATTAGCAACTTCCACTCCGTGAACAAAATACTCAAACCTCTCAGAAAACCCTTGATTCTCTTTTGCTAAAGTTAATTGGAAACTAGGATAACCAGTAACCACCACCAATTCTTTATCCTTAAATTGAGATTCACACTCAAAATTTAACACCTTAGAAAACACCGAATCTAAATCGTCTTCATGGTTTGTATAAGAAAAACGTTTCTTTGCTTCAATCAAGAAGTTCTCAGGCTGATCTAAATGAAGATTAAATTTTTCATTTAAGAATTTTCCAATATGAAATTCCGTTATGCTTTTCTTCAAGGCACAAGCACCTTGAATCAGCTGACCACACTCTTTCATAAACTTATGGAAATCATGATTTTTAGAATAAAATTCAAGCATCGTAAATTCTGGCATATGCCAAGGTGTAGGGCTCTCAGAGTTTCGAAACACAGGGCAAATTTGATATATTTTTTCGATACCCGATGAGGCAAGTATCTTTTTCATCTCAATTTCTGGACTAGATTGAAGCCATTTTTTTGACTGATTTGAACCAAATGACTCGGTTGTAGAAAAAAAGTCCAGAAAAACCTCAGCACCCGGTGTGTCAACTACCACAGGGGTTTGAACTTCAAGGTAGTTTTTATTTTCCAAAAAAAATCGCAGCTTTTGTTTGAAAGCTGCGATTTTTCTTAAATAGGTTTCGCTATTTTTTTTCATCTTCTTCATCAGATACATCAAAGCGATCAATAATTCTTTGAACAGCTGAATCCTTTTTAATTTTTTTGTCGTGAAGAGTCTTAATTCCAAAATCAACACCCGTCACCAGCTTAAACGCTTCAGGGAAGGTTTTGATAGGATAGATAATGAGCTCTTTGCTTTTAACTGCTTCTACTACTTCGTGGTGCAACATTAGGTTTGTCACATTTTGGTAAGGAAGCATCAACTTAAATGGTTTTTTGGACTTGATGGCTTTGCACGTTCTGTAAAAACCCTCAATCTTTTCGTTTACACCACCAACAGGCTGAATATTTCCAGACTGGTCTACACTCCCTGTCATTGCAAAACATTGTTCAACAGGCGTATTTGATAACGAACTAGTGATTGCTACCAACTCCGTAACGGTTGCAGAGTCACCATCAATCTTTCCATAAGACTGCTCAAAACAAACAGAGGCACCAAAACCAATACTCTTTTTCTTACTGATAATGGAATTCAAATAAGCAGATAAGATGCTGACACCTTTTTCATGAATATTACCTGACAGGTTTGCACTGCGTTCAATGTTGATAATCCCGCGGTTAGACATATAAGAATTTGCAGAGATTTTACAAACTTTTCCAAAACTATAATCACCATAATCAAGGACTGCCAACCCGTAAGTTTGACCAATTTTTTTGCCTTTGAAATCAATTTCAAGACCTTTTGCAGCAATCATTTCAAGGAAATAATCTTCATACGAATTTAATCTGTAAAACTTTTGGTCTAAAGCACCCATAACATGTTTACGGTCGACTACTTTTGAGCTTGCTTGACGAGCTATAAAATCCGCTTCGATGGTTAAGTCTTTTAATTGACCAAACTGAGTAGAAAGATAGTTTTTATCGTCAGCGATACGACTACCGTATTCCACCATACAAGAGACCCCGGAACGACTAAACGGAAGTAAGTCCTCTACTTTGCATCTAGAAGCAATAAAATCCACATAAGCATTCATGTTCTTTTTGCTTCGTTTCATTTTGTAATCAAAATCTGCTTTGATTTTAAAGATCTTTGGAAAATCCTCATCATAAGTAAATAACTGATGATAGATGTCTTCATTCCCAATCATAATAATCTTGAGATCTAACTCCATTGGCTCAGGCTTCATGCCAGTTGTTGGAACCATTGAGTAGTTTTCGCCAATGTCTTCAATAAAGCCAGATCTTGTTCTGAGTATTTTCTTAAGGTTTTCCCAAACAGCATACTGCTTAAAAACATCTGCTGCATTCAAGACAAGATAACCACCATTGGCCTTGTGCACCGCACCAGACTGAATCATTGTATAGTCTGTATGATACATTCCGTTTTCGACGTTTTTTTCGATCTTTCCAAACAAGTTATAATAAGTAGGATTGTTTTCAAAAACAATCGGAGCACCCTTTGTTTTGCCGTGGTCTACAAACACGTTGACACGGTAGCGTCTAAACCGGTCTTGATCTTTTGCGAAACTACCAATAAGCGGGTCATAACTCGGAACTTGTCCTTGCTTTGGGTCTTCCACCATAAAGCTTTGAATGTTTTCAACGATGGACTCAGTCACATGGTCAAAATACTCAGTCACTTCTTCATTGTTTTTAAATGATTTTCTAAGCGAGACAAGTTCTTCACTTAGTATTTCATGCACAAACTCTTTTTTAATTTCTTCTAAGAAAGCTCTGCTTTCTGTATCAATAGAACGAACCTGTCTTGCAAACTCTAAAACATGGGGTTCTAACTCTGCACGACGTTTTTCGATTTCATCTTTTTCTTTAGCAGTTAGTTCTTCATAGGATTCTTCATTTAAAATCTCCCCACCAGACATTGGAATGGTTTCAATACCATTTTCGGTGGTCTTCACATAAAAACTACGACCACGCCCAATTTTTTCTAACTCAACTAATAGTTTATTTTTACGATCACTAGCTGCATTTAATCTTTCGTTTGCTCTGCTCTCAAACTCTTCGGCTTGTAAAACAGTAGGGATTTTTTTGGCAAGAACCTGAATAAAGTCTTCCATACCATTTCGGAGTACTTTTGCTTTACCGGGCTTAAGGTGGATGAGCTTAGGTGTTTCTCTGTTCTCAAAGTCGTATACATAAATACTATCTTGTGGGGTTGTAGAGTTTGCGGCCCATTTTTTAAGGAAACCCTTGATAACACTTGTATGCCCAGTACCTTGAATACCAGCCGCATAAATATTATACCCCGGCTTTTGAATCCCCAAACCCATTTCAATAGCCTTTACGGCACGTTCTTGAGAAATAATATTATGGGATAAAGGTATCGAAGCAGTAGTTTTAAAACTTTTGAGATCTGAACTTTTGACTAGATGATATACTTCTCCAGCACGCAATGGCGAAACCATAGACCCTACCTTTTATTTAAATAAATTGGATGTAAAAAAGGGATACGAAACTATTTAGTACGTAACGCTCTTCTCTTACGCATTCCACGTCTTTTTTTACGGCCGACTTTTCTGCGTCCCTTAGAATGTTTTCTCTTATGTCTTGATCCGTTCAATGCAACTTCCTCCGCTTAAGAACTTAAGGTCATAGAGGCGGTTATCTAATAAAATTCCCCAAAAGGCAAGATTGTTTGTTTAATATTTCCAAGGACTTGCCATAAATAATGGTGCTAACACCTCAATTCCTCTAAGGAATGTCCGAACAGAAGAATATCGTAGTGAATCTAGGAGCCTAAAATTTATGCAAGACTCTCAACGCAGTAAACGAAATCTTCGCTCGCTCATCATTGAGCCCTTTCAACAACTAAGAATTGGATTGTGGGCCATCGGGATCTCTGTTGTCTTTGTCTTTGTCATCGCGGCAATGATCACCGTAAGTTTCTATTCACAGTACGAACACATGATGGAAGTCTTTTCTGTAGACCCCTCCTTAAAGTGGGAACTCATTTGGAATGAAGCCATCATCAGAAATGTTTACATCATGGCTGCGATTTTCATAAGTTATCTTGCAATCATGTGCTTTGTGATATTTAAAATGACTCACAAGGTTTATGGACCTTTGGTATCTATTGAAAGATTCATCAAAAAACTTGAAGGTGGAAATTACTCTGAGAGAATTCGCCTGAGAGAAAAAGATGATCTAAAAAGGCTTGCTTCTAAACTAAATGAACTTGCTGAGAAGCTGGATCAAAATAATAAATAATTCGGAATAAAAACATAAACATCGTATTTTTCTTAATCGAAATAATGGCCGCTCTAACAGCCGTCATCCTGCAGCGAACAAAGTAAGCGTGAGGATCTGTTGGCATACTACAGAATACCGACAGAAAGATCACTCCACATTGGGTTTACCGAAGATATCAGTACGTTCTTTCTGAGTCGAGGTTGTTTCTTGATCATTTTTTCACGATAAATAGCATCTTGAATATTATTATACTTTTCGTAGTAGACTAACTCATGAACGTTATATCTACTTGTAAAACCTTGGTTAATGTTACTTTTGTGTTCGAACAACCTTCTGGTTAAATTGTTTGTTACACCAGTATAAAGAACGGTTTTGTTTTTGTTAGTGAGGATGTAAACGTATGATTCTTTTGGCATGTGATTAGGGTATAGTTTTTGGATGTGGTCTTTTAGTGATCTTCTATAGTATACTAACAGATCCTCACGCTCACTTTGTTCGCTGAAGGATGACATATTGGATATACCTGTATGTTAAAATCGCCCAACCACAGATCAAATTTTAGCAAAATTTTTCTGCTTCTTTGAGTCACTACCTGAGGTAATATATTGTGATTATCCATTAAAAAAACCATGCCTCAGGACAGAAGCAGGAACAGATATGTTTTTAAAAGCCAAAATTGTGGCCAGACTATCCTCCGCAGAAGTTGATTAAATCTATTCGATTTCTTCGGCACATTCTTTGTATATGCTTGCTGAAACTTCATTAAGAGCATTCGTAACAGTCTTTCTTTTTTTAGAGTCCATATTTCCAATTGGGTACCATCCATAAGTGTTTCTTATCTTTTTACCGGATTTCCTAGTGTAAATCGAAACGTACGAGTAGCCATCGACGCCTACAACTTGATAGCTAAACCTACGGACTTTAGTAATGCAATCAGTCATACATTTATAGATGCTAGGGTCATTGTATGCCTTTCTAAAAGAAACCTTTGAAACGTTTTTAATGCCTCGGATAATACAACTTTCTTTTGGAACTGGTTGGTTTTCATATAGTAGTTCACTGATGTACCCATGTTTATATGAGACACAACCTGAAATAAGCTGTGCGAACAAAATAAAAACTATAAGTTCAATATATTTTATAATAATAACTCTCATTCTATACTTTAATCTTAGTAAACTTTGTCAGCTGCCGACACCTTAGTAAAGGGTTAAGTTGTATTTTATCAATTGTAGGAACTGATTAAATCAATGGAATCAGAGCTATTTAAAATCGAAAAACACATCCGAATACTCCGTGGTCAAAAAGTCATCTTAGATAGAAGTCTATCAGACCTCTGAGATAGGTGAACGGAGCACCGTCAAATAAAAGATGTTATTAGAAGACTGACAAGATCCCTTTTTTATATTCTTTCGATGCACGTTCTAGAGGTCTCAAAAATCAAAACAATGCAGAAGATAGTGTTGATCATTAGATTCTTAAATAATAGTAATAATCATCAACAGACTCGACGCCTTCACGTACGGCATCGGGCTCTACACCCCATCTTTTAAAATTCAATGACTCATAAAGCCTTATAGCACCCGGGTTTATGCTAGCTACCGCAAGATTTAGCATATCAACTTTTAACTCTTCTTTTGCAAATTTTAGAGTATGCAATACCAACTTCTTACCTATTCCAGCACCACTATGCTCAGACTTAACGTAGAGCCCCCATATGTTTGCTTTATGGGACAATTTTGGATTATCAGATTGAGCTAAACTAACTATCCCAATAAGCTTTCCCTGTTTGTAAGCACCAAATAAATTTTTTACACCACGATAATGTTCAACACCTTTGAGTACTTCTAATTCATAGGTTGAAAGAAAAAATTTTGGGTAAAATTTGATTGACTCTAACCTAAGTTCAAACCATTCATCTAAAGTTGAGTTATTTATTTTTGTTATTTCAATAGTCATTATGATTACTTATTTAACTGCCCACAAGCACCACCAATATCTTGAGCCTTGCTATATCTAACCATACACCGAATCCCAGCCTCCAAAACCATTGTTTGAATTGCTTCTATGCGTTTTACTTGGGGAGATTTCCACCTGGAAAAACCTACCTCATTCATTGGTATTAAGTTTAACTTGCAATCAATATCACTTAACAACTGAACAAGGCCTTGGATTTCTTCATCGCCATCATTAACACCTTCAATTAAGGTATATTGAATCAACAGCCTTTTGAGACGACCGGAGTTTTGCAAACCTCTTAGTTCAGCCAATACATCGATTAAACTCCAAGTCTTGTTGATAGGCATAATTTTATTTCGAAGTGAAACAGATGCAGCATGCAAACTCAGAGCAATCGGTAGATTTGGGAAGTCTTTTGTTAGTCTTTTGATACCTTCTAAGTGCCCGGCTGTAGAAACTGAAATCTTGGATTTAGGGAATGCAAAACCATGGGGAGATATTAAAATATTTAATGCCTTTGAAAGATTATCGTAGTTATCTAGAGGTTCACCCATCCCCATAAAAACAATATTATTTACCTTTCGCATTCTTACTAGTGCATCTAATTGCAATTTATTGGATTTTTGCCATTCAGCATTTTGAACCATCCAATGAGAAACCATGCGGTATTGATCCACAATCTCAGCAGTTGATAAATTTCGCTTAAGCCCCATCTTTCCTGTATAACAAAAACTACAGGCCCTCTTACACCCAACCTGACTAGACAAACACAGTGAAGTTCTTCTTCGTTCGGGCATCAACACAGACTCGATTTGACAACCATCTGTGGTTTCAAAAATAAACTTTACAGACCCATCACTTGATTCGTGAAGTGAGTCAATTTTAAGAGATGATTGATCATGATATTGATCAGACA
Organism: Oligoflexales bacterium; assembly: GCA_023301465.1. Classification (GTDB taxonomy): domain Bacteria; phylum Bdellovibrionota_B; class Oligoflexia; order Oligoflexales; family JALZUQ01; genus JALZUQ01. The sequence continues at coordinate 81,125 of JALZUQ010000038.1, forward strand.
GATAAGAATGGAGTTTGCGTGGGAACTGACTCCCGTAATCAGGAAAATCAGAAGATAATTCACTACAAGAAAGCTTATGGTACTTTGAAGTAAATGTTGAAACATGAGAATCAGAAAAACCAAGCTCCTTGAACTTTGCAGCCCAGTAAACTTGGTCGAATTCGTATATGGATAACGTCATAAATCTCTCATGTATTCAGTCTTTTACATAATACGTATCTAAGAGAATGTAAACTATGAGAAACCTATCATTATAAATAGTACTTTAACTCACTATCATGATGGTATTTTCTTACAAACTTCGCTAGAAGTTGCTTTGCATTTGACTGGTATTTTGTAAATTTGACAGCTACGAATGACTCTTCTTGACCATCATCATTTGTGCGTTTGCCAGACCTTACAATCACACCACCTAAAATAATCGGTTTATCAGAGACCGGAAGACGAAGCTTTAGGTCAACTTCCTTGTCTTCTGGAAACGACACATCTGTAAGAATAGACATACCATCCGTAGACACATCACCAACCGTTGCTTTTAATTCTTGTTTATCAAAAAACAAAGAAACGCTAGCATCAAACTCAATTCTATTATTATTTCGGACTTGTTTGGATAGAACCATTTTAATTTGCTCTACAAAGTATGTCCTTGGTATAGGTAATTCTAAGTAGATATCTACACCAGCTTTCATCGCTTTCTTCTTGATAGACTGAGAAGACTGAACGCTTGTAAGTATAATTGGGATTTCTTTTGTTTTTTCGTCAGACTTTAAAAACCTAATAGATTCTTCATAGTTTAAAGAAGGGTCGTCAGCACTAATCACAAGTACTTCAGCATTATCTGCCTGGATATACTTAAAGGCATCTTGAAAGCTGTTCTTATTAGTAACGAAAATACCCATTTTTCTATATCCGGCTCTTTCAAGCTCACTCGCCATGGATGTCTGCCCCACAGAAACTACTTTAATTTGATCAACGTCTGTCATGTCTTCTCCAATGTAACGTTTAATACTACGACCAAGTTGTTAATCGGCGTATTGATGAGAAATTTAAGTAAAGGATAAAAAAAATAAAAAAAGCTTTTATTACAATGACTTAAGAGTGCTTTGTTTTCTAGCAAAATTGAACTCATAGACCACAGAATAAAATCGTCGTCTATTTAATTAAATAAAGTAATCTTCAAAATCACTCTGAGTATCTGTAATCATCTTGCAAGGATTAAACATTGACCGAGGAATCTCTGCAAAAGCCAAGTTAAAATATATACTATTGCCTAAAACCTCAGACAGTAAAGTCTCATGGTAATAAACGGTATTACCCTGAAAAGACTTTTTAGCAATAATCCAAAAGTCTTGTGCAATTTTTTGATAGTTTACATCACCTTCAGGGACTTCCGCTAAAATCCAGACAGGGTTAAAATGAGTTGCTTTTTTGGGGTCAAAAAAAGTTTCTTGAAATTCATCTTTAGCATGTGACATCTCTAAGCAAAATTTAAATTTCTTTTCTTCATTATAAGCAACGCAGGGTAAACCACCTACATCACTTCCAAGATTTTTTACTTGTCCCAAAATATTGATAGGCCTTTCATAGTTTTGCAAAAGATCGCCATCTGTTGATTCCGTAGCAAAAAACTTCTTCATTAATAAATGTAAAAATGAAGTTTCGGTGTTTTGTAAATCATTTACTTTACCAAATAGCTTGTGGCACGTGGTTTTAGCAACCGCTTCCGCAGCAACAAAATTGTTAGATTTTAAAAACTTTCTGATTTGCTTTATTTCCTTTAAAACAAACCCAAAAAACCCATTAAAACTCTTAACCCCCTTCACCACTTTCGGATGATCACCTGTCAAATTATCAATATTTCGAAATAAAACACCTTGTGCATTCGGACACTTTTCTTTGATAACATGAATAAATTGAGTGATTCCACCGTGACCTGCTGGAACTAAAGACAAGTTCTCGTCAATCACTAAAGGCTCACCTTGATCATTGAAACGAATGGTTGAGTAAGGTTCATCTTGTTCATAATAATGTGTGTTTTCTCCAAGTTGTAAATTTGAAAAAACTGAATGTGACTTATAAGGAACAATCACATGGTTTTTCTTGAAACCATAAGATTCATTTTCTTTTAATTTTATCTGAAGAAAACTCAAATTATTTTTAAAACAAGACTGAAGAGCTTTTGGTTTTGCAGACTCATCAATCAACTCTTTAAATGAATCATTAAAAACAAAACCATCTTGCAGCATTGCGTCTCTGATTTCTTGCGGAAGTGAAGAGTTCAATATTTTTTGTATTTGCGAAGATTCTAAGTCTATTGCTTTACCTCTATGCTCTTCGACTAATGCGTAAAGAGGTTTAAGATATCTAGAGGATGCTCCGGCAGCCAAAATCAATGATTCAACATGGACTTCTGAGTCATATTTGCTAACCGTCTCATAATCTATAACTGTTTGATTTTCTGTTTTACAGGTTTCTGCAATGGAGTATTTTGGTAAACTTGTAAAATCTGTAGAAATAAACTGTTTAATTCGATCTTTATGCAAATTAATAATTTCTAAGTTCAAACCTAGTTTTTTAACTCTTTTAGAAAAATCCATGGAACCCTCTTTATATAAAATCGTAAAAATATAGTTTTTCATTAATAAAATTCATGAGTAATTACTGAATAAAATCTTAACGAGAATCTGAAACAAACTCAAGATATTTTTAATAAAGTCGATAACTTATATGAATTAGGATAGGTTTATGGGTACAAAAAAACTACCACCTAAAAAAACAATGATCGACGACCAAACTCAAAAGGTTGGTGCGTTTGATATTATTGAGTCAGAAAACAAAAAAAATAAACACCTCCAATATCAAATATCTTTCGATAGCTTGCTTGACTCACTAAATAAATATTGTGGTCGGTACTTAAAGCTAAACATCTACTCAAAAATATTTATCTTAAATAAAAATCAATTTGTACTAGAACATGTTGTTCAAAGACGAAAGAGAAACAGCAGTAGTCAGAAACTATCTGCGATGGCTTATATGTCATACAAAATATCATTAAATGTAAATGCTGATTTTTTGGATATTATTGTTGATGACCTTGTCATTATTGGAGACATCAAACAAGAAAATTATAAAAAAATAATTCAATTTGTTAACTCTATAGAATTGTTTAAAATCATTAACCTTCAAAGCAATATTAATATTCTTCCTAAAAAAAATACATTTTATCACTCTCTAAACTTAAAGAATTTTATTACATCTCATCTAAAAAATAACGATTTTGAAGAGGGTTTTAAAGCTAACCACATGAACATAGCAATCGAAGATGGTAGCATTAATCTAGAAATTCACGAATCAAGAAAAACTCAAAAACAAAATTTGGGTTATTCAGATATTAATTTCGACCTAAGAAGTATTGAAATACAAGAATATTCTGAAGCTTTCTCAAAAATTGACAACCTCTTTCAAACCCACAAAGTAACCGAGTGCTCTCAGGAAATTTTTAAATCATTATTAAAACATACAAATAATCGACTTATTTTGAGTTATTTATCAATGGTGATGATTTTTCAAAAAACTGATCAACAACACTTAAATTTGCTCATAAGTGGGATTAACCATTTTCCAACAGAGAACATTTTATTATCAGCTTTACTGAAACACTATTTCAACACGAAAAGACCAAGTCAAATTATTGATACACTTGAAAAAATAACTTTTAATATTACAAATATTGACCCAAAAACCCCAAGCCTAATTGCAAGTTTTTTACCTGAGGTTCTTGGAGATTTATGGGAAAAAATTGATTTTGATCAAGCTCGTATTTGTTACAAAAAAGCACTTCAAGTAGAACCAGGACATCCAAGGATACTTACAAAACTCATTGAACTTGCAGAAAAACAACAAAAACATAACGAGCAACTTAACTACTTAAAACAGATGATTAATATTGAAAGAAGACAACCACACTTAGCAGACCAGTTAATGAAGGCATCTAAAATCTACCATAGACAGAATCAACCGGCTCAAGCTATTGAGTACGCTGCTAAGGGCTTTAAACTATCTCCTAACTCAATGAAAGCAGCTACTTTACTCTCGGATTTATACAACGAAACAAAACAATATGAAAAATCCGTAGTAGTCATCGATATGTTTATTAAAAATAATAAACAAAATCTCTCTAGAAGTGATCACAGTAAACTACAATTAGCACTCGCAAGAATCTGGCTTAATCATCTATCAAGGCCTGACATCGCTATTATTCATTTAGACAGATCTATTAATCTTAACGAAAAAAATAGCGAATCCATGATGCTTCTTGCGAGCATTTATCGTGAACAAGGTAACTATACAGAACTAGTGAAAGCTCTCAATATTCAGCTACAAAATTACAGAAAACAAAAACGTGACAATGAGGCAACAAGTATCATTCAAGAGCTAGCCAGTATTTATAAAAATCACTTAGATCAATCTGACGATGCATGGGTACTATATAAAGCAGCTTTACTTGGAGAGAGAATAGATGCAGAAGTTTTTACTAAGTACTTAACCAATGATACTGATGGAGTTGATTGGAATGATGTTGAAAAAAAATTAAAATCACAGCTCATTAACGATAAAGAAAAAAAACAAAAATTTGAAACTCTGACACTACTCTACAAAGTACAACTAAATCACACACAAGACATAGATGAAGCTTATACCACACTCTTAAAAGCAAGTGAGTTTGGCACTATTGAAAAACATGCATTTAATCAATTATGCAACCATCTAATAAAAAACAAAAAATTCAAGAAGACTCATGAGATTTTAAAAGAACGTATTGAACACGTCACTAGCTTTGAAAAAACTCATCTTATAGAAAAAATAATTAAACTACCTTTTTCACCTAACTTACACGAAAAAGACGAGTATATTGTAAGACTATTAAAATCTGATAATTCTAAAGACTATCCACTATTTGATCGTCTTACAGAGTACGCCAAAAACAACGATGAAGACAACTTTGAGAACCTGTTAAAACAGGTTAAAAGGATTCAAACCGACAACACAAAAATCCACTCATGGCTAAACGCAACGAATCAGATAATATTTGAACATCAATTCTCATCTAAATTCAGGATGCTTGAAAAAAACTTTCAATTCATGTGGACATTAACGGATGACAAAACTTCTTTAGCAAAAATAGCTGTTAATTTTCTATCTAACTCTGACGATTTAAACCAGTTAAGAAAATATGTAATTTATTTATTAGAAGCCAAAATAACACCCTCTTTGGAACAAGATAAAATAGAACAAATTATTGGCCCTGATCCAGACTTAAAATTCACATACTTATACCCACTTTGTTTTCACGAAGATAAAAATCGAGTCAAAAACATCAGAAAAACTGTTAAATTACTTTCTATGTTACAAGACAAAAAACCAGAAATTAAAATAAGTCTATTATATGAACTCTCAAAAGAAACTCAACTATCTAAAGAAGAATTTGATATTCTAAACCGCTATATGGAGAAACATCATAAATGGAATGAAGTCTCTCAGTTACTACATAATCAAATCAATAATTCTCAAAGCGATAGTAATAAATTACTCTTACAATCTAAACTCGCATTACTTCTTGCACAAAAATTTAATCGCTTTGAATCATCTTATAAAATAATGAAAGAGGCCTTTGAAGATCACAACAACACAAATAAACAAGAATGCATTGACACCACACTTGAACTTATTGACAAACACCCAGATAACACACATAAAAAACTCTTGTTGAGTTTAATCTGGAATCATTACGAGCACATGAAACAATCTCAAGATATTAGAAAGTTTTTTCAAATTGCTTCGACAGAAAAAATATCATTACCAGGCCTTGTAGAAAAACTTAGTAAAAACAAGGACCAAGCTACTGTATATAGCACAATGAAAGACGTCTGGAATGAAGGCTACCAAGACTTTAACACAGCAAAATTTATTTTAGAGAAGGCAATAAATCAAAAATTAAAACCAGATGTGATTTTTTATTGGTTAAGATCTGTCGAGCTAATTCAAAATCAATTTAGCTTAGAAGAGCACATTAGAGAGACCATAGAAAAGATCAAAGATTATGATACCGTTGATGAAATAGACTTATTTGACTCTTTTTTATCTCACCCAAATTCAATTGATTCACAATCTATTATCGAAATATTACTTCCTATTGCATTAAAAAACTTTCGTGCAGAAAAAGAGCCAATAAGAACGTATCGTTATTTTCAAAAAGTGCTAGAACTTGATGCCTACAACACAGAAGCTATTATTCCATATTACTTTCTATTACTTGATTACGGTACAATCGAAAACAAAATCAGTTTCTCAAAAGATCTTATGGCACTACTTACTAAAAATCCTGATTTGCTTAATGATTACCCGTTAACAATAGAGTCCATTGACAGAAAATACAAAAAATTAATCAACATCATGAACGCTCAAAAATCAACCGCCAACACACATAACGAACAAAACAAAGCTCATAACACACAAAAACTTTCTAAATCCACACACTTAACAAATCATAATACCGAAATTACTAACGTAGAAATCGATAACAATAAGACAATTATAGCTCCAAAATTAGAACTTGAACTTACAGAAATCACTACTGATAAAAATCAAAAACAAGAAAATTTACAAATAGAATTACCACCGGTTCCCACTTCAGCAAAAGTCGAAAACCTAGTTTCTAACTGGCGTGAGTCAATAGAGAATGATCATATTGATTCAAATGACATTGAGAACATATTGGACAACCTTAATAAGACAACCATTCAAGAGCAAAGCTTAGGGATTCAAGTCATTAGTTTATTATCTGGCAAACCAGAACTGTTAGATAAGTGCCCTTTACAACCCTGGACAAAAAAAATTAATAACGAATTCCATAACACCACAAAAAAAAGAAAAAGCCTCAATCTTCCAGTTAAATATACTATAACCGCATTTGTTAAGCTTATTCAAAACTTAAGCAAAATGATTTCAGATATTTTTGATTCAAAATTTTCACGTAAATTTGTTTTACGAACATTGAATATGAATGTAGATTTGTTAAATAAGAAATCTGATTTTCTTTCAGTTGATAATCAAAAAATTCAACCTTTGAATCTACATTTTTATGCTGACGACTTTAAAAATGCTCAATTAAAACTATGTAATGTTAAGGGAATAAATCATCAAATAACTTTTGAACAAACAACTAAAACAATTTACTTTGATTTAGACTATCACTATGAAAAAGATATTAAAAAACTATCTTACCAAATATTATATTTATATTTCCTAAGCAAAAACAAACTATACATCATTATGAACTTGAATTTTGACCCAGATTTAAAAGGTTTTATAACAGCATTAAGAACCTATGTTAAAGAAGGAAAGATTATTAATGTAAAAGATAGAAATAAATTAAAAACAGCCTTTAGTGCATTTTCGAGACAGAAATTGGATCCATATATTCCAGTACTAACAAGTATAAACCGCCAAACTTATGCTGAAATTAAAAACTCCATCAATCAGAGCATCTATCAAGAGATGCTCCTTGATAACCTTGATCTTCTTAGCATTATTAAACTAATACTAAACGTAGACCCACTTGCAAATCTTCAAGTTTTTAGAAACGTCATTCAAGATGAACAAGTTATGGAACTCATCAAATACGCAACTGAACTGAAGTTAGATTAGGGAATTTGTAATTAAAAAATTAAGACACTCAAGCACTTCTAGATAAAGCACCAGTAATAAACATAAAATATGATTCTTCAATAGCATCAAAGATCAACTCCATACTACATGATTCACACTTTAAAATAGGGGCTTGACCCTGCGAAAGATCATTAGCACTTGAATCAATATGGATTAGTCTTTCCAGAGGTTTATCTTCTTTTTCACAATAGTATGGAGCATAAAAAGAATTAACGATTCCCACACCTAATGTAGCGGGCACCATATTAAATTGATCAATTGTAGAGACAGAGCATTCTTCAAATGAAAGAGAGTCCACTTCTTCAAGCTCTTTCATAAAAAACACCCATTCTCGAATACCGCATGAGTTAAAGCTACGGATTTGTGACATGTTAAATATGACTTCCTTACACTTTGTTATTTCTATTTTCTTGAAATCAAATCTTTCAGTCATTTCACCTTCAAAGGTATATGTAGCCACATCCCCTTGTTGATTTACAGTTATATTCAAGTTTTCGAATTGATAAGACGTCATATTATGTGTATCGGATCTTTAAAAAATAGCATTAAAATCCGGGAAATCTAATGATTATAAGCACATGTTTTTATTGCTGTTTTTATGGCTATTTTCGAAAACATCAACATCGAGCCTATGGACAAATTCTCTAAGCTGTCACCATGAGAATGCCAAACATTAGTATTTTCGAAATCAATGATATCAATGGATGGAATTCCAACCTGTAAAAAAGAGGTATGGTCATCTTCAATTGGAATTTTATTACCTAATATTTTTTGATAACCCAACTCACTAATAGATTTCAACATTAATTCAGACAGTTCTGAATTAGAAAACGTATCCAAAGTTATTTTTGGATTTTTTGAGCCAATCATATCAAGTAAAATAAGTGCTATGATTTTTTTATTTGTATCTGGAAGGCACCATTCTTTATCACACTTTTTTAACTGACTCACAAAGTATCTTGACCCATATGTATTATCCTTTATTTTAATAGGGTAACTTGAATCGCCATCATTCCAGTTATGTAATACAGACTCTTCTCCGTCAAACCAAACCCCCACAAAATGGCAGTTTGGTTCTTGTTGGTTGAGGTAGTTAAGAAAATTCATTACTGCCGTGCTAGAAGAAGCACTATCATTTGCACCAACATAGGCGAGGTCTTGAAGGTTCTTAGTATCGTAATGACTACCAATAAGGACGACAGGCTTCTCAGCTTTATCCTTTGTCAGCCATAAAATATTTTGCCCAGATTTTTCCAGTTTTAAAACACCAGGGCCTTTTAATTCAGGGTTGGGGGTAATAGATTTAAAATTCTGAGACTTAACTTCAAACCCTTGTTCTTCACCTCTTTTAGCGATGTACTCAGCAACTTGGTATTGCCGAAAGCTTCCGAACGCATGTGGTAAATTAGTAAAGTACTCTAGGTCTTTTTTGATCTTATCTGGAAATTGGTACTGGTGATGATCTTGGGAAGAAGTATCACTACATGCACGTGGTTGGCATGCAAGTAGTGATGCAATCATGAAAATACTAACAAGTGTTTTCAATCTAGCCCCAGTAATATTGTGCTTGTGGGCCTAGTTTTTCTTCTATTCTTAATAGCTCGTTGTACTTACAAATTCTATCAGTTCGACACAACGACCCTGTTTTGATTTGTCCACAACTTGTTGCTACTGCTAAATCAGAAATAGTTGTATCTTCTGTTTCACCGCTTCTGTGGGAAACCATACACTTAAATCCGTTTTGTTTTGCCATTTCAATGGTATCCAAAGTTTCGCTCAGGGTACCAATTTGATTTAACTTAATGAGGATTGCATTTCCTGATTTTTCGTCTATTCCTTGCTTTAATCTTACTTTATTAGTTACAAAAAGATCATCACCAACAATTTGAACTTTCTCACCAATCTTTTGAGTAAGTGATTGAAAGCCTTTCCAATCATTTTCATCTAAACCATCTTCAATAGAAACAATAGGAAACTTCACACTAAGCTCTGTCAGATAATCAACCATTTCTTCTGAACTAAGTTTTCTAGATTCACCTTTTAAGTCATAGTGATCTTCTTTAAAAAAACTTGCTGCTGCAACATCCAATGCCAAACTAATTTGTTGACCTGGTGTGTAGCCAGCTTTTTTAATTGCTTCCATGATAAACTCTAGAGCCGTTGCGTTTGATTCTAAATTTGGGGCAAAGCCACCTTCATCACCAACAGAAGTTGCTAAACCTTTTTCCTGAAGGGTTTTTTTGAGGTGATGAAAAACCTCACTACCAGCCTGAAGAGCTTCTTTAAAAGATGCAAACCCGTGGGGAACAATCATAAACTCTTGAAAATCAATACTGTTATCAGCGTGAGCACCGCCATTCACAACATTCATAAATGGTACTGGCAGTCTGTGAACATTGCTACCACCTAAGTATTGAAACAAAGGAAGTGCTGACATTTCTGCGGCTGCTTTTGCACAACTAAGCGACACACCTAAAAGTGCATTTGCACCAAGCTTACTTTTGTTGGCGGTACCATCTAAACTCAAAAGTTTTGCGTCAATCTCTCTTTGTTTAGCAACATCCATACCTAAAATAGCTGGTTTTATTACCTTTTCTATATTCTCGATGGCTTTCAAAACACCCTTGCCTAAATAGCGTTTTGCATCACCATCTCGAAGTTCATGAGCTTCATATTGACCGGTTGATGCTCCTGATGGAACAGCCGAACGACCAAAAAATCCGCTATCAGTTATGACTTCAACCTCAACGGTTGGGAACCCTCTTGAATCTAGTATTTCTCTTGCATGAATATTCGCGATTTGACTCATTGATCTATCCTGTGAATATGTTTATAAATAGTGCTATTAAACTAATAAACTACATTATTATTGCTACAAAGGAAACATCATGAGTAAAAGCTGGCAAAAACAACAACCACAAGTACTAGATTGGTTGGAAACGCTTCACTTGAACCACTTACAAAGTGCAAACGATGCAGCAAACGACTCGTTTATCGCTTGTTCTGCCACAAAAAAAGGCGATGATTGGGTAGTAAACTCAAGCCACTCAAAAAAATCTGACCTTCAAAAAGCCGTGCAAGATATGAATTGGCAAGGCGGTCAACCAATTACTGTTAGTGTTTCTGGAACAAACTTCATTGTTGCAACTTACTGCGAACTCAAAGTAACAGAGCACCAAAAGGCTAGACAATGGGGACTGGACGTTGCAAAAGTTCTTAAAAACATTGCACCTAAATCAATTCTTTTAGACAACACCTCCAGTGAAGCATTTGTTGGTTTAAGCCAAGGGTTACACCAATCAAATAATTTTAAAAAACCAAAAAAAGCGGAACTACCTGCGACGGTTGAAGTTGTAGGAATAGATAAAGACCAAATGGCAGCAAGTGTCCATCTTTGTAAATCAATGTCTCTAACAAGATTTATACAAGACGCACCTGCAAACTGGTTAACTCCTACTAAATTTGCTGAAATCGGATCAGACGTAGCAAAAGCTGCTGGCTTAGAAGTAAAAATATTTGGCCAATCTGAGCTTGAAGCAAACAATATGAATATCTTTTTAGCGGTTGCACAAGGCTCTATTGAAGAACCAAAAATGATTGTGATCGAAAAGAAAGGCTCAAAAAAACCAAATGAATACTTTTCTCTTGTCGGTAAAGGCTTAACTTTTGATGCTGGTGGTATCAGCATTAAGCCAAGTGCTGGCATGGGCGAAATGAAATACGATATGTCTGGTGGAGCTGCGGTATTAGGTGCTATGCACTACCTCAGCCACTTTGATTTCCCAATGAGTGTTGTTGCTGCAATTGGATGTACTGAAAACATGTGCTCTGGATCTGCCATTAAACCGGGTGACGTCGTGACTGGGCATAAAGGAAAATCCGTAGAGATTCTTAACACGGATGCAGAAGGTCGACTGGTTCTTGCAGATGTACTTTCGTACGTTTGTGAAGAGTACAAACCTGAATACATGATCAATGCTGCCACCCTAACTGGGTCTGTACTCCATGCACTTGGTGGATTTGGATCTGCCATTATGTCTAACAATGATCAATTTAGTGCTGAAGTCATGCAAGCCTCAAAAAATGCCGGGGAGCCCATGTGGCCTCTTCCTTTATGGCCTGAATCTGACCGAGAAACAAAAGCTGATTGCGGTGATCTTGCAAACATTGCAAAACCAAGCATTAAAGCCGGTTCTATTATGGCCGGTGCATTCTTGAAACAGTTTGTAGACGAAAAAGTAAAGTGGGCTCACCTTGATATTGCTGGAACCGCATGGGGATGCAAAGCAGTTGGTTACCCTGCTTCTGCCGGGACTGCATTTGGTTTAAGAACCATGGCAGAAACATGCATTAGATTAAATAAGTAAAAACTGAATATAAAAAAACCCATCCTACTTGATAAAAGTAGGATGGGTTTTTGTTTGTTATCCTCAATTAATAATATTATTCCAAGTTTTACTCGCCCTCATAGCTTTCGATGCTAGCTGATCGTCTGGTAAATAATAACCACCTACATCTATTGCTTTGCCTTGAGCGTCTTTTAGTTCAGAAATAATACTCTCTTCAGACTGTCTGAGTTTCTTTGTAATATCTGTAAAAGTTGTTTTTAACTCACCATCAGTTGCACTATCCGCTAAAGCTTCAGCCCAATACAAACTTAAGTAAAAATGACTACCACGAGTATCAAGTTCACCTACTTTTCTAGATGGAGATTTATTTTCTTTTAAAAATTTACTAGTTGCTACGTTTAATGCACTTGCTAACTGAGTCGCTTTTGAATTATTAGATTTTTCTCCAATATCTTCCAAAGAGACTCCCAAGGCCAAAAACTCACCTAGAGAATCCCAACGCAAATGTCCTTCACTTGAAAATTGATCTACATGCTTGGGGGCAGATCCACCTGCACCTGTTTCATATAGACCTCCTCCATTTAACAAAGGAACAATAGATAACATCTTAGCACTGGTTCCTAACTCTAAGATTGGAAACAAATCCGTCAAATAGTCACGTAAGACATTACCACTTGCAGAAATTGTGTCTTGGCCACTCCTTACTCGCTCCAACGTCTTTTTTGTAGCTTCTATAGGAGATAAAATACTGTACTCTGCCTTAGAGATATCCATTTCTGAAATACCCTTATTAACTTTTTGAATTAAGTTTTTATCGTGTGCCCTATTTTCATCTAACCAAAATACAACCGGGTTTCCAGTAGCAACAGATCTTTTGATAGCAAGTTTTATCCAGTCTTGAATAGCCACGTCTTTCACTTGGCACATTCGCCAGATATCACCTTTTGACACTTCATGCTCAAAGACAATTTTACCGTTTTGGTCGCTAACCTTTATGGTCCCTTCGTCTTCTATGATAAAGGTCTTATCGTGAGACCCATACTCCTGAGCTTTCTTTGCCATTAACCCTACATTAGAAACATTGCCCATGGTTGTGACATTATATGCACCGTTTTTCTTGCAGTCTTCTATAACAGCCTGATAAACACCTGCGTAACTTCTATCTGGAATCAAAGCTTTTGTATCGTGAAGCTCTCCATCAGAACCCCACATTTTACCACTTGATTTAATACATGCAGGCATTGAAGCATCAATGATTACATCACTCGGAACATGTAAGTTTGTAATTCCCTTATCGGAGTCAACCATCGCCAGCTTTGGTCTAGACTCATAAACTTCATCGACGGCATCTAGTATGAGAGATTTTTGAGCTTCATCAAGAGTCGAGATCTTTGAATATAAGTCACCAATACCGTTTGTTGTTTTAACTTTTAGTACGGCCTTTAATTCTGGAAAAGACTCAAAAACTTTATCGTAGTATGCATCTACACACTCACCAAAAATAACAGGGTCTGAAACCTTCATCATGGTTGCTTTCATATGAAGCGATAACAAAAGGTTGCTTTTATGAGCTGAGTTGATCTCAGCGTCAAAGTATTGTCTAAGTTTTGTTCTATTCATGACAGCTGCATCAATAATATCACCAGACTCAAATGCTACGGATTCTTTTAAAACTTTTGATCCCGCTTTTCCAAACCACTCAATTTTAAGTTGACCATTTGTATTCATTACCTCCGATTTTTCAGAGCCATAAAAGTCTCCATCCTTCATGGAAGCAACATGTGATTTTGAATCAGAAGACCAAGCACCCATTCTATGAGGGTTGTTCTTTGCAAATTCTTTCACGGGTCCTGCAACTCTTCTATCAGAATTACCTTCACGCAAAACCGGGTTTACCGCACTACCAAGTACTTTAGAGTACTTCTGTCTAATCGTTTTCTCTTTTTCACTAGAAGGGTTTTCTGGGAAACTAGGGATTTCAAAACCTTTTGATTGCAGCTCTTTAATAGCCTCTTTCAACTGGGGAATAGAAGCACTGATATTTGGAAGTTTGATGATATTTGCAGTTGGTGTTTTTGCTATTTCACCTAACAAAGATAGAGCATCATGCCGTTTTTGATCATCTTTGAGATACTCTGAGAAATTTGCTAAGATTCTTCCAGCCAAAGAAATATCTTCGATCTCCAACTTCACACCAGCTTGTTCAAGGTATTTTTGAATGACAGGAAACCATGAATAAGTTGCCAGCATTGGGGCTTCATCTGTTTTTGTATAGATAATCTTATAATCAGACATGATGGGATTCCTTTATGAAGATAGATAATAAAGTCACCCTAGATTATCCTTTGGAAGATACTCAATGCAACAAGATCGTTAGATTTATGAGTCGAAAGATGGATTAATTAGCACATGAGTGCAAAAGGATAAATCACTTGGATTGTTAGTCTAGAAAACGGTCTGTCATATCCTTTTCGACGGGTGGGAGCATACATTGATCGGCTCTTCCAAAAACCTTGTATCTATGCCTAGCAATCAAGCTGTAAACCCAGTCAGTAAAGGATACTGGTAAAAATGAAAATGCTCTTAGTAAAGAAAAGGGGAACCTAAGGTATTTAGATAAATAGAACACCCCAGAACTCTTTTCATATATTGTTCCATCAACATCTATCACCAAAACACTGTTTAGGTAATTAGCTGGCATATTATTTTCAGATAGGATTTTCTGCCCTGTTTTGGATTGTAAGCTCGCAAAATGTAGCAATGGTATTTTAGATGTACTTTCATACTTCAGGCAAAACTGCACTGACTTATGGCAAAGGTTACAGACGCCGTCAAATAAAACAATTGGATTGTGATGCATAATATCCTTAAGCCCCAAAAGGCTGATTGAAAGCCGAACGAAACACCACTAACAGGAAGATAGCTTAATTCAATTTCAGTAATGAATTTTTTATTCTTTAAGCTTAATAGTCAAATGCCCATCTTCTACATCAATAAATTCCACACCATCAGAAAACGACTTCCAAAAGCCTTTATCACCACCGAACTCTTGAACTAAATCAATGTTTTTAAGCCCACCAAGCCACGCACTTGGAATGGGAACCCCCCAAAGACTCACACCCTTCAGTATAACTTTTGGCGTTGAATCTTTATAAGCGAGCTCAACACCAGCAGCACCTTTAATTGTTTTACCGCCAATAATTGGGAAATCAGAATCTACTGGAATAATTATCTTCAGACTCATCATATCACTTGATAATTTAACTGCTACCTTACGAGCAAGATCCTTATTATTTGCAATAAGTGCATTTAATTCTCTTTCTGAAAGTTTAATAACTCGTTTTTTTGAATTTTCTTTATATACTTCTGGTTTTGCAGACTCAACTGATCTAGGTTTTTTTTCATTTCGAAATTCAATTTGATTATCCTCAGAAAAACCAAAATCTCCCATTCCAAAATCTTCTAGTTTTTCTTGAAGTTCAACTTTTTCTGAATTATTTAATGCAACAGGCTTAAAAGGTGCTGGGAAAAAATATCTGTACGCAAGAAAACTTAATAATAATGTGACTACAACAGTCAAACTTATTACAATAAAAATAATTTTTGTCATTGATCGTTTTTTGGGTTCTCTCCCTATTGACTCTAGTTGGCTTTGATTGTCCATGACTACCTCGATTGAAAATTTTAAATATCCTGGTTTAATTACTTAAACTGCTTTTTAATACATTGATACAAGCATTAAACAAACTAAAACGGCATTACAAGCCAGCTTAGCAATTTATCATCACAAGGGCACTATGAAAAAAAAATGAATGGACTTATTACGTCATATTTTATTTATCAAAAAAAACAAAGGTACGTGTTTCGATGCTTTGTCTAGGTTTATGGGTCTCATTTTGCCCAGATAGTGCAAATGCAGTATGCATTGCAAAACAAGAATGAGAACTATCGGTATCAAATCCCTTAATCATGATTGCTTCATCCCAGTTGACAGCGGAAAAATAATACCATTTTTGTTTTGGGTTTTTTTTGAGAGCAAAAATTTCACCGTCATGTACTTCGCCAGTTTTCATATTATTAAATTTAATATCAGTTTCGATGAGGTCTTTGTGGTCTAAGGTGGTGGAGTCCATCAAAGCTAAAGGATCTCTTTCAACAACACCATTAATGGGACGCCAAACATTAATTTGGATCATTCTTTTTCCTTTGAAACGCTCCATTGTATCTGGGCCTAAAATACTTAATGGCCGACTTACTCCAGTCTTAAAAGTGTAATCATTGTGAATATGGTATGCAGGCCTTCGGTTTGAAGTATCTAGTCCACGGCGAACGGTATGATCAAAAACAAATACATCGCTAGCTCCAGTTTGTTGCTTTATAAGCTGTTCCACCTCTGGATAATATGATCTTTTGACACTCTCTTGATTTGCATAATCAACGTCATGAGGATTAAAACGGAGCAGCTTAAAGCCTTCTTGATCAAGATTAAAGTCTTTTTTGTGATCTAGCCTTCTAGCATCGTAAACCTCTGCATCAAGAAACACATAGTCATCACTGTAACCTTGAGACTCATCATGTCCAGAGTAATTGACAAGAGGTCTCTTGGTAGATTCATTTTTAATATAATGAAGTTTTGTTTTTTCAATTTTTTTACTCATGATCGCTCGACCTCTCTCATATTTTGTTCAAAGTTTTAAGCAAAAAAGAATCCATTCTATAGCTATCCAACAAAACCCCACGGTCGTTGCCACGTGCCCAGAATATAAAAAAATCCGATAAACAGTCGAGAATTTAGCTGTTTTTGGGAAAAAAGCAGGAATTAAAAAACCTAGAGGGTTCACAGTAGCCCCGTAAATAGCCAAAGAAACCGGTAAAATATGCGGGACTAGCTTTAAAGACATATATACTTCAAAAAATATGAGTAAGAACAATGACATTAATAAGTAATCAATATGAGCCTTTACAAGATCTCCATAAGATTTCACACTTTTAAAGAAATAAAAATTTCTGAAGTGGAGTTTACCAATCATAACCCAAGCAAGAAATAGTGCAAAAATCAGATGCAAACTTCCAAAAAGTATTAATAAAAAAAAGGTTTTTTCCATCTTACATATCTCCATCTTCTTTATCTAGATCTACATAAGAAAGCCCTTGTTTTAGATTCTGTATTGCTTCATCGGATGGATGTGAACTGCCCCATACAGCAATATATTTATAACGTTCTTTTCCTTTTAATTTTTGATTGTCCGAATACTCATTACTCCATTGAACACGTTCATAGGCCTCTTTGATGACCTCTGGTCTGCCTTCAACTCCCGGATCAGAAAGAACATCTACGACAATATTTAGGTCTGGGATGCAATACCCTGAAAAATGAGTAGCTCCTTTCCAAAACGGAGGTGCTATACGCCAAACAACGAGTTGTGATCCAAGTGCCTTAGCCACATTTGGTGTCTCATGGTCAAGCTTGAGGTGATCGTGATCATGAGAGTCAACGAAGTTTACCTCAACTCCTTTCCAAAAACTGTACCAGCCATCAATAGCTTTAAGAGTGCTTGAGAGGTTGCTGTAACGCCAAACTGCTGCTTTGTTTACACTGTCTTCGACAACTAAGTCAAAATAGTTAGGGGAGGCTTTTTTCCACTCACAATAGCTTTTTTCATTACTATCTCTTAAAAAAGATACGTTAACTGCATTAGGGGGAAAATAGATAGCACCTTCAAGCTCAATTGTTTTTTTACTACGAGCTACTTCTTGGCCATTCCAATTTGCGGTATACATTTGAATCCCCTTGTCAATTGTACTTAGACTCGAGGATTTTAGATTAATAAATAAGAGTTACCCTAAAAAACGGTCGAGAAACCCAAGTAGAACTTATACTTTTCTTGCAAAGTATATTTATTATTAAACGGTCTCTTTAAGTCTTAATAAAATTAGTAATTGATACTAACCACCTTAAAATAATTCAACCGTCTCCACAAGTTATACATTTAGTTTTTAGTTTTCTTCGCGAAATTCAACTCGAATACCGCTACCGGGAATACTTGCCATCATATGCAAGGGCCCACCATAAGCGGGTTCGGGTGCAAACTCAATGTTACAGTCTTGGATTTTCAACAAAGTCTCGTGCAAGGCAACAAGAGTTCCATGTTCCACCTTAAGTGCAAGGTGATGAAGTCCAAGTTGTTGTTCCCTATCAAACTTTGCATTGGCTGGAAGTTTTTTTGCTTTCCAAAGCGTAAGAACTACATGACCATCAGATACAAAAATTGCTGGATAGTCGGAATTTTCCCCAACTTTGCGAAAGCCAAGTACATCCACAAAAAAAGAGACACTTGCAGATAGGTCTTGAACAGTTAATCCAACGTGATGAATACCTCGGGTTTTTTCTTTCATTTCATAAAATCTTTCTAGTTAGAGAGAGGGTTGGGTATATATTATTTGCGTTGTATAGCAACAGTGTATAACAACAGAAAGATAAAGAAAGAATTTTTAACTCTATCTTTCTGTTGCATTTAAATTAGTTTCTACCTGCCATAACTCCGCCATCAACATTCAGGATTTCACCTGTAATCCAATCAGCTTTTTTTGAAAGAAGAAATGAGATAGCATTTGCTACGTCTTTTGCTTGTCCAATTCTTCCAATTGGGTGGAAGCCGTTGAAACCTTGTAGTGCCTCTTTCACTTGTTCTTTTGGAATGAAATTCTCGTATACCGGAGTTTCCACTACAGCAGGAGCTACCGCATTTACTCTTATACCATGGTCTGCAAGTTCCATCGCTAAATGTTGCGTCAAGGAGTGAAGACCTGCTTTTTGCATTGAGTATGCTGAAGAAGGAGTTGCTTTTACCGCCTGAGAAGCCCACATGGAACCAATATTCACAATAGAACCCTTCACAGAACTAGCAATCATCTTTTTAACGACAGCCTGCGTTATAAAAAATAAACTTTTGTTTAGGTCAATATATTGATCGTAGTCTTCTGCTGTATGATCCACAAATGGTTTGGGAGAAAATGTACCCGCCGCATTGATCATAAAATCATATGATTCAGCGTTTAGTTTTTGAATTAAACTTTTCGTCTCCGCTTTGTTATATAAATCAGCTTTAATAAAGTTCAGCCCTGACTCATTTGGATCTTTTCTGCCAACTACAGTTACGCTTTCAGCTCCTTGACTTTTGAGTAAAAGAGCAGTTTCTTTACCTATTCCGCTTGTTCCACCAATTACCAGTACGCTTTTTCCTGCCATGTTCATTCTCCATTAGTTTGTGTAAATATTATCTACCTATCGGTAGATAGCGTATTGAATTAAATTTTTTATTTCAATAAATACAAACATTGTCGTCACGGATCAAGACACTCTAAATATCAATTTACTTGTAGAGTTAAGTTCAAATTTTACTCTTAACCCTAGTCAAGCTTCGCAATTTTTGCCTTCTAATATGGGTAACTGTGCTCCAAGTGGAGCGAATGTTTCACTTGAGGCAACACCTGCATCAAGCATGGTAACGAGCCCTGCATCATGTACATGTAACGCAGGTGTCATTGATTGTTCTGCGGTAAGTGTGGTGATCAACTCATCAGACTTTACTTTAACACCTACTATTTCTAATGGTGGTAGTTCTATTTCGGGGCGGCCATCTTCTCCTGTAAATATCCCCGCTTTTATTAGTTTAAACACGATTGGCGGTCCTTTTAATGTGGGTGACCCTGTTTCTATTACTGGTACATGTGCTGTTCCGGGAAGTAGCATTGAAGTTACTCTTCCATCTAATTTAATTTTAAGTTCTGGAAGTTCACCGGCAGCCTGTAAGTGTAGTACTGCTGGGACTTTTGATTTATCTTCATCTGAATGCGGATCTGTAACTGTCAATACAAACGCTGCTGGTACAAGCTTAAATATAGACGTTAGTCTAACAGACCCTGATGGTGAAACTGCCAGTGACTCTGATACCTTTGATATCAGCCTTCCAAGTGTTGATATTACTGATAATTTAATATTCAGTCCCAGTGCAAGTCCTCAAGCATTGCCTGCTGACATGGGAACATGCTCACCTGCAGCTGCAAACATATCGGTAGCTGCTTCTCCAGCAACTAGCATGTTAACAAGTCCAGCTGCTTGTACGTGTAATTCTGGTGTTATTGATTGTTCGGCTGTTAATGTCGTGATTAACTCAAATGATTTTACGTTAACTCCAACACTGACAGATAGTGCAAGTAACACCTACACAGACACACCTGCAAATGCAGATGTGCCTGCAGCTATTTCGATCGACCCATTTGCTAACGATATTTTAGATGGTGATGCCGTTTCTTTGATGGGTACTTGCTCAATACCGGGCAGCAGTATTTCTCTGTTAATTCCATCAAATGTTGATTTGAGTTCAGGAAGTTCGCCTGTTGCTTGTTCTTGCTCGGCTTCTGGATCTTTTGATCTGTCGTCGACAGAGTGCGGATCTATGACTTTAACAGCTAATACAACTGTTGGATCACTAGCTGTCAACGCAACTATTACTGATTCAGATGGTGATACAGAGAGTGATTTAAAAAACTTGGAAATCACCGTAAGAGATACTGACGGTGATGGGGTTCCCGATGCTATAGACGTCGATGACGATAATGATGGTATTTTGGATACTGATGGGCAAACTTGCCTCGCTCCGATAAATAGTAACAGCGTTCTGCCAACAATTTGGTGGGATATTAATTCAAACGCTTTTCCAGGTGATATCGAAGATAATTTTATTTCACCCTATACATCATCTACTAAGTCAGTATCTGTCGGTAGTGGGTTGACGTTTTCACGAACTGGCAGTGCGTATATTTTGAATAATATTGATGCGGCAGATCTAACGCAGTCTATTTCAAATGATGAATTTATCGAAGTCGGTTTTTCAACAAACAGTTCTTTCCCAACGAGACTATTCGTGGAAAATTTTCAAAATTTCGTCCGTGGACTGGCGAACACAGGGATTGTAATTTCAAATGATAACTTTACAACTCATACTACCATTTATGAAGGTCTGTTTGGGGCAGGGTCTGGTTGGCGAAAATACCCTACATCATCTTTTGAGTTAAAAGAGAACGAGAATTACAAGATTAGACTATATTTTTATGACACAGCTGCAGGGAGACTATTTGATGGATTTGGTTTTAACTTCTCCTGTTTAGCAAATTTTTACGCAGATTCCGACCTTGATAGAATTGAGAATAGGTTAGACCTTGATTCGGACAATGATGGTATTAGTGACTTGACAGAAAGTGGCTTTGTGTACGTCTATGCTGACAGCAATAGTGACGGCTTTATTACAGAGCCAGAATCATTATCTTGGTTACAAGCAAATATTGACCCTTCCATAACGAATGGCGATTCAAACAGTGATGGACTAATGGATTTATACGACGCGTCTGTAAATACTTTGTTAGTGACCAGTACTTTTGGAACAGATCCGATTGACACAGATATAGATACTATCAAAAACTACCTTGACCTTGACTCTGATGGTGACACTATTCCAGATGCAATCGAAGCAAGAGCAACAGGTAATTATGTAGCATACCCACTTACTATTGATGACGCAGCTGACTCTGATGATGACGGAATTTTGGATATTTATGATGACAATAATCTCTTTGGAAGTACCGATGTTTTGTTTACAAAGCAAACTCAGACGACGATGATACGACCGACACAACCCCTGATTACTTAGATCTAGACAGTGATCAAGATGGCATAAACGATGAAACTGAAGTTGGCACAATTGCAACCGCTACATCATATACTGATCCTGATGGTAGTGTGAATGACCCTCTTGGATCAAGTGATGGTATAAATAACGATGGAACTGAGTTGGAATTTAGAAAGTTTAGTTGCTCAGCAACTCCTCCAATGTCTTTTACAGATAAGAGCATCTATAACCATACAGGCGGAGATCAATTTTTTGATGTATCCACCTTAGGTAGTGACGTGTGTTGGATTAAAATCAAAGCGTGGGGTGCTGGCGGCGGAGGCTCATTTTCTAATGGAGGAGCCGGTGGATACGTGGAAACTTTCATTAAAAAAGCAGACTTACCGAATAGTCTACTTTTAGTTGTTGTAGGTAGTGGAGGAAATAGATGGAATACTGTCGCTCCTTCTTCTATTTATGGTGGAGGCGGTAAAGGCGGCCAAACCTCTGGTGGAAGGCAAGGAAGTAGTGGCGGAGGTCTCTCAGGGGTTTTCGATGCTGCATCATTTGCAACAGCTACACAGTCAAGCTCCATTGTTATTTCAGGTGCTGGGGCAGGAACTGGCAAAGATGATAACTTTGTAAAAAACCCTAGAGTACATGGAGTTCCGGGCGGAGGTTTAATGGGGCTTAAGGGAGGAGACTCTCTATCAGCAGGAAACTGTAAAGGCGGCCAAGGCGGAACACAAACTGCTGGTGGAGTTGGGGGAGCAGGAACATCCACTGTAACTAGTGGTGAAGCAGGGAGTCTTTTTCAAGGTGGAAACGGTGGCGGTTTTGGCTTAACTGGCAGTAATCAAGGTGGCGGCGGTGGCGGCTACTTTGGTGGCGGTGGCGGTTGTGGTAGTGGTAGCCATCCATTCAGAGAATCTGGAGGAGGATCGGGTTCAAGCTTTATTTCATCAATAGATAACGGTGATGGGTCAACAGTTACTGGCAACGGTCTCATACCTCCAATGATCATTGATCTTGATTATATCGCACCTGCCGGTGAAGGTGGCGGAAGAGAGTTAAATGGTTCACCGGGCTTAATCGTTATTGAATGGAAGTAATAATTGCAGCCCCATTAGCAAACGAACGTGTCCCAAATTTTGGGTAAGGTTCTGGTTGGGTTAACAGAATTCGCATTTGTCCTGCGGGCTGTAAACATGGTTGCGTCGACTCATGATTCAATACAATTGGGATATTCTTTAAACTTGTGAACTATTCGAAGGTATGATCTTCAATGAATATGGTGGGGCTAACAGAATTCGAATCTGTGACCGCGAATAGTCCTGTGGACTATGAGCATGGTTACGTCGCTTCGTTACTCAATAAGCCTAGGTGCTATTCAAACTTGGGTTTATTCGAAAGTGTGATCTTTAATGAATATGGTGGGGCTAACAGAATTCGAATCTGTGACCGCGAACAGTCCTGCGGACTGTGAGCATGGTTGCGTCGACTCATGATTCAATACAATTAGGATATTCTTTAAGCTTGGAAACTATTCGAAGGTATGATCTTTAATGAATATGGTGGGGCTAACAGAATTCGAATCTGTGACCGCGAATAGTCCTGTGGACTATGAGCATGGTTGCGTCGTT
>JALZUQ010000039.1 GCA_023301465.1 Oligoflexales bacterium
AAAAGACCATAGAAAATCAGAAAGTTCGGGTTGAAGCCAATAAAATGTCTGGGTGCGGGTGGTGTGGTGACTAAGCATACCGAAAGGGTTCGACTAGTGTTTGGTGCACCAAACCCAAAAAAGAAAAGACTCCCTGTTTGTAAAACTAAGGGCAACGCCACCTACAATGATCACTTTAGGCGTTTTGTGAAATCTCCGTGTGAGTGCACTCAAGCACTCTGCAGAAAAACACGCGGCAGTAAACTCGTAAAAACCCAATACTACATGGAAAAATCAGATCTATATGAAAACGGTGTACGTCTAAGCACAAGACCAACCAATGACAAACAATCTCAAACTCACCTAATTGCTCCTTGTGACAAATTATTTTTAAATAAAGACTCCAGCGGTAACCGCCTCTTACAACGCTGGACAGGTGATCTAACTTTCCCCGGGTGCCAAGCGGTTGAAGAGGAGCTTCTCAGTGAAGGTAAGATCAATAATAATAGTATGGATGTTCTTTCTCGAAAAGACCTTATGGCCCGAAGACCTGAGGATGAATCTCTATTTAAAAATGCTATCGTGGACCCTGCAAATCTCAATATTTCTGAAGGCCTATGGGATGAAAAGGAATATGGATATCAAGCAGATAACGATTATCCATTCATAAACATTGATCATGAGCCGTTTTTTAAAAGTAAATTTTATAAGAAAATATCAAGCAAACTAAAACGTCCACTAGAACGGTATTACTTAAACAACCCAGAACAGCTCACTATGCGAGAAATCGCAAAGAAGATGCGTATACCCCTTTCAACTTTCCATGCACGGATCACACAGGGCAAAGAAGCCGTCAAACAAGCGGTTCAGGAATACACCCTGGATCTTCAAATGAAAGATAATAAATTATCGGAAGAAAACTGCGTCGGAAAATAACTTATTTCTGCACTTGAGCTTTAAATCAACGCGATTTGCTTTTGGTCCGCATAGAGGGTTAATTCTCATTAACAGAAAAACTCCTGCTCAAATATCAATTTAAAAATGGCCAGACCAATTAGGATATTTTGAGCAAAAAATAACTGTTACTTCGCTAATAGCGGAAATTTCTCAGGACGAGCTAATATATCAGTAGACAAGTCAATGTCTAGGTCAGGCCAATACAAATGCGTTTTACTTGAAAGTTCAACGTTTAATATTTGTTTGATATTTGCATCTGCAAACCAAGGGAATTTTTTATAGTCCATGAAATACTCGATTTCATGGACCAAAATCCATATTCCATGTTCAGATATATTTAAGATTTCAACTTCCGAAGAAGTTTTGCCAGCTGCGCTTGGACTCACCGGCATGCTCCTCTACAATTATTTGGATCCTTCGAAGCTCTACTTTGCTAAAACCAACTGAAGTTGCAATTGCTGGGTCTAACCAGTACATTGAAAAATTGCCACCCGTTCTTCGGGCGGGCTTAACCTCACTCCGTTTCATTTTTCGTGGCTACTTTCGCTTCGCTCCAGTTTTACAATGTCCTCACAAGGCGAAGGCCAATAATACTGAGACGGACATCAGCCGCGAGCCTAAGGCGATTAGCTGAACGCAAGAGCCGAGCGTAGTTGTACCAGCTGCCGCCACGGACGGAACAGTCAGAGCCAGTTGCAGCGCCTTTGGGATCAACTGTGCTTCTTAAATTATAATCAGCTACGTAATAGTCTTGATTCCATTCCCAGACATTTCCTGACATATGCATCAAGCCCCATGGATTGGCCGGATCAAGACCTAGTGGGTCATGCTCACTTGGAGCAACACCATTTACAGATACAGTTTTTTCACGGTATTGGCCTTTAGCATTATTATTGTAGGGATGGTCGCCATCATAGTTAGCTTGATCTGTTGTTATATTCCAGCCCTCCCGGCCAGATTTATCTTTTGTCTTCGTGTAGAACGGTGTGGTTGTTCCAGCTCTCGCTGCATACTCCCACTCGGCTTCTGTTGGTAGGCGGTAGCACCCTGAAGTGGACCAAGCCTTGTCAAATCCTGCTTTGGTCGATGTATCGCCACATCTATCGGTGCCATCATTGAGTTTAGCAATAAAAGCTTGTGCGTCATCCCAAGATACCGTCTCTACAGGAAGATCATCACCCTTAAATCTGCTTGGGTTTTTGCCCATCACAGCAGTCCACTGAGCTTGGGTGACTTCGTACTTGGACATCTTGAATGACTTGGTAATTGTGACTTCGTGTTGAATTTCATCACCGCTTCTACCTACCTCTGATTTAGGAGAGCCCATCATGAACTTACCGGCTTTGATGACGATAAACTCAAACCTATCAGGACTTGATGTGTTTTCTTCTGCAACCCAGTCTTTGGTGATGTAGCTTTCAAGTAGGCCGAAGAATAAATCTGTACCGCTACTTGCATTGATGATCACAACGCCAGGTTTAGAGATCAGCTCGTCTACTAATTGAGCTACAAGAGCATTAGCTGGATCAAGCTCTGCTTGAGTAATTTCTTTGTTACTTGAAAGAGAGGACTTGGAGTTAGCAATTATACGCTCTAAGGCATCTCTAGGGGTGGACATAATAACTTGTTTAAACTCTGTTGCAGACAAAAAATCCTCAACTCTCTTAATGTCTTGAGTAAGTTGCACTCTCTGAGCAGCATCAACTTCGGATTTTTGCCGAGCAATCTCTGCTAGCTGCTCTTGCTTGTATTCTTCTACTTTTAATAAGGTAGCAGGATCATTCATCTGAAGCTTCAAACCTTGAAGCAAATCTGCCTTAAAGTCATTAGCAGATACAGACTCAATTTTCTCACCAGCTTTTAACTCACAGGCTGTTCTAGCATTCTCGGCTGTTTGGGCTGTAATAGTCGCTGGATTCGCACAAGGCTTGATCTTAATGTCGTTGCCATCACGGTAAAAAAGCATGGCTCCGGCCTTGCCCTGATACAGCACATCTTTAACACTGCTGGTCTGAACACTACGGCAGCTAAGCAAGCTGACGATAGATATAAGGATTCCTAGATAAAGTCTCATACTATTTCCTCTTATGATTGATATTGATATTGATATTGATATTGATATTGATATTGATATTGATATTGATATTGATATTGTACGAACTTTTTGAAGTTAAAGCAAAGACTATCCATCTAAACTGTGAAGGATGCCTCGAAAACATTGGAGCATAGGGCGTTCAGCAAATGAAATGAAGTGAGCGTGAGGGTCTTTTTGAGCTTTATATGTAGTATGCTGGAGGCCCTCACAGTCGGCTTTGCCTCCTTGAGGGCGATAGCACTTAGATGCTCAATCTGTCGGTTAGCCACCACCATATTCCTGAAATTACCATAGCTGCAGCTTGACTGAGAGGCTCATATAGACGCATTAGGAATATTGCCGAAAAGTAATGTAAAGCAACAAAAAAAATGACGTTGAATAAATAATGGGGAGTATAGATACCTGGAGACCGTTGGCCAAAAGCTGGGTAACGGAATGGGATGGTTTTACCCTTGACAAGCTTTTTCATAGACATCCTCAAGGAGGCGAAGCCGACTGTGAGGATCTTCCTGAGCTATATATAAAGCTCTAATACATGTTCGAGCCTGCATTCTTAACTAATTCTCATCCCTACTTGCGACGTCAACAATGACTGCTGAATAACCCTCAAACCACAAATCAAAGTTTAACAAAAAAATCCTGTTTCAGGGTAGAAGCAGGATTACATATGCTCTTTAAAGCCGAAATGATGGCCAACACAGCTATAAAATCAGGGCCATTCTAGTCTTGCTTCTTTTGCCTTAATACGAATTGATCTACTTGATTCAAAGTTGATTGAAATTGACAATCTGGCTCAGTACAATCCAAATTGACTCTTAGGCACTTTTTTTGGGGTTTATTTGGTCGAAAGTCGAAGTTCAAGCATTTTTTCACCTTTAGTTCGATATTTAAATAGCAATTCATCATCTACAAAAACATCAGCATTGAGAGCGAAGTGGTTTGGTGAACCCATGCCTTCATCATAGCTAAAGGGTAATTTTAAAAACCTGTAAAGCGTATAAAAGCCCAATAATTTTTTATTTTTTCTAAACTTAATCCAAACATCAAAAAGCGATTCTTTTCCATCAACAGCAATACCTTTTGTTGGCAGGTTTAAAACTAATTTTTTTCTACCTTTAATAAAATATGTCGATGCTATAGAGCCAACAGTTCTTTTCATACAGAGACCCCAATACCCACCTAGAAGTGTAATCGGATAACTATCAAGAACTTGAAAGTTATGCTGCCCACTACTGCTATTTAGTTTCTCATGATACTTACCATCTAGAAACCAACCGCTTTTCTCAGTTCCTAAGTATATAATTTTATTAGATTTCTTCAAACTGGCAATTTCATTCTCAATACTTGCCTTAAAAAATTTTGGCCTTTTACAAAATTGAGTTTGTGCATGGGTGACGAATGTGACTGGTCCACCAATTTTTTGAATACTATTTTCTTTCGCAATTGGAAAGGTGAAATCTATTCCACCTTTATTTTTTTTATCGCCTAAGTATGGATAATTACTTTTATCTTCTAATGCTTCCCACATTAATTCAGTCATTGCGGCTAAATCAAAAAAATGAACGTTTAGTGGGTGAGAAATTTTTTGTTCATAGAAGTCCCAATCTATATTTCTAATTGTCTCAAAAAAAGTCTCTTCATGCTTTTTTATAAAATCTGAAATTTTAATTGCTTCTCGATGCTTGAAAATTTCATCGTCCCTCTCTACAGAAAATTTATACCTTGGGTCATCTCGGAATTTTACTGAATCACCTAGAAATCTTAAAAAGTAGGCTATACCCCAGTTCTGTATATTTGAGGGTTCAATTTTTATATTTGCCTTATTCTCTTCATACAAACTTAAAATAAGTCTTGAATCGGAAGTTTTAGAAAAACCTATTATCTTGTCAAGCTGAGCAAGGGTTAATTCTTGTTTTATTGGGAAAATAACTGAATCTCGCGTTGTATCCTGTATTTTACTATGTTCCAAGTGCTTACACGAAATAATTGGAGCTATAGTCATGATGATTAGAGCGAGTTGGAGCAT
Organism: Oligoflexales bacterium; assembly: GCA_023301465.1. Taxonomy (GTDB): domain Bacteria; phylum Bdellovibrionota_B; class Oligoflexia; order Oligoflexales; family JALZUQ01; genus JALZUQ01. The sequence continues at coordinate 5,058 of JALZUQ010000039.1, forward strand.
TGCTTTTCCTATTAAAACTATTTGGTTGTATATTAACATGAAATACGCTCTGCCGTAAAAGTGACATTCTGCACATACTCTTACATACCATTAAGCATATTGGGAGTGCTGTGAATACACACCCACACCGAATACAAGTATTGATTTTAAAGAGATTCTATACGCTCCCGATGGTCGCTTGGAATGACAGGGTGTAAGTGCCC
>JALZUQ010000040.1 GCA_023301465.1 Oligoflexales bacterium
AAAGCCTAGCCCCCCACTCAAGAAGTTGAGATAAGAATAAACTACAAAAAATAACGGGACATTAATGATAATTTTAAAAGCTATCAGTAGAGCTTGCACCATATATTCATTGGTTATGACTATACTCTTAACCTCGCAATTGCAGGCACAAGACAAACACGAAGTAGGGGAGATTTACCCATTTCGAAAAGAGATTAGAAAGTGTCACATCTCATTTTCAAGCAAACTTGATGAGAACTCTCAACCTCAAAACCGCATCAATACTGCTGTAAGTGCATACCTCTCTGAACACTCTCCAAACAATCTCAGAAAGTCTATGAAGAAAATGCTTAAAGAGCACGGTCCTGAATACTTTGAAGAAGGGTACTTGTATATAACTGGTGTTACCATGGGAGAAAAAAACAAGACCCTTGCTGAGATACAAGAGGTATTAGACGAGTTTAATCTTAGCGAAAGACAAGTGGTCGTCATGGAAGTTCCCATGGAACTCAGTGAGTCTCCAGACCTATCTGAACGCTCTAAAAAGCTACTACAAGAAACAAAATTTTTTTTCTATAGCAAAAATCTGGACTATGAAGCACCAATCCCCTCAGAAATCATCGCCGGAGTCATTGGAGCTTTAGCCGTTGAAATCCCAAGTGCTATGTTTATGTTAAAAACATTTGAACACACCTTAGATGCTGCCGTTACTCTTAGCATACACGCCTCTGTGCTACTTGGGATTACAATATATAATAAGTCCATTGCTAACTGGTTTTTAAGGAAGTCCTTTGGAAATCATGGCGACATGTTAAAACAGGCGATACCATCAACAGTCTTTGTGCTAAATTTTAATATAGGTCATAACTTTACTGCCCTCATAAACTACTTTGAAAACTTACAAACCTCAAACCAACTTTCTGCAGACCTACCAGGTGTTTTAACTGTGTTTGCACTTACTCAGGGGCTGACAGTTATTGTTCAACTATTTTTTTATAGAAAGGTCATGACCGATAGAATTATGGGTTGGGTCAGCAAGCAAAAAGATCCACTTGCAAGGAGCATGGAGCACGGAGTCAAAGCAATCTACGCTATTCCAGACGCAATATTGTTATTTATCGCTGGGGCTAATCTTTTTCCAATTTGGGAGTCAGGTTTGTTCACACTTAGCTGGGGACATGTAGGTATTGCAGGATTAACAGCAGTGGGGTGGGGGTTAACGAGAACCAGCATCCTTGATTGGAAGCTCAGACAATACAAAAAACTTTTTGGTGTCTCAACGAAAGTAACCCACAGAATAAAAAGTTTATTTCAAAGAAGTAAACAAAAATAAAAAAAGCCGTGTCATTAAACACGGCTCTTAAAAATCACAGAATGCGTTTTAGTTGGAAGACTCCATCTTCACAATGATGTCTGAATAAAGACCAAAAATAAAAATGAAACAGTTATTCAGAAGAGAAGAGCTGCTAGAAATAAATGATAAACTTGCAGCACTTTGATCAATTTCTCCCACCACAAAAAACACCCTAAGAAACTTCTGGACGTTTTCTTGCTTCAAAGCTTCACTCAAAGCTTTTAAAGCCTTGCTATGTTGATTATTAGAGTCAATAGCCATCAGTGACAAAGCATAACGATATGGGCTTAGCTCACTTAGTAGCTTTGCATAAGGTAAATCCACAGACTCAGATTTTTTGGATTGAATGTAAGAAAGAGATGAAATTAAGAAAGCAGTCTTTGAAATAAAATTTGTGGTAAGGACTTGGCTAGAAGAAAGTTGTGCTTCCATCATCTGAGTCATAATATTGCTAACACCAATGATAGAAACGTTCGTTAGAAAGGTGCTGGCCTCTGGGAAACTCAATACTAAACCGCCAAACTCCGCACTTGTCGGTTTTGACTCTATTTGATTTTGCAAGATACTTTGTATCGTGCCTTCAATATCAGATAAAAGCATGGAATTTTGAGAAATTTCATGGATTGTTTTTTGATTAAAAACAAAGTTCAATGAAGCCAAAGCTTCCGGCAATAAGTTTTTATCATCAGTTGCCCAAGGGGTATAAGCTTTTGCTATTTGATTTAATTGAACACTGGACTTAGTAGCTGTGACATAATTTTCCATCACACCAACAAGCAACTTTAACTCTTTGAGAGCATAGATTACTGTATCTTCATCTTCGATACTCAGGTCACCTACTAGCTCCTCCGTGGAACGGTATATTTGATTCATTGTCGAGACTAACGCTCTAACCTGCAAAGCGTCTAAAGAAACAGAGGTTTTTATTGGCTTTGTGGGAGAGACCTTAGCTTTTATGCTATCATTACAAGCACTTGCTGAAAGTTGAGTGGAACTTAATACCGCAACAAGTAATAAAAATACGAATTTTATTGAAAACACGAGCACCTCTTCTCATTATAAAACAGTGGAATATCTGTTTAATATAAAGGCACAATAAACGCAACTTATTTAAGCACATCTTCATAAACAACTAATATACTGAGGGAAATAAAACCAAGTTTTCTTAAATCTGATACTATTGAAACATTACTTCTGCACCAAACCACCAATAGAGGCGTACCGTATTATGAATACATTTCAAGTTTTTATTCTATCAGCCGCACTTACCGTCACCAACATCATTGGATGCAAAGTCAGACAAAACTCTGAACTACACCAGCTGAGCTCAACTCAAAAGACGAATGCCACTGCGGACATTTATAAGTACGAAACCTCTGGGACTAGCAATTATAAAATGAGTTATCTATCAAAACAAAGTAATGGGTTTCTATTTTTTGCAAATACAACTTCAAATTTTGCTATATTTAAAGTTCTTCATACACTAAAAAACACACCGCTAGGTGGAGCACATGACAAAAGCGTCTATCAAAGTATTACTCCAGCAGCTCCAAGCCCTAGTAAGTTAGATTTATCAAAGCATTCAGAAAAAGGCTACACACCTACCTATGCAAAAATTGACGATGATGAAACACCGATTATTGCGGCCACTCTATCTCAAGACACATTGCATGCAGCTATCTCCACAAAGTATCAAACGTATTTACTAACATGGCCCCAAGTAAGTTTTAGTGGAGAGTTTGAATACAAAAAAATAGCCGACGAAGGGGCTTCTCACTTAAGTTTTAGCCCTAACGGAAAATACCTTGGTATTAGTTTTGAAGGCGATAATCGACTTGCGTGTTATGATCTTCATTTAGCTTCGATGAGTAAGTTTTCTAGTGATCAAATTTCTAGAACCGACATATCGAATCCATACCTTAAGGTAGGTTGGAACACGGACAATCAAGACATTGGGATGTACGGTATTCACCGTAGCGGCATCCATTTATTGTTTGTTAGTAGAGCTGAAAGAACCGACACCTTGGCAGACATACCTAATTTCACGCAATTCAAACTAAACGAGTTTGAAGAAATGAAAACAGCCTCTGTGTCTGTGAATGGTGAAGTCGCTGCAGTTACTTACTACAATGGTGACACTCAACGCGACAAAGAAGGAAAAAAAAGAGTTGCCGGCTATTATTTGCGTTTTTTTAAACCCAGACTTAGAACCCAATCTTCTGAAGGCTCTTCCACAAGACCATCACCGGGCTTACAACTAGAGAACAAATATTATTATGATTTTGAGCAAAGTATTATGGAGTACTTAAACGGAGTAAATTCTGCTCCGATTCATGTTCATTTAGAGAAAATTGTAGAGCCTCAATCTGAGCTTTTGCAACGAGAAGGAGTTACATTCAGAGATGTTAGCTTTATAAGCTCTGATGGAAATGAAGATTACCCAAACTTTAGAAGCATTCGTATTCAACATCGACCCAGTATCGTAAAAGAAAACCAAGTGCAGTTTGTGTTTGGAGATGACCGCCTCACTACTAACCCAACACCTTGGAGTGCAACACACAAAACGAAAGAACACCCTGCTCACCATGAATACAAGACCCTTGACATAAAGTGGTCTTCACCTTTGAGTCATCACGACTCTCTCTATCACCTCATCACTGACCGCAAAGCAGGTTTGTTTTTATATAAACTCTATGAAACAAACTAACTAAATAAGACCACAAAAAACCGAGCTTGAATTTAAGCAAACTCGGTTTAAATTTATTGATACACCCTCTAGTTACAGCAGGTGCAAGCTTTGCAACACTGATTGCCTTCGCAACACTTTTCAGAACATTGACCACACCCACAATTACATTTTTCAAAGTTTTTCATGACTTTCCCCCATACATGACACTCTCATTTTAGCGTAGTGACACCAGAAGTGGCAAGAAAGACAAAGCACAGTGGACGACAACGCACTATATTTTCAAGACAACCTTGGGTTTTTTAAGTTTAGATCAAATGAATGATGCAGGAAAATTTTAAAAATCTATGATAAAATTTGCTTAATATATACAAGCATTTAAAAAGTAAAAAGGGTCCGTTTGATGAGTAAATACGTTTATTATACCTGCATTGTATTTCTCCTATTATGCAGCCAATGCAAGCAAAGAGTTACATCTACCATACAATCACAAAAAGCTATTAGCGAAATGCATTCCAGTATGCTCCAAGGACTTTGCATTGAAGACACTCATAAGCCTACTGCATTTGATAAAATTTTGAACCAAGAGACTATTACAAACACTTTAATTCGAGATTTTTTTGGAGATAGAATTCAAAACCTAGAAATAGAAAATTATTCTGACAGTGACTTTATTCAAGTTTTTGGATCAAACCCCGGCGTCAAGGATTATGAGTTAACCATAGAGTTGGCAGCGATGCCAGAACCCGAGTATGAGCTCTATCAAATAGCATTAGCATATGACTTAGATGTAAGAAAATTACAAACGCTCGGTAACATTTTAAAAAGAGATCATCCTAACTCAAACTCTTCTTATGATGATTATATCAATGAAGCTGCAAAACTATCCGAGCTCAACCCAATTGGTTTAAAACGATTCGAAAAATCTTTAAGAAACCAATACTCAGATAAACCAGACACTCCATTTTCAGAAATCATAAACAATCAATGGTTAACATGGAGAAAAGTCCAAATACCATTACAGTATGAGTTTACTAAACAAATCATAAGAGACAATCCGAACCTATACAAGACCCTCATTCAAATCGTTCAACGAAAATTTTTGAATCAATCGCCTGAACGAGATATTGCTACTGCTCTTGCAAACCACAACCCAATTTCAACTCATTTAATTCAAGACGACTCACTAAGCATTAGTGATTACCCAGATGATTTTCAAAATGCAATCACAACCCTAACCACAACAAAAGAAGTACCCGCAAACCCAGCTGACGGACCATTTGGGAAAGCTATTCCTGCATCTATTTCTGAAACAAGAACGAGTTATAGACCACCATTTGAATTAATTGATTGGCTTGACACAAACCAAAGACTGCAATCACGCAGAACAAACAAAATTGCAGAGTATTGCAGAGTTACCTACGGTGGATACTGCGTTAAATCTCCAGACAAATCTAGTTGTGAAAACAGCTTGGAGAGTCAATGCAAAAGTTCATTATCTTATATTGCCGAAGCTAGACTACAAATAATTCTCCGAGGCCGTACGGATGCGATTCAACAGTGCCAAAACAAACATTGTAATGATAACTATAGAGGCCTTCTGCCTTGCGAACAAAGGTTCTTAGATATTGAAGAAATGTATCCGGTATTTGCTTACCAAGGTAGAAGCATTCCAAGCAAACTGACTTTTGACAAAAACAGTGAAAAAAGCGGCGAAACAAAAGACAGTCTGATATATTTTGGAAATCTTCAAAACCCTTTCATCAACACACCAGTTGATTCCCCACTTATTGCAAATTACTACCGCATAAAACAAGGTGTACGTATGCGAAAATTTGATTTAATCATGCTAGCAAACGGTCAAAGAGACCCCCAACTTACTTATGTTATCAACGAGCAGTTGGGACTTAATCAACCTGAGATCAAAGAACAAGAACCTCAACAAGCCGAAGCCCCTGAAGAACAAGACATCAATTCCTTAGATAATATCGCCGACAATAAACTTAGAGATAATTTAAGAAAAAACGCATTAGTAGATAAAGAGAAACTGAAAGAGTTCCAACAAGATGAAGCTATAAACAAGATTCTCACTACATACGAAAACAGAATTGATCAATTAAAAAAAGAAGCTGAAGAAAAAAAGAAAAAAGAGGCAGAACCAAAAGAAGACACCATTCAAAATAACGCCGACAAACAGCAAGCTCCAGAAATACGCACTTTTTTTAATTTTCTAGACGTTGATCCCTTTAATTTAGCTATTAACATGCAAGAAGACGAATTTGAGTTTTATAAAGACCACATCATGAATCACATTCCCGTTAGAGTTGCCAAAAACACAAACTCTTACGGACAAACTGAATGCTTAGAAGTTCTTATGGATGCAGCAAACCCTAATATTAAAGAGAAACTAAAAGCAAATAGTAATTGTTTTGAAAAACTTTTTAAAAATTCTGATTTAGCATCTAAAGTTGATAGTAAAATTCATCTGACATTTTTCAAGTTATCACTATCACCAAAAAAACCATTTCCATTTTCAGCTTTTAATTAAGAGGGTATTATGAAAAAAATTCTTACATGGGTATGCTTAACAATAATCATAACCTCCCTTAGCTGTAAGCCAAGAAGGTCAAAATCGAGCACAAACAGTCAAACGCATCCCGCTGCCTCTGAGTCTAATGTCGCAAAAGAAGTCGCCAGAATTAGCTTAATCATGATGATGTTTAAAACGGATCAAGCAGTGTTTGCACAAGCCGAGTATGATCGAAGTCAGTATAAGTCTTACGATGATTATCTAAAAAACCATCAAAACTCAGACTTATTAGAAACGATGATTTCCATGACAGAGCTGCCATTTCCAAGAGCACGCTACTTGGCCATTGAGAGCCTTTTTGAAGTACTCATAAAAAGCACGGATATCATAAAACTCATTAGGTATAATGGCTCGCTTATAGAAAACTTTAAACTTCGTGAAATTCTTATCGACAAACTAGCTCAAGCAGATACGAAAACAAAGGGCTTAGTAAAAATGTCGAGCAATTCCATCTGTAGCACAGCTATCGAATGTTTACTTAAAATTGAGCATCTTACTGCTATCGGAAGGTTTGGATCAAGATTAGAACAAATTGACAAAATCAAAAAACTCTTTGATTTAGTTATCATAGACGCAAATAAGCTTGACCCACCAATCGTAGCAGATGTTGTCGCAAAGCAAGCAACAGCAGGCAAGCTATGGACCGAGTTTAATGAACGAGTTAATTATATAGAACCTAAAGAATTTGGTGTAATGCCATTAATTCATCCAGATGTTTACAAAACATTACTTCCTAAGATTAATTATCAGATAGAACTCATTGAAAGTAATTACTTTGTAAATGGTAGGTACCGTACATTAGATTATAATAAATTTTATAGAAAAATTTACGACACCATAAAAAATGTAGTTCCTCAAATAGAAAAGTACGAAGAAATATTTGAAGTACCTTATGAAGACGGAATAAAAAAATTCACACAATTCCTGGTTGGACTAACAAAAGGAAATGTTGATGAAAAATCAACCATAGGTATGGCCGTTGCAGGTATGGAACTATATTCTGATGCAAAAGACTCTTATGAGCAAAAAATTCTTGCTGCCTATGACAGTCTTATAAGACTTAGATTCTTAATGGCAAGACCTCATGTTTTTGAAGTCAGGCAAACCGTTAACGACAGTACTTTTGATCCTATTCCTTACTTTGAGTGCATTTACAATCAAATGGATACCCACATCAAAGGAATGGATTATCTACCTCAAAACAAACAAAAAAACGGAACAGGTATAGGCCAAAAATATTACATCGAAAAAATTGAGCCAAGAATAACCACAAATCGCTGCCCGAACCGACCGTTATCGCCGGAAATGGCGATGGATTTAATGACTATCAACACGCCTGTCATGAATAATGAAGCAAGTTTAGCGACTAGAGGTAGTTTTAAAATTGACTTAGATGATCCTAGAAAAGCATTAGACGCATCAAGTATTAGTAGAATGAACCTTAATAATGAAAAATCATACTTGGGATATTTTCTCAAAATAGCTAGAAAAGCTGCTGAGTACGCATCGTTGTCAAATAACGAACACGTAAAAAAGAATATTCAGTATAGGATTGCACAAGCTAATGTTATTAATAATTTCATCGGTAACGTAAACCAACAGATCATGATGTTTTCTGACCAGGGAAGAGTTGATTTTCCTGACAGCATACTCAAAATGGAAAAGAAACTATCTTTAAAAATACCATATTTTCACTCTTTATATTATCAGATGATTAGTGTTCAAGAAAGAATGATGCAAAGAGACAAACAAATTCTCAAAGCTCAGCGATTAGCCGGAATGTTTAATGATAACAAACTAGACCAATTAAAAAACAACATCAAAAGCATTAAAAGCATCATTAATTACTACCAAAATGGAAACCCAGACCCAAATAGTTGGACTGACTCAGCTAGAAATTTCCACACTCAACTCAAAGGAGCATTTAGCGATGAAGTATCGTACAGAGACGAACTAAGAAAAAAAGAGCAAGAGCTAGAAGAGCTTGTTCAAATTAAAGAAAACTACGAAGAAAGCTTGCCCGCAAGAAGCTACCTAAAATTCGAACAAGAACACTTAAACATCCAACGAGGAAAAGAAGACGACTCATGGTTCAGGAAAGCTGGGCATTGGGGAGTAAGTGCTATTTTTGGAGATAACTTGACCACTGTGCCTGCTGGGCAAAAAGTAGAACTCCTATGGCAAAAAGAGTATGACCGAATTTCAAAGATGGCTGTTGCAGACACTTTATTATTTCAATGTTTTGGAAATATTTACGAAAGAGAAACTGGTGTCAAAGTACCTTCTTTTCAAGAATACATTCAACACGACAACACACCTGACAACTTCTTTTCACAAATTCAAAAGACTTACCAAGACACCATTGGCTGTTCTAAAAGCTTTGCGTTTAATACTGAATCTACGGGAGAATGGTTAAACTTATTATCGTATCCAGCTAACTCTTATATTAAACTAGCGAATGAATTTTCAACTGTAGGAAACTCGTATTTTGCAGATGCTATAGACCTTGCCTTAGTCCCTCCATATCTTAAATTACTTTCTCCACAAAACGCCACCGTGTTTGATCCAGAAGGTAAATTTAACGACATTGATTGGAGATCTGTAAAACGAGATCCATTCTTTGATCCATTTTACTCTAAAGCTCTCGGAGAACGAAAATTTAATCCTTCAAAATATTCAAATGAGATTCCTTTGAATGATCTTTGCAGATTTAGAAGCCACAACTCAAATACCGAAGGAATGATGGTCCTTGAAAACAGAATAAACCTGTGGACAATGGCTCTTAGCAATCATTCAAGCTGCAAAGAAATAACATTTGATGCATACAATAGGCTTCTAGGACCGATCTCAATGATGGTTGGAATGAAGGTAGCAGGTGCCATTGCAGGACAACTCATGAAAGGACTAGCAAATATGCCACTTATTCCGGCATGGGTTGCTAGCAAAATACCAACCCTAGTGAGCAAAAGTGGAGTACCCACGAGAACTTTATTAAAAATAAGCAGAAAACCTTTTATTTCTAACTTAACGATTTCTGAACTTGCAACAAAATATCATTTTAAAAACGGAGCAAACCTTCTAAATTATTTATACAACAGAACTAAAAAAGCAACAGGGTTTAGATATACAAAGTCAGTAGTAGATGCTGGTGAGGAAGTTTTAAGATTATCAAATCTGGGTTTTTGGGGCTTATTAAATAAAACTCTTATTAGAAGAGGTGCTTTTATGTCGGTAAATGGTGTGATGACTGGTACTTTTTTTAGTATCGCCTCTGAACTTTTTATGCAATTAGCATCAGGAACACCATTTATTAATCCAGAGCTTGGAGTCAACGGAAACCTACAAATGAAACTACGCTCTTTAATACAGGGTGCAGTCTTTAGTTTATTAGGACCAATTGCGGATGGACCTGCAAAATTTTTAAATGCAAAAATGATCACTCGTTTAAAAACTTCTGGAGTCGCACCATTTCGTGCAGCAGGAAATCTCCTAGGGGGCAGCTTATCTACTTCACTCACTATTTTTACTGAAGAAGCTTTATTCCTCCCTATAGACATAGCTGTCACAAGAGGCATGTATTTTGTCGAAGAAAAAGTATTTGGAGAAACCCCTCAAACCGAAACACTCGGTGAGTGGTTTGCAGGAAATTTACAGGGAGTACTAACTCTTAGGGGTTTTAATGCAAAGCATGACGCAAAGAAAATGGTTCAAGACGTAAACGCAAGAATCATCAATCTTCGCTATAGATCAGCATATATGCAAACTTGGGAAAACCGCAGACAAAGGTACCGTGATTTTTCTCAGGCTAGAAATCTTTATCACTCTATTGGGTACGACCCAAAAACTGGAACCCCCAACAAGGAAGACGCATTAAAAGCATATCGAAGGCATGTGAATAAAATGTCTCCTTCCGCACTTGAGAAAGTTAGTTTAGATGAACGTAGCCAACAAAACATTGCAACAAGAATATTTCTTGCAGAGCAAGCTTATGACAAACTTTTCATTGAAAATCGTTGGAGTTCCTTTTCCACTGAGTATCAAAGGACTGTTTCAGATTCTCCAGAGGCTCTTACTTCCAAGCTGCCAGATTATTACGAGAAGTATGAATTAGATGAAGTGATTTTTAACAACAGAAGCGATGAAGAGAACCTTGCCAGAATTAACGATGAACTATCTGATCTACTGAATGCTAAAATACGCAATAAAAACCAACTAGAAAATGCCATCCAAAACGGCATAGGAAACCGAGTTGAAAATATTGCAAATTATGAAAAAAACCAACAAGATATTGACAGCTTACAAGACGCACAAGTGCGTTTTTCTAATCCTGAATCTATGGCAACATATGATGCACTTCTCAATGACCCATTGGCTACAAGCAGCATAAACAACGACTCCGAGGAACTTTTGTACCAAAGTCGTTAATGCTTGAAAACTCAAGGTGCACCTTGTAGAATTGTAATAAACAAACCTTCATAAAGGAAGAATCAATGCTTAAGCACTTCTTATCTATCTCTTTTCTCATAATCTTTGCATCTGCATGCAAGACAACTCGCTTAGAGCAAGGATCTCAAGTTTTTGGAGCAAAAGCATCGGCTGCTAAAGTGGATGATTGCGGAGCAGCGGGTATTGCTGCTACTGAACAAAATAAAGAGTATCAACTTTTTAAGAATGGAAAACTATATCCTGATTCTCTTGGGAAATTTGCAGCAACTCTATCACTAAAAGCAGCATGGCTTTTCGATAATTTTGGAGTTAAAACACCTGCAACTTATATTAGAGATCGTTATATTGCAAAATACCCTCAAGGCGACATTGAAGCGATTGGTTCATGGATGATGCAAGAAGGATCAAAAAATGGAGTAATTGATCTAGGAAACGGCAGAAGTATAAACCTTCTGGAATTAGCAAATAAAATTGAATCATCCATGATTGCAGAAACAAAAACTGCCGATAAAGACGGGAAGTCCGCTATTGGAGATGAAATTATAAAAATTGCACTAAACGTTGCGGAAGGTCAAATTAACATAAAGTCAATAACACCAGACTCTCCAGAAAGCACTAGAGCCAGTTTCGATATGTTAGTATTAGGAGAAATTCAAAAAGGGATGGAAAGTTCTGGACTTATTGGTGATGCAAACTCATTAAAAATTGCAAATACAATGATTACTGGAATTAGAACTCTGTCTTTAACAAGTAGTGATGCTAGTTTACTTACAAAAGCTGTTAGTGATTTTAGTACAACAATGAACCAATTAGCACAAAACGGTACATCTGAATTCTCTGGAAATGAAATCCGTGAATTTTCTCAAAGACTCATCGCAGATGCATTAGTCGCTAGTTTAGGAAGTAACTCTGAAAAGAGCATACAAAGCACAAGCGATAATGCTTGGGTAGATAGCGAAAGACTCCTAGCGAATTCAAGCACAACAGATAATGCTAGAGGTATTTTAAGAGACGCATTGGACAAATCCTACATCACAGCAAAAGAGCTTGGAGTAGAGTCTAGAAGTAACAAACTAACACCATCCGCACAAAGATATGATGATCTAGTCTCTGACAGCATAAAACGCCCAACAGAGCTTAGTAAGAGCACCTCTAACAGTTTTGAAAAAAACCTATCACTCACTACAAAAATGAATCCCGTTAATTTCAAGCGAGCAGCAAGCAGCTTTCGAGCAACTATAGCAAAGTCACAGGCTGCTAGAGCATTAGGAGCTAAGAACTAAACCTCAAAAATGCTTTGTTATCAAAAAACACCCATTATGGGTGTTTTTTTTTAATTTAAGGTATAATCAATAAAACAGTTGGATCTAAAATGAATTATAAATTTGTAATATTAGCATTGGTCATTATTGCAAACTGGTCATGCAAACCAAGAAATGGGTTATCAAAGACCCTATCTGGTTTGAGTAACTCTTCAGGTGAGTTAGTCAAAATCAGCAAAAATACTAAAGGTGTTTTTACAAACCAATCATTAAAAACAGTATTTGCCATCACTAGTAACTCAACCCTTGAAGCATATGTTATAAAAAACCCTACCGACGGAAAAGGCCTAAAAAGGATATACATTGATACCGATGAGCTTAACGAGAGAAAAAACCTAGAGTTCTTAAATAATAAGATCACAGATTACGCCAGCTCTCAAGACGGAAAGTATATCGCCATTGCCCATAACCGTGGAATAAATCTATTAGAATTTAACGTGAGTAGTTACGAATCTTTAAAAAAACTAGAACAAAAAATCAGCGTAAATGGGAACTTTGCTCAAGCAAAAAAAATAACCGACACCGTTTTTAAACCACTTATTCAGCAATACCAAATAAAACAAGAAGGGGAGTGGGGAAACCGTGGTTATGATGAGTTTTTAGAAGAACGAGAATCATTTGAGCTAAGTAACCTTTCTGAATTCGAACGACCTTATATCATTGAGACGTTAAGAAAAATCATGATAGAGATCTACAAACCTTCTATTGGCGGACCTAAGCTTGCAGAAATTATTTCAAAACTAAGAGAGTCTAAAGACAGTGAACGCATCGAACTTTTTGATCAGCTTTTTGACGAACTTTGCGGTGAGCAAGGATATCAATGTGAAAAATCACTTTTAAAACTATATGAAGGCCTTCAAAAAGAAATATATAAAGCAGCTACAACTCCAATTAATAGTATTGAGTTATTAAACGGAGGAAGCAAGGTAGTAAAAGTGATTTGGTCTTCTGTTGACACAAGAAACTCACTGATTTTTTATACTGAAAACCACCAAAAGGAACATCGTTTATACTTTTATGACCCTAGCAATAAAGACACACCTTTATCGAATATTAAAAACCACGATGGTCATGGGTTACTAGCGTCCTTCGCTAGAGAAGACAACGCCCCAAAAATAAAAGAGGTCTTTTGGAGAAATATTCACGAATTTTTCATTAGCACAACTGACAACGATATTATTTACGCAAGTGCACCAATACTTCAATCATCCATCAAACCTCCACAGCGTATCAATATAACGATCAATTCTTTTCCGGACTCAAAGATCGATTACGATCATATCCTCCAAAGAGGCACTAATCTATTTATGATTAAAGGGCAATGTATATGGCCCCTCAAAACAAAAGACGAACACCAAAACAACGACTCAGGAATTACTTTTTCAACAAGCACTAGACTCATTAAAGATGAGTCTGATTATTCGTGCTCACTGAAAAAAGAAAGACATTCAGAAATCAAAATCTTAAACCGAGAGATGTTAATAGCTATCCAAGAAAACGAACCTGGGGAATATAGACTGAGTACTGGAGAACCCAGAAAAGTATTTTTACATGAATTTGCAGAGGAACAATTTCCACTTATGATTGACAGGTCAAAATACGACCTAAATAACGACTCTGACAGATACAGAGCTAGCTTTGAGCTAACACATGCAGGTTTACATAATGCATATGCTAGGCTATTTATACAAAGTAAGTACTACGAAATGGTTGTTGGAAATTTAACGAATTTAATAAAAAATGAAAAACCCAAACTATCCGCCTCCCAAAAAGACTCACATCGCAATCAAGCCAAAGAGCAATTCAAAAAGATAGAGTGGAATGACTTCGTCGTACTTTATAACTATGCATGGGCAACTAACTTCCAAGACGAGCCACTTCAACACTACACGAGATTCCTACCTGAAATTTCAAAACTAAAAACAACCTATAATCGACGCGTAGACATTGCAACAAATTTACTCCCTGAAATTGGCTATGAATTTGCAAATATCACCTTGGATGAATCCCTTAATCCAATAGATCTTTATATCTTTAATTCTGAGAACGCTGTTTTTAGAAAAAAACAAGGCGATCTTTATTGGTGGAGTGTAAAGTGAATAGTTTTTTTAAACTAACTCTCACAACACAAAATAAACAGCAATCTATTGAGTATTACGATGAAGTCTTCCAGTGGGAATATAGGAAAATATCTGAAAATAACGGACTATTATATACTAGTTTTGGTCAAGCCATAGCGGAACTTATAGAAAAACCCCAACAACACAAGAATCAGTGGTCAGTAGAAATTCAACCTGCAAAGAGCACAATACCGATTGAAGACAACCGACACTTACATGGATCGGGGGGTTGGGCTGAACTTTTTACAACAAACTTATCATCGTCTATTGAATTTTATGAAAATAAATATAGTTGGACATTTAAACACAAAGATATTGACGAAGATCAATATGCTCAAGCATACGCAAACAACAAGGCCATCGCAGGATTTCGAGAGCATAAAACCATAAATCAATGGCTACCTTATATTACGGTTGATTGTTTTGAAAGTTTTTTAAAAACACACAAAAAGCACAAGGGTCATATTATAGTAGCTCCAAAAATGCTTTCGCAATATGGTGTTTATGGTATATTTGAAGATAAGTTTCATGGACAATTTGGAGTATGCACATGCGAATCTTAATCTACCTAACTTTTATAACATTCATGATCAACGCTTGTGGTGCTGATCCCACAGACATCCTCTCAAACAATGAAATTACTGAAGGCCTAGCTGGGAGCTATAACTGTCAAAACATTGATATAGGCGATGGACCAGAGACTGGAACAGTTGTAGTCACTCAATCTACCGGAAATTCACTAACTCTCATCTGGAGCATAAGCCAAGCCACAGAGTCTTTCTCTAGCAATGGTTCCAAGGTTGAATGGATTAGAGATGACGAGTTTATTACTTTTGAAATTGGTGACGGCAACCCTTCTCTTAGCTTTAGCTTTGGCACCACAACTGCACAAAGCTGTGAAAAAGTTTAAGTGCGGGATGCTTTGACCACAACACCTTATTCACGTAAACTATAGACAAGTTTAAAATCTTTATTGAGGTATCAATCATGGTCTGGGGTATTTTAGCTTTTGTTGTAGTTGTCTTGCTTGTTATCGTTGGCATGTATAATTCTCTTGTTATCAGGCGAAACGAAGTCAAAAACGCTTTTGGAGGCTTAGACGCTAACCTCAAAAAAAGACATGATTTAATCCCAAATCTTATTTCCACAGTAAAAGCGTATATGAAGCATGAAGCTGATTTACTAACCAAAATCACCCAGCTTCGATCTAGAGCCACCTCGCCAAACATCAACCCAAGCGACCGTGTGGGGGTTGAAAACCAATTAAACCAAGCTCTTGGTGGGCTTATGATCTCTGTAGAGAACTACCCTGATTTGAAAGCAAATCAGAACTTCATGGACTTACAAAGGTCAATGAATGAAGTTGAAGAGCAGATTTCAGCATCAAGAAGAACTTACAATAGTGCGGTAACGGATCTAAATAACGGCATTCAAACTTTTCCTTCAAATTTTATCGCTGGTTTTTTTGGTTTTAAGCAAGAAACCGTTTTAAAGACCCAAGAATCTGAACGAAAGAATTTTAATGCTAAGGCATTATTTGATCAATCATAAACAAGATAAATTTACATTCTTTCAAGGACTTAAAGATGAGCCGTCAATCTTTTCAAAATTTCTTTGAACGAAACATCTCTAAAGACCTCAGCAGCATTGAAAAGAAAATAAAAGAGTATAAGCAAAAATATATCCTGTTCTCAGTTATTATCTCCATTCTTTTAACAATACCAATATACGCATTTCTATACCAATATTACAGCATCACACTAATCTCTCTTTTACTTGTACTGTTTATTTTTGCAGTTTCACTAAAAATCGCACAAATCCCAGAGGAATTACGCCTTGAGTATAAACGAGCTGTTATTCAAAAAATCATAAAAAAAATTGATTCGGATTTTCAATTCAACGCACATAAATCCGTACCAAGGCATGAGGTTATTCGAAGCAAGCTCATTTCCACAAATATGACAGATCTTATGGGTGAAGACCATATATCTGGAAAAGTTGATAAAACTGCTTTTTATATGTCTGAAATAAAAGCTATGTACATACAACGAAGAGAAGGGGATGCAACTGAATGGAAAGAAACCCTATTTAACGGAATATTTTTTGTTGCAGACTTTCACAAAAACTTCAATCAACAAACATTTATACTGCCTAAAAAAACCCCTGGCGTTTTCAGACCTGTCGCTAACAAATTAGGTAACTTAAATTTCATAACACCACCATTAGTGAAATTAGAAAACACACAGTTTGAAAAATTATTTTCTGTACATTGTAAAGACCAGACAGAAGCAAGATATCTATTATCATCTGCTATGATAGAAAACATATTAAATATTCAAAAAAAGTTTAAAAAAAGAATCAGCGTATCATTTGTTCACTCAAAAGTTTGTATCGCCATTCCTTTAACTAAGAATTGGCTTGAACCACTATTTTGGAAAACTTCTGCAAATTACAGACAATTAGAAGACTATCATGACACGTTAAATAAAATAATTGATATAATACATGACATGAATCTTAACCGCAGAATTTGGACCAAAGAGTAAACTATGAAATACGCATCATTTCAACATTTTTATGAACGTGAACTTTCGAAAACCATTAACGAACTCGAAAAAACACGAATCAATCTAAAGAAGAAAAAAATCAAAACAGCTGTCATTGTAGTTGCCGTAGCCATCGTTCCATTCTATTTCTTAGCGACAACAATCTTGCAGTCACATTGGCCGTTTATTCTTGCTTCATTATTAATTTTTGGATCAGCATTTTTGTTTAGAGTTCCTCGTGGTTTTAGGAGGTCGTTTAAAGATTTAACCATCAAAAAAATGATCCATAAAATCAACGGTGAATTCAAATTTGATGATCTTGCAAGAGTTCCAAAATATCAGTTTGATAGCAGCAAACTGTTTGCAAACCATATAAACCGGTACCGTGGCGAAGATTATATTGCAGGTAAAATTGAAAACACCAATTTTTATATGTCAGAAGTTCTAGCTCAACATAAAACAAGTGGCAAAAAAAGTAAAACCGTGACGATTTTCAATGGAATTTTCTTTGTGGCAGATTTTCATAAACACTTTCACAAAGAGACGTTTGTCCTTCCAGATCAAGCAGAGAAAAGCTTTGGGTTCTTTGGTCGAAAACTTCAAAAATGGAACCCAAATAGACCTCCACTTGTTCAATTAGAAAACACACGCTTTGAAAAACAGTTCGTCGTGTACTCTCAAGATCAAACGGAAGCACGGTATATTCTTTCGTCGTCCATGATGGAAAACATCCTAAAAATACAAGAAAAGTTTGAACATAACCTCAGGATTTCGTTTATTGGTTCAAAAATCAACATAGCCATTCCCCTTCGCAAACCTTGGCTTGAACCCAAATTCTGGGGCACATTAATCAATACAAAGCAACTTGAGGATTATCATGATACCCTTAAGATGGTGACTGAGATCATCGCTGATCTTAACTTAAACCGGCGGATTTGGACAAAAGAGTAGGGCTATGGCGGAATTTAAAAAAGCAGAATCACTTCCAGATATCAATGTTTACCTTCAACGTTTACAACTCCCAAAAAGAGCAGTCGTAACGGCAGCCATGGCATATGCAAATGGACCACTTCATTTAGGACACCTTGCTGGCTCTAACTTGCCACCGGATGTCTATTCTAGGTGGTTGGGCATGGCAATAGGTAGAGAAAATGTGAAATTTGTAAACGGCACAGATGATCATGGATCTGCCACTGAGCTTAGTGCAAAAGCGGCGGGGGTTTCGACAGAAGAATTTCTTGCCTCTATTCACAAAAAGCAATACCAAACCCTCAAAGACTATAATATCGACGTAGACATCTATTCTGGTACCTCTCAACCTGATTTGCTGCCTATCTTAGAAAAGCAAGTACACCATTTTTTTAAACGCATGTACGCCAACAAACTTCTGACAAAAAAATCGACCATGCAATGGTACGACGAAAGCCTATCCAGGTTTCTTCAAGACCGATTTGTTACTGGCTCTTGCCCAAATACAAGCTGTGAAAGCACAAAAGCATTTAGTGACGAGTGCGAAGCTTGCGGCAGCAAATACGATGCTTCGGAACTACAAAACCCCATCAGCAAAATGTCGGGAACCACTCCAATCCTAAAAGAAACAAATCATCTTTGGTTAAACATGTGGGAGGTATCAGACGTGCTCCGCACTTGGATAGAGTCCAAAAAGCGTTCTTGGCGAAAAGCAGTCTATAATGAAATCATTCAAACGGTACTACCAAGCTTTTCTTTCTTACAAACCCACAAAGAATGGTACCAAACAAATAAAGCAACACTCCCGAAGCATAAATCTAGATTTGCACCCGGCGGTAGACAGGTACTTCAGTTTGGAACAATGGAACTCTACACCGAAGCAAAAGAAGCCTTTAAAAAAGCAGACATTGATGCACAAGCGGTTGATGGGTGGGCTCATAGGTCCATCACAAGAGACCTAGACTGGGGAATCTCTATTCCTGAAGAGATTAAAGGCATGGAAGGAAAAACCATGTACGTATGGCCAGAGTCTTTAATTGCTCCCATTGCATTTACAGAGCTTTTACTACAAAAAGAAAACAAAAACACCGATTACAAAGATTATTGGTGTAACCCTGAATCAAAAATCTATCAGTTTTTAGGACAAGACAACGTCTATTTTTATACGTTGATGCAAGGTTCTATGTGGCTTGCTACTCAAGACGACCCCCAAAAACTACCTCAGGCTGGCGATCTACAGATGACCGAAATCTTTGGTAGCCAACACCTACAAATAAACAACGAAAAAATGAGCAAGTCTACAGGTAACTACTATACAGGCGATCAACTGATCCACGAAAAGGGTTACGACAAAGATCAAATCAGGTACTTTCTATGTAGCCTTGATCTCTCCGAAAGCACTTCCAATTTTAGTTTTGAAGCACTTAACGAAAAAAACAATTTTCTTGCAGGACCATTGAACGCAAGTTTTGAAAAACCAATTTCAGCTTGCATTCAAAAATTTGGTGGAGTCATCCCAGAAGGGGAGCTTCATGAAAAAGTAGCAAAAGAAACCACCAAAATTATACAACGATACTTCGGCAATATGCCTAAGTCTAACCACATGGTTTTACTTGGAGCCATTGAAAACTACGCAAGACTCATTAATAGCATGTTTTCACAGTACAAACCTCACGATGACAGGCATGATGAGCAAGACCGTAGAAATGCTTTATACTCATCTTTTTACGTCTTAAAAAACGTCATGATCATGCTTTATCCGTTTGTGCCATCTACGATGGAACGTCTTTGTGATTCTTTAAACCTAAGCAAGGATATCTTTCATATTAAAGAACTTGCATCAGGCTTGAAGCCCGGACACAAAATTGGTGAAATGGGGAGTTATTTTCCGGAAACAGATGAGTCTAAACAAGACAGCTAATATTTTTTATTTTTGAGTAGATTAAAACTCGATAAATATTTCTTGCGTCTCATCTAAAACTGAAGACCTAACTTTAATGGTATCACGCACTAAATTTGCAGCACCCGGAATAAATACTTTAAGGGTAGCGGTGTTACTACTGACATTGTAATCTTCACCTTCTTTGAAACCTAGTTTATCATTTTGTGTAAGATTAGAAACACCATCTTCGCAACTTAACGCTGGACTAAAGTCATCAAAACCTGGCGGACCGAAATCATCAAAACCACCGAGATCTGGTGTATAATCTAATCCTTCAAGGCTTACTAATTCACTTCTATCTAAGATAGGGTTGAAAAAACCATCTGTACCGATGATACACCCGGATAAATCACCTCTTTCAATAGTACTAACATCGCCAGGGTATTCTACTTGAATTTGAATTTGATAGTTCTCATCTGGACTTGGGTCTTCAGGAATCGTCCAAACAGTAAAACTTCCTTGAGTGATAGAAGCAGTAGGAGGAGAGTTAGAGGGTAAAGGGAAGGGGGATGTGTTATCATTTAAATTATTTGTTCCGTTGCTTTCTAACTCATTGTTTTTTGTGTTAACTCCTGCTTGGACTCCACCAACTAGATCGGAACTATTATTACAAGAAACCGTAAACCACACACACATTAGAACTAATGCAGACATCTTCATTTTTAATTTATCCTCTAAAATTAACTACTTTTCGGCATTACTTAAAAAACCCATTAAAAAGAAGGCATTATGAAAATAATATTAGGTGCTTATTGATAACCAGCCATATGCGAAGCCTGACCTTATTTTTCTTTCATTAAACCTCATAAAGAGCTTGGCTATACTCATAAAAGCATGGCTGCTGAGTTATAAGCGAAAACCGAAAAAACTCTTTAGTTGGTTTATATGATATAATATTCATGAGTGGCTTTAAAATTCAATTATCTCGGCCTTACTACATACTTTCATACTTAAAATAAGGGGTTGCCATTGCTTAAATTAATCACTCTGTTTGTGTTTTTTTCAATTTTTGGTTGCAAGACAACAGAGTCCACATTGCAAGATATTTATAATAAATCAAAACTATTAGCAGTAATTGAAGGTGAAAAAGACGATATAGGCCTGTCTTCAAAACTTTACGCTTATTACGATTCTTCTAAATCTAAATACTCATTTCTTATTCTTAAAAGAGAAGAAGGAGAGTACTTGATAAAAACAGATGAGTTTATTGGGGAGTTGATGTTTGCATTGGGCATAGGAACTCCTGATCAAAAAATAAATCATGTGGAATTTCATAGGGAAAGCATATTAAATCAGAAAAAAAGCAAAAAACCGATTCAAGAAATTATTGATTATAGTGAAGAAGAACTCACGGTTTTCAAACCAGCTTTAGATATTTTAGAGCCAATTGAGAATATTCTTAACCTCAGTATAAGCGATAGTTCCGTAAACATACGAAGTAAAAATAATATCCTAGAAAAATTCCAAGCAATTGCAATTATATATCCATTTATCCAAAAGAAATACAGTGAGTTAAATATTTTGGACGATGACAACAAGCATATGGTGATCGCAGGGTCAGGTCTTGCAAATTCATCTTTAGAAATGAAGTTTACTTTACGTGGTTTACATCGTGACTTAGTTAATTTAAAAGTGAAACAAAATTTTTCAGATGTAATTTCGAAAGACTGCACAAACCTTTTGGCTGAGTCTTACAAAGAGAACTGTATAAAAACATTAGAATCATTAGAAAAGTCTGTTCTAAACCTTAAAGAACTAGCAAAAGACTCATCAGCTGTTATTGAAAAGTGATGTGTCTTCTGACTCTGGATATGGAATCCTACTATGTTGGGAGCACCGAACAAACACTAGAAGTCTATTTATTTTCTGTTTCTTTGCATATAAGACTAACTTGAACAGAAGGGGAGGTTTTATCAAAAACAGATGGTTCTTCAAAATCATCTATAGATGATTGAGCTAAACCCGTTTCTTTCCTTTCAGGACCAAATGCATATTGCTGAACCCAACGTAATTTATCATCATCTTTTTCATAAAAATGGGTAGAGTTTAAATGAGAATTTCTTTGATTATCTCTTACGACAACCAACATATTGGTAGATAAAACCACTTCTTTTTCAGGGTCAATTCCTAATTGTCTATATTGGTCTTCATCGGTAACTTTACTCAATTGTATTCTAAAGTTATTAATATTTGGACTGAAACTGATATCAAATTCGCCGGATTTCATCGTTGTTGGAGTAAATTCAAGGGTTTTAAAGTCAGCGTTTGGATTAAGTGAAAAAGTCTTTAGATATTCTATTTTATTTTGTTTCATATCACCCAAACTAGCACCTTGCATTTCCAACCAGCTTTGATTCCATCTGAGTTCACATTGCAAAGCTTGTTTTGAGTCCGCCACAAAGACACTAGACTCCGATTGATGAGAAACCTTGGATATTCCACAGCTTATATTGACTAGTAAAATGACAAACGATAAAAACTTCAACACCTTTATATTCCATTTAAAAGATCCATTAAGAGGACATATTTGATATCTGCAAAATGCCAACCAAATCAAGAGCTATAAAAATGTCCCGTTTTGAGAAAACGCGACATTTCTTATAATTATAGGAAAAAATGAGATTTCTTTTACATCAATAATTACAATCTATTGCACCTTACTACATGCGACTCATGACTCCTAATTGTTTTATGGAGCCTATGTGTGTTATCTGATGGACTTAACTAGATAAAAGGTATTGCCGATGACCCCCAGATCAAGTCGCCAAAACATCTTCAGTAATTTACTGACGATTACTCTTTGTTATTTGTTAGCTTTTCCGCCTCAAGCATATTCTCAGCCAACAGATGAAAATGAGCTAAATCGCACTTTTAACAATCCACAAAATGATATTTTTGATGAATTTGAGCAGTCTAGTGGATCGGCACCTACAGATTTAAATGATGTATTTCAACTTTCTGGCCAGCACTTAGAGTTACTAGAATCAGAAGAGGTCTTTTCGTCGAAACTCTTATACGAAAAACATTTAAAAGACAATAGATCTATGAATCTTCATATGCTAAAAAAATTCTCCGCTCAACCTGTAAAAAGCAATAAAAACAGTGAAGAACCATTTGTCTTTATAAAAAAGATGAATAATGAAATTCACGAGTATCAGGTGACTTTTCAAACTGATAAAGCACGAGCTATTGTAAAAAAGAAGATTTATTCTAGCAAACCTTTATACGAAATAAGTGCAGGAAATGATCGTGTTATCGCTGATTTTATGGATTTTAATAATGTTGTAATCCGTAAAGGAAAAAACAATCAATCTCTCGTCATCGCAAAAACAAAAACTTCAAGAAATGAAACTGTGGAAATAGCAAAGCATCGAATCAACCTTGACTCAAAGCATGGTGAAATACTTGATATTGCTTATGACAAAGAAGTTGTGTTTATTCAAACAAGTAGTGGGAGCTTACTCGCACTCTACTCCCCTCTTTTAAAAGATGGAGCGTTTGATTATTCTCTCCCTCTTATTGAGATCTACTCTCTGACAGACACTCAAACAAAACTAAAAGATATCGAATTATCGCTCGTTTCTAGGCCACAAAAGCCTTTTGAGTACGATTATATTGCTTCGGATGCAATGATTCCAAAAGACCGTAATTCACAAGTTGATCAACAAGAAGCGAAAGCAAGATTTGATTCAAATTTTAACTTTATTGCCAGTGATCTTGCCATTGTAGGCAAGAATGAAAAAGATGAGAACGTTCTTGTTGCACTACTCGATCGTAGAGTGAGCTTGAGTAACATGCATTTTGGAATGACAGTTGTTTCTTATCTTGCCTCTATTGCAAGCGGAAATATAAACCTAAGCGAACATAAAGACATTCAACATAAACCAGAACTATTAAAGAACTTTAAACACCCAGTATTAAGTAAGGCCTTTTATAACCTAGGGAGTGCTTACCAAAAAATCATTGGAACAAGTGATCAACTTAACCACGAACGCCAGAACCCAACTTTCAAAGACACCTTTACCAGTGATGAATGGGAAGGTGGATATAAAAATTTAGTTGAGTTAATTGAAGCTAAGATTAGTACACTAAAACCAAAAAGCAAAGAAAGACAAAGCCTACAAAGTAACATTGATAATGGTGACATACGTGATAACTGGAAATACTTACTTTCTGAAAAAAAAGCAGCAGACAAACCAACAGAAAAAACAGGTGTTTTTAGTCGAAAAAGCATGATGACACTAACAAAATACCTAGCACTTGGTGGTGCTGTAGTAGCTGCTGGCTCAGTTGCAACAACGGGGAATGCTACTACTTGGGCACTACATATTGCTCAACATATTTATGAGTGGACTCCAGAAACCTTGAAAAGAACCCCCTATCGCTGGCACATGCTCTCTGCTGGCGTATTCTTATCAATGGGTATTCCTCTTTTGCAATTGATTGGATGGACTACCAGTCAGTTTCTTGGTGGAAAGCGAAAAGGATTTGACTTCAAAAGAGCTTATGGCTGGCTTGGAACTGTTGCTTTTGCAAGAATTGTTAGAATGTTTTACTTGCCTGCTATTGAAAAAATATTTAGTAATCCTACTTTTATTGAAGCAGCAGCAAATGGCGTAAACCCTTTTGATCAGATCAAACATGATTCAAAAATCGGTAAAA
Organism: Oligoflexales bacterium; assembly: GCA_023301465.1. GTDB lineage: Bacteria > Bdellovibrionota_B > Oligoflexia > Oligoflexales > JALZUQ01 > JALZUQ01. The sequence goes on from JALZUQ010000040.1 coordinate 24,617, forward strand.
AACTCGGCTTAAAGAAAAACAACTTTTTTGGCTTATTATTGCCAACATTCGGTTTAGGCCTTACTTCAAACTCTATAAAAGAAAAATATCGCAAACGCTTTTTAAAGAAAAAAGAAATTTTAGCAGAAGTAAAAAAACAAAATTTAAATGCTCAAAGTTACGCAACTATTTTAAGTCTGTTTCTAATAGCTGCTGATGATAAAGATTTAGATGTTATTACTGCCTTTACAATGCTTCAAAAAGGTGAATTATCTGAACCTGTTTTTGCAGATGACATGTCAGAAAAAGAAAAAGCTGAAAAATCAAAACACTTTGGAAAAAGATGGAAAACAGTTGCTGCTCAATTGCTACCGGTCATGGAGCAATTAGCTCAAGACAATGATTTACCTCATTTAAGTGCACTAAATTCCGAAGAGTTTACTGAAATATATGAAAAGTCACGTGTTGTCATTGAGAGTTATAAAGGATCTAAACTCAAATCAATTGGTAAAAAATTATTATTAAAAACAACCAATTTACTAAGAAGAAAAGCCATGCCTTTTTTAGCAACTTGGGGAACAGCAGAGAGCAAAACTTTAAGACAGAATTTAATTTCTCAACCTCTTTCAGATGAAGCTTGGCGGGCAACTAGGTCTGACTACTTTTTTTGTACATGGCAACAACTTTTGGTAGGTGCTAGAGCTGATTTTAATCAACCAGATTTTTTAGGTGCACAAGTAAATGGATCACCTTGGCTCGGGTATGCAAACCCCGCAAACGTTGCTGATACGGCTGAACAACTCTTTATACATGGAATTTCTGTACCATCCAGAAACTTAATTAACTACCAAGCAAAAGGAAGAATGCAAGAAGATCGCTACGAACCGTTTGACTTGTATCAGCTCGACCAAAAAGAGGTCAAACAAGGCTTTGTCTCTGGATTTCAAGAATGGCAAAAAGGAATAGTAGGTGTGAATCAATTAGCTTTCTACGGCGACATGCTCATGAAAGTCATGTACACCAATCGATTGAAAATGATTCAATCTTCTATGGTTTTCTCAGGAATTTCTAGAGTTCTTATTGCTCAAAAAACTCTATCTACTGCCGTAGGTGGCTGGGCTTTTTCATATGGCCTTGCTCCATTATTTGCCTTTGTCTGGCCTCTCGTGGTTATCGGCAATACTCAACTAGAAGGGTCTACTGCTGAACAATCAAAACAACTAAAAGACGCTCAAACCATATTGAACCAAGGGATTAGACTAGGAAACCAAGACCTTATGAAAAAAGGCCGGGATAGAATTAGAGACTTATATTCTGTACTCCCAAAAGAAGCCAAAGAAGCAATTAATCTAGCAGGGATTTTATCAAATCACGGTAAAGAAAAAAGTAAATCTTTCCTTTTGGCTGATGAAAGTTGGGAGTTAGTTTTAGATTTATGGGAGTCTGTCAAAACAGCAAAAGATAGTGGAGTTAATTTTGATGACAAAGAGAACTTAGATCATGAAAACACCCTTGTCATTGATGTAAAAGAAAAATATCACGCCTTACTAGAAAACAGAATTTCATTAGGGTTATCAACAGACCCTAATTCAATAGATGAACTTTCACCAGAAAGACTTTTGGAATACACATTACAAACCCCACCGTTTCCAACAAAACACAATCACTTGATACAAGAGTTAAGTACATTTCTTATTGGTGTGATACCATCTACTTATATAGGGTCTTATATTTTTGCAAATTCCTATAGAGAAGACTTAAACTGGTTCATTGCCGCTCCTTCAGCTTTTGGAATAACTTTAGGGATTTACTTGACTGCTTGGTTTGGTTTAAAAACGATACCAAAAAGCGTTAATACTGCCGTTAACGGAATAGCCGAAAAACTTCGCTTTCGTTCTAAAATTGAATCAGAAAAAATAGCTCTTCAAAAATCAATAGAGAGTAACAAAAAAACAAGAGAAAAAATTCAAAATCAATGTGCGGTATCTTTTTTAGATTCTAAATAAATTTGAACCCATAAAAAAACCTCGCTTAACATTAAAGCGAGGCTTATAACCGTTACGAGTCTTTAGCTCTTTTTGTCTAGAAAACGTGGCAATGTTTTAAAGAATAGAAAAACAGACTCATTCTCACGGCGAGTGAGGTCTATTTGATTATAACCTCAACTCAATCTGGAATAAATAGGCCAAAAACGCTTTTTTTAATACACTGTAACCACTCACAAAATAAAGATTTATTCAAAATTCCTAAAATCCAAAATCCACACACCGAATCACCCTATTAAGAGCTCAAAGCAAGCTCATTTAGAGGAGAAACAGATGAAATTAGGTATCATATTGATATCGCTTGCATTATTTGCATGCGGTGCTAACGATGAAGTAACGAGCACCCCTGAGCAGGTTATCAGACCTGAAAACAGCGGTGACGCTACACAAAATCAACCAACAACGAGTGACTTAGAGGAAAACACTAGTGATGGTGATGAGGCTACTGATCAGGAATCAAGTGAGAATTCCAACGAAGAAAAAATAACAGACAATGAAGTAACATTATCTGTGATTGAAAACGTCACAGACGGAAAAGACTACACCATCAAAGAATATTTAGAAGGATCTGAGTTTATCATTATGGCTATTAATGGGACTCAGTGTGGATACTGCCACCAAGAAATGAGCCGGATCAACGCAAGCGAAAGCTTAAGAGAGGAAATGAACACCGATAAGTGTAAGTTTGTCACGGTCGTCGAAGATTATAATGGCTATAACGGCGAGAGCCCTGCACACTACTGGGCAGACACATATCCGGGATACATTGCAGATGCTACTCATAATTTAGGCGATAATTTTGCACTACCAATCAGATATTTTCCAACTACTTACGTCATAGATAGAGAAGGAAATGTTATGGATCAAAACAGTATTGAAGGAGCAGTTGAAAATTACTGCCGCTAGTAATAACCTAGATTCATGGATTTTGACTCTAAAAAAGATTTTTTAAATGCCGCCGGTGAAATGATTCATTGGGCGGCTTCTCATTTATTTGACCCGGCTTCACCCGAAGAAGGCCAACTACCCTTCTCTTCCCCCAAACCGGGATCCACTTATCAAAAACTAAGCCCAGAAATCCCAACCAAAGGCTCAGACCTACAAAGGCTTTGGAGTGAGTTCCAGAGTGTCATCGAACCGGGGATCATACCTTGGAACCATCCTCAGTTTTTTGGATACTTTCCTTGTAATACTAGTCCACCGGCTGCACTTGCAGGGATGATCGCCTCTGCCATCAACATCAATCCATTCTCATGGAAAGCAGGGCCATCTGCAACTGAACTAGAAGCAAAACTAATCGAATGGATTTGCTCTGCTTTTCAGATGAATGGATGGACTGGTTGCCTGCAAGAAACCGCCACCATGGGTGGGTTATGTGCTTTATACGCTGCGAGAGAAAAAAAACATCCCGTGAACGTAGAAGGCATGCAAAACAACCAAAAACCACTTGTGATCTACGCCTCTGAGCACACCCATAGCTCTATTATCAAATCCGGGAGACTTCTTGGTTTTGGAGACAAGCACATTCGTTTTATCCCAACAAATAATGAACTTGCTATCGACTCAGACAAACTAAAAGCACAAATTGATCTCGACCTTCAAAATGGATTTACGCCTACTGCAATTGTAGCCACCATTGGCACCACTTCAACCATGGCATGTGACGATATTTCTGCTATTTCTGATATTTCACGAGAATATGATCTGTGGCTACATGTTGATGCGGCAATGGCAGGTGTTTGTATGTTCTTGCCAGAGTATCAATCTACTTTTAAAGGGGTAGAGTCAGCAGATTCCATGTCTTTTAACCCTCATAAGTGGCTCATGTCTGGATTTCCATGCAGTGTTTTACTTGTAAAAGACTCTAAGTATATCAAACAATCCCAAGCGATTGACCCTGAATACCTAAAGGGCCAAGGAATTGCGGAGTTTGAGGATTATAAAGACTGGACCTTTCAACTGGGAAGAGACTTCAGAGCTTTAAGACTGTGGATGGTTCTTAAATACTATGGTCAAGATGGAATTCAAAAAATCCTTAGACACCATATGGACCTTGCAAAAGAATTTGCGAGTTTCATCAAAACTCAAAGTAAACTGACATTGTTTGAAGAACCACATTTTAATCTTGTTTGTTTTCACCTAAATAATAACGACGAAACCACCGCATACCTTGAAAAACTCCAAGAATCTGGAAAGTTTTTTATTGAAGGAACAAAAATAAACGAAAAATTCTTGATTAGAGTCGCCATAGGACAAACACTCACCAATAACAAACATATGGAAATTCTCAAAAATGAGATTCAAAACATTGAAGTATAAATGAAATTTATTCTTGTCAGGCCTGCATACGCTTCGAATCTCGGTGCCGCTGCTCGGGCAATGGCTACCATGGGCTTTGATGAACTAGTTTTAGTAAACCCTATTGCAGACCACACCTCTGATAGAGCAAAAGCACTAGCAACCCATGCTCAGCATATCTTGGACAACATTAAGATTGTCCACAGTATTCCTGAAGCTCTTGAAAATATTGATCTTGCGGTTGCAGCAACCCACAGACATCGAAAAATTTCTAAAACTGTGATCCAAAGCAATGAACTTAAAACATGGACAAAACAACACGGCAAAAAACCTGCGGTTATCTTTGGTCCTGAATCCACCGGCCTAAACTTATCGGATTTAAAACACTGTAACGCCATTGTTACAATTCCTGCAGCTTGCTCACAACCTTCCTTAAACCTTGCACAAGCGATCATGATCATTGCGTATGAACTTTCAGAGACTCTTGGACTAAAAAAACCAACATATGCTCGAAAAAAAGAAGAAAGACAAATAGACAGCACAGAGTTTCAAAACCTACAAAAAAGAAGCCTTACCCTACTAGAAAATCTACATTTAAAACCGGAACGCTACCTTGCTAGATTAGGAGATGCTTCTGCGAATGACTTAAACCTGCTATACGACCTACTCAATAAACTCGAAAATTCAAAAAAAACTTAAAACGCAGAACACACAAACAAAAAACTTAAGTTGGCTACTTGGACAAGTGGTATAACTAATGATTTTTAATGATGTTAAAAAAGGTTGCAATTGACCGCACTATTCTTTATCACTAGCGTCTATTTTGGCAGTTTCTGTCTCGTTGTAATTGAAAAAAGGAATTTTTATAATGAAAAGATTTTTCCCCAAAGGGTCTTTAGCTTTGATACTAGTTTTAATTTGTACGTCATGTGCAAGCTATGAAAAAAACAGTAATATCATAGAACACCCAGCTCCTTATAAAACGTTTACACCTACAACACCTCACAAAACATCTACACCCCCAGTTCCCACAACGGCATTAAAAACAGAGAATTTTGGGTTTAGGAAATTAGTGCTTTAAAAAAAAATACAGTTATCTCTATCACATCTCTTAATTTTGACAATATTTGTCAAAATAAAAATTATAATATAAAGGAACATTTCATGAAAATTTTTTCAACCAGAGAGTCTTTCACGTTCATCTTAGTTTTGTTTTCTATAGCTTGTGGAAGTCAGCAAGAAACAAGTGACATTAAACAATATCCAACACCACAACAAACGTTTACACCTCAAA
>JALZUQ010000041.1 GCA_023301465.1 Oligoflexales bacterium
TTTACAAATCACTCAATCTAACCGATGATTAGATCATATGATTTAATCATTAAGGACATCATGCCAAAACCACCTTTTAAAATCACCAGCAAAATACTCAGCTTGTGTACAAAGATAGAGAAACACCTAGGGAGGTATGAAGGCCTTGGGTCTCCTGTTCCTAAACCACAGCTCAGAAGATCCAACAAAATCAAAACTATTTGGTCTACAGTTGCTATAGAAGGAAACCAATTATACGAGCACCAAGTAGAGACAATACTTGAAGGTAAAAAAGTTGTTGGACCACAAAAAGATATTCTAGAAGTTCGAAATGCTTTTGAATGCTACGAACAACTAAACAGCTTTTCCCCAACTTCTGAAAAAGATTTACTCACATGCCACAAAATACTTATGAAAGATATTTTAGAAAAATCTGGTATTTATAGAAATCAAAATATTGGTATTATTGGAGAAAAAGGCATCAGACACGTCGGACCTAAACCTGCATTTGTCCCAAAACTTATGGCCGATTTGTTTAAGTTTATGAAAGAAAATGAAGATATTAGCCCTCTCATTTTATCATCTGTCGTTCATTACGAGATAGAGTTCATTCACCCTTTTCAAGATGGAAACGGACGAATGGGAAGACTATGGCAACACCTTATACTTGCAAAGCACCACCCTATTTTTGAGTTTACACCCATAGAATCTTTGATTCATGATGATCAAAATACATATTATGACACACTATCGGCAGCAGATAAAACAGGTGATTCCACTGTATTTATAGAGTTTATGCTCGATAAAATCTATCATGCACTTGATTTTTTCACCCAAAACTTGAAAAGAGTAGCATCTACATTTGAGAATAGGATCAAATCATCTAAAGAAACATTTAAAGGAAATTGGTTTACAAGAGGCGAATATTTAAAATTATTTGAAGAAATTTCATCTGCAACAGCTACTAGAGATTTAAAGCAAGGTGTGGATATAAAAACTCTTGAAACAAAAGGTGAACTTCGGCTGAAAAAGTATAAATTTTTATAAAAAAAGTAGCTCTTTGAAAAAGATCAGGTTAGATTCACATAGGAAAAACATAGAGCAACCGGTTATTAACCCGTTGATTCATGACCCATACGTGACCCAGACAAATGAAAAAGACGGAAACTAAATGAAACAATCGGAAAGTAATTTTTTTGTATTCGTGACTTCAAAGTTTTGTGACTCAGTTATTTGAGCGTTTTTTCTAACAATAAAAGTAACTTAAAAATTCACTAAAAAAATCACGGCCACGGCTCATAACCGATTGGTCCGGGGTTCAAGTCCCTGTGGTCCCACCAGAACAAAAAAACTCTCTCTTTAACTAGTTTTATTCTATACCAGATTGGCGTGGAAAGTATCATTTTATTACCAGACTACTTCTAACAGATTTATGCCCAAACTAGACTTAATGCAACCTAAGAAGCCTGCAACCCCCCCTACAGCTCATGCCATAGCCAAATAAAACCTCAAAGATAAGCCAGCAGCAATTTTGGCCCCATCATTGCAACATGTCATTTTAGCACATTGAGTGAATAAGGAGGTGCAAATGAACAACCTGAGTTTTAAATTTTTAATTCTTACGGTTTTGGGAACTGGAACAGTATTTGGCAATGAGAATTCTTTCGAGAGTGTGCGTTTAAGGATTCACAACCCCAGCTCCTTAAAGGATGTAAGTCGCAAGATGACTAACGATTTTGAGAATTCTTTTAGCCAAGATCCCGAAAAAACCGTTTATAGCCATAGCTACGCTAACAGACTAAAAGGGCAAACCGGAACCACTGCAGGAATCATGAAGTTTTTAGATAGTGTAGAAAAATGCTCAGGCAACTGTAACTATAATGAGATGAGTGAAAAAGCAAATACTCACGCCGTCTCGATTGATCAAGCCTTACAAAATCAAGCGGATAACGATGTGATGGACTCATTGGTGCAAGCCGGTTTCCTTGAGACCGTCGCCGGTCATCTTGCTGGCAATGTTTCCTTGGGGGGCATGCAAGGTTTAGCAGAAACTGGAATCAACACCGGTCTCAAAGTTTTTGAAAGCACCCTCAGAAGCAGTCGTAACGGTGCGAATGGAATGAACCTCGTAATTCGCCAACATCTTGCTATGAAATACCTCAAAGAAGGCAAACTCGAAAAAGAAGTCGGCGGAAGCATCTATGAAAGAATAAAAAATCTTTCACCTGAGCAGCAAAAAGAAGTAAACAAACACATCATGGCCAGAACCGACCACAAGGTAGATTATAACTCCCCTGTAGGGGATATGCTTGCTGCAAACCCAGATGTTGGGGATCGAATCATGCGGATGGTCATTGGATCTGCCATTCTCAACAATGAAGCCATGACAGAAGAAACCCTACAATTAATTAAGACGCTTGGGCAAAGGATTGAAGAGAATAAAGCTCAAAATATGTCTGCACACGAGGCGACTCAGGCAGCTATAGCCAGTGTCGAAGGAGATATCCAGGACCTCGAAGTCAAACTTGGAAATTCCATAGATGAAAACACCAAGAAACTTCTTGCCGCCCATACTCAAGGAGAGAAAAGCCTCGAAAAATCTACCGCTGCAATCACAAAAATATTAAACGATCAAAATGAAGAAAGAAAACAAAAAGAACTCCGCATTAAATTGAATGGTTTTTATGGTCAGATTGACAATCGGTTTGCTGCAACTGGTTTTGCTACCCTTGGTCGCATCCAAAATCTTATTGCAAAAGATCACCCACAGTTTGCCAAGGGCATGGACATAGCGACTAAATCCATACAATCCATTATGCAAATCAAAAACTCTATTTCAGTTCTGCAAACAGCAAAAAGCAACCTTGCCAATAGTGCCAACTTGTTGAAAGCTACAGGCCTTGGCAAAACAGCGATGATGCAAAACGGCCTCGGCAAAGCTGCAGGACTTGTAGGCATGGATATCATTAACATCAGCCTGACAATAGCTGGTTTTTTTATGAAAAGCGGGCCCACTTTCGAACAATCCGTCATGGATGAACTTCAAGGCATTAAAGACGAAATCATGAAAGTGAGAAAGGATATTTACGAAGTTAAGGAGCAAATAGCAGAGCTGCATGAATTTTCCCAAGAAGAATTTGACGCTGTGCGGAGAAGAGATTTTAACTACTTTAATCACGTCATGGATAAATTTGACGAGGTTCATCAGTTGATGGATGGACAAAATCAAACTCTTGAAGAAATCGTCGAAAAAGTCAACGCGACAAAAACATTTGCTAAGTCCAATCAACTATACCTCAGAAGTTTGTCAACAATGTTGGTACAGTTGCTAGAAGCTGGATTTGAAAGAGAAAGCCTTGAGCGATACAACCTGATTCAAGCTAGAATTGAAAGATCAGCCGAAGTTCCCATTTCAGATGTTACATTTGTGGAGATATTTTCTAAAATTAAAACTGAGATCATGACCCACTCTAGAGATGAGGTTTCAATCGGGCCTAGCATGAATCAAGGCAGTGATTTGAACCCTATCAATATACTTGATAGATTCAAGCAACGAAACTTTATGACTGATGACTTTATGGTGGAGTATGCTGAACTGACTCAACAGGGTAGCCTGCAAGGAAACCGAAAACGATTGCCCAATAAAAAACGAGTAATTGCTTGGGTGAATCTCATGGGAGCCTTTGCAAAATCAAACCAAGAACGACTTACATCCATCGACATGGCTGATCTCACCGAAATATTGACGGACCTTGAAAATGTGATTGCGGCTAGAGTGAAAGTCCTACAAGACGACCAAGGAAACTTTGATAACACGTTTATCAACAATCAAATGGAAGAATACAAGCAGGCCTACTTTGAAATGCGAAATTTGGTCCAAAATAAATTTCAAGAAGTCAGAAGTGGCAGCCAAACCAGTGGAGAACACAACCCAATTTCAATAGGTTCAACCGTTTCTCTTGGCATGCAGACCATCACCCTACCTTCTAAATTGCTGATGCATGCTATTCCGCAAAAGATTAAGACCTACATGGAAACAAACCCATTGGGTTTAGTGGTTAAACCAAAAATCGTTTGGAAAGCCAAAGCAGCTTGGATCAATCGGGGACAATCTTCTAGCGATAAAGTTCACGATGGTTTGTTTTTTAAAACAAGAGCAAATATGCTAATGAATTTTAGGTACAACTTGACAACCATTCAAACCTTTCAAAGCCCTTCGGTTATTATTGAAGGCTACTTGGTGGATAGCACGCGAAATACAAAAATTATTTCCGCCCGGTTTGATGGACAAAAGATCCTATCAAGCCAAGATGTCAAGCTTAAGCAAACAACGCGAAAAAAACTTAGGTTAGTTACGGAACGGACTGGAAGCGGGTCTTTTAGGAGAACGATTCAAGTTCCAAAGTACGATCCTACCTTCACTCCATTTGCCTTCAATGACATGGGAATCTATGGTGATCTAAGTCGAAACCCAGGATCATTGGCCACTCACAAATGCATACGCGGACTAACAGATCAAAATTGGTGTCAAAAAGCCTTTCAATTGCTTGATGCGGCAACCTTTAGAAGAAGTAGCGGCAGACGAAAAGTTGAGCAACTAAAAGCCTTTATCAACACGCAAATACTCAAGCCAAAAGCATACGCTCAGCCTGACTTGAACAAGATGGTGCTTGCAATGGAAAACCAGTATCTTCCAGTGCAAAACAATGGAGCTCTAATTGCTGCACACTCGGTACGATCAACCCAACCCGTTGAAAACCTGACTGTTCAACAGGCTACCGTTGGCAAGTGGAAAATAAGCAACGTGGTTGATCAAGGGGACTGGATCGCAGACATCAAGCAAGATGTATCCATTGAATCAGAAAAGCAATTTTTAACTAAGCTTAGAAAAACTATCAATGCCTTTGTCTCTGGATCTTCCGCACCTCAAGACTTAGCAGGCAATGACGCAGAAATAACTGAGGCAATGATTAAGGTGGAAAGTAAAAAAGCATTGCTTCTTGGCAGCCTCGACTCCTTCCTTCCTGAAATTCATGAAGAGGACGGCTATCAAGAGATTGTTTCTAGTATTTTTCAGTTCAATGATTTGACAGATCTAGATGACGATTTGTTTAGGGTTTTCGCAGCTACAACCATGAACGCAAATTTTGAAACACCTGCTTTGATAAGACCGTTTCATGAAACCATGTTTGCAGATCCATTTATTCTCTTAAAGTTTAATATAGAAAAAACATCTAACCGACTAAAAACGGTAGAAGATCGAAAAACAAAGTTTGGCAGCCTGGCTGCAGCCGTTGAAAACTTTAAAGCAGTGCTAAACAACTTGTCTCAATAATTTCTAGAGCCTCCATTAGGGGGCTCTGTTTCTCCCACTATGTTTTTAGAACTTTTTTTTGCCCTGGAATTGAAAAAGGTAAAACCATTTCTCCAATTGAAATGGAAAATACTTTGCGAGAACAAGAAGAAGCCAACGGTCGTTATTAAATTCGGTCGTCACCCTTCATAGAGTGAAGCGACAGTGAGGATCTGCTCACATACTATAGAATGCACACCTGGTTTTATTTAAAGAATGGCCAAAGGACTAAAAGCCTGTCGGCTTGGATCTTTCCTCGATCTTCATGCCTAAATCATTCCCTCAGTTTTTCGTAAGTAGGAAATTCTTGCCTTGCAATCAATTCTGCGTATTTTCAAATTTTTAGCTTCATGAAATGGCTTTGTCTCCGATCAGACTTTTAGAGATTTAATGCGAAGGGCCTATTTTAAAATGACTGTTTTAAACGAAATATATTTACACGGCAAGTCACTGATATTATTTAACTATCCTGATATCGGTGAAGTCATTTTAATGAATCCCCATAGAGAATTAAATCAAAATAGAGATCACCAAATCACGACCCATATTACTCAAAAGAGGCTACTTGCTTGGGGACGCTCATCACACCACGCTGGACGCAAGAAAATCACATCCTTCGAACCAAATTACCAGCTATTCAATACCCATAGCGACGCCGACAGATTTTCATCCGCTGTGAATTCATTTCCACGCTAACACTCATTCACTAAATTCAATTGATTTGAACGATCTATTCAAGGGGCTTCTTTGTTTTAAGGGCGGAATGAATACTATGCAGACTAACGATCATTTCTAAGTAAATGTCATTACCTGAATCGTATAAGTCTTCGTATACGTAGATGTGGTCGTGGTCAGTCCAAAGGGCGGTGGTCGTGGTCGTCGTTTTCGAAATACGAAGGGAAATTTTATCACTCAATCACAATTATATTATGAAAAACTTGATGTCTATCAATGCTCAATCCA
>JALZUQ010000042.1 GCA_023301465.1 Oligoflexales bacterium
GCAAGCTACTTTGGAGTCCGAGCAAGCTACTTTGGAGTCCGAGCAAGCTACTTTGGAGTCCGAGCAAGCTACTTTGGAGTCCGAGCAAGCTACTTTGGAACCTGAAAACAAAAGTACCGAGACGGAAGCCATTGAACCTGAATGGGTAGGCTTTAGCCCGGAAAAAAAATCTATTATCGCTATGAAACTTTGCCAGACAAGCGAATTGCCTCACTATTTTATGAAAACTTTAGTGAACCTTGGCTTTGCAAATGGATATTTAATTGAAAGCTTCGAAGACAAAGAACCGCGTTTCTATCAATGGCGACAACTTGATCAGAAAAGACTTTTCATCACTGGTAACCAACCTGAACATCAACAGTTTTGGATGCAAGAAGAGTTCGTAAACGGCTGGGAAACATTAGACTCAAACTCTCCTAGCCCACAAACCTCAAAGTGGCCTTTTGTATACGATGAGAGTTGCACCTTAATGACTTACTTTAAAAGTTTTTCTAATCATTCTTTTAGAGCGTTAATGCAGTCCGAAGAAGCAAACAGTTTGATTCAAAAATCTATGTTAAATGCACTCGACCATGTGTTTTCACAAAGGTTAGAAAAATTTGATGAAAATGGATTTTTGAACAGCAGAGAAATTGGGGCAGCAGAGCTGAAGTAAAAAAGGGAGGGTAGATTGGGTTTCTCAATGAAAAGGAAGAAAGAGGAAAAAGAGCAATAGAGAGGAAAACAACACAAGAAGAACTTTTGATAACTTAAGAAATAATTTTTTCGAATCTTAAGTAAAAGTGATCATTGATCAACCCACCAATAAGAATGCATTTCTTGTTCCAAACTTTTATTTCAAATTTTAAAAAATACCTATAATTTCAAACAGATAGAACAACGCTTCAAGAATAGGACCCTAAATAAGGCGTCACAAAGCTTTCACCTGTCAATAATATCAACATTTCTTTGAAAATCACTGCTTGGATTTAAAATATTTTATTAAAGATAGACAAAACCATAGAAATACCTTATTAATAATTATTATGGCAGACGTTTTTATGAATTTTATAGTTATAGCACTCCTCACAGTGTGGGTTTTCCCAGCAATCGGGTCACCTGAAGACGGTGAAATGTGCCATAATGGTTTTCAGCAAGAGCAAACCCCCATTAACCAACACCACAAACAAGTCATACAAATCGCAGAGGACGCCGACGGAATCTATATCAACCAACAAGACGACCCATGGACTTTCGGCATGAGCCCAAAAAGAAGATATGATTACTACTTTTTACGTTCAAAAAATGAGCAACCATGGGAAACCATTGAAAATGAAATTATAGAAGATTCCACTCGAGATATGAGCAGTAAAAATCGTTACCGCAGAGAATACAAACGTTATTTAGCTGTCATGCATTTAGAGTATCCAAAAGAAAAACGGATTAAATACGCAAATATCATTATCTCAACAGGTCATTCTGAGTTAGGTAAAGCGATCATCCTTTGGCAAAACGACCAAGAAGAGCCTCCACAATATAAAACTGCGACTCAATAGTATTGATGATAAAAAAGAAATCAACACCCATTGAGCTATCATATGTTAAGTATTTAGCATTATAATAATAGGTGCTTTGTATGGAAAAAATTCTTAAAAACCTCGAAAACTACAAAAAGTTTTGGACTACTCACACTCCAAATGAACCAAACTTACCAATTTATCTTAGAAACTCTCAGCCAAAAGAAGAGATTCAGCTCATCAAACAATTTGATGCATTGGTCCAAAAAGGCAAAGAAAGAATATTTGATAGAGACTATTTTATTCCGGGGCATGTAACTGCATCAGTGATGTTAGTTGATCCAACATTTACGAAATACTTACTCACGCACCATAAAAAACTAGAAAAATGGCTACAACTCGGCGGACACGCTGACGGTGAGCAATCGCCTGAAGCTACAGCTCTTCAAGAAGCCAAAGAAGAGTCTGGTGTCAACCATATATCAATACTTCCCAGCTCTAACCTACTTCCTGAAATGCCTAACCCTCTTCCCATTGACTTAGATATCCATGATATTCCAGCTTTTCGTAATGACCCAGCTCATCAACATTTTGACTTTCGGTTTCTTGCACTTTGCCATAAACCGGACGAAATTTTATGCAGTGATGAGTCACATGATATTGCGTGGTTTTCATTTGATAAAAATGATTACTCCCACCTAAAAGAACCCAGCCTCAACCGCCTCGTTGAAAAAGCGAAGGCTTTCAAAGAACACCTGCTAGATTTACCTGCAGAGTTTCTCCTAGCAACGAACAAAAAAAAACCATAAGAGCCTGAATTTATAAGAATAAACACTTAGACCTTTATATATTGCTCTTGACAATTCGGGGTTCATAACCACATTACTACATGAGAACTTTCATGGAGAGAATACATGGCTCAAGATTATTACGATACTCTAGGCGTTCAAAAGAACGCATCTGATAAAGATATAAAGTCTGCATTTCGTAAACTTGCCATGAAGTATCATCCGGACCGCAACAAAGGTAACGCTGCAGCAGAAAAAAAGTTTAAGCAAATCAACGAAGCATATGCTGTTTTAAGTGACCCTCAAAAAAGAAAACAATTCGATACTTTTGGTGCCGCAGGCTTTAACCAAAAATTCTCACAAGAAGATATTTTTAGAGGTGCAGACTTTTCTAATATATTTAACGAAATGGGCTTTGGAGGCGGCGGAGATGTCTTCTCAGAAATTTTTGGTGGCGGTGGAACTCGCGGAGGTTTTGGAGGTGGCAGAGGTTTTCAACAAAGACCTACAAAAGGCCAAGATGTAGAGTATGAGCTAACCATTAGCTTTGATGAAGCTTACCGTGGAGGCCAACGAGAGATTCAATACCAACTCGACAACGGCCAAAGGCATAGCCTAAAAGTAAAAATACCTGAAGGTGTTGCTACCGGAAAAAAATTACGTGTTTCTGGCAGAGGGTATCCTAGTCAATATAGTGGAGGAAAAGCTGGAGATTTATTTATTTTAATCACGGTTGGCAACCACCCACAATTTCAACGCGAAGATGATCACATTATAAGTGAGGAATCTGTAAAGCTATCAACGATGATATTAGGAGGAAGCCACGAAATAAAAACTCCTGATGGTGATAAATCTATAAAAATAGCTGCACACATGAAATCAGGTACTAAAATAAGAATTGCGAACAAAGGTTTTGTGAACCCAAAAACAAAGGTACGTGGTCACTTCTACGCAATTATTAAGCCTTTTATTCCTGAAACTATTACGGCCGAACAAAGACAAATCATAGAGAGCCTACAGGAATCTGGTTTGTGACAAGTTAAAACAGCACACCAGTATAGTTAGCAGCGATATAAAAAAGGATTAACAACTGCTGGTTTCGCCACTAATTTTAAGCCATTAAACTACTAACACCACACAAAAAACTATCATCTAAGATGTTTGTTTGACTTCAGAAACCCTCTTTGTTAACGAAAACTTCATCTGAAAAAGCACATCATAAAAGACTACTTAAAATCTTTCATAAAGATTATCTTGAAGAGTTAAAATCAGCACACCCACTAATAGAAGACCAAAAAGTCCATGATATCACTCTTGCATATGTTGATTGTGATAAAATGCGGAGTCCAACACTAGCATCTCAAGCAGAACTATCTGACTTTGAAGACAAGGAATTAGAAAGTTTTGAATTATCACAATCTTTGATAGAAACTCATAAAATGAATTCCTCGGCTGATATAAAATAAAAAATGTTAAATCTGAACTTGACCGAACGAGAAGAGAAATCCGTTTAAAATATGCTCAAACACGTCTGAACTTATTAAAAAACCGCCCAAAATTTCTCTAGCGAGCTTTGGAGGTGTTTGCGTTTTATGGGGCTCTAGGAACTTCTACTAAACAATAAATATCTAGCCATATTTGAAATTTATTTTTCACCCTTGAACTGATCAATCACCATATAAACACTACCAATAGCAATTTCTGCTTTCACTTGAATTAATGGTCGATGAGCATGCTCAACTGCAACCCAAGCATAAACATCTCCCTTTTGTTGCAAACGATCACCAATAGATGTCGTCAGTTTTAATTTTACAGTTTTAAGCTTACCAAGAGGCGAATCAACATATTCAAAACCTAGAGGCATCACATCAAACCACCAGTTTTTTTCTGATGTAAAAACCAATCCGCGTTTTCGTTGTCCGATTTTATAATCTTGAGACCTCATCCAATAGACTGCTGACACAGCATCCATTGCTCCATGCTGAAGCTCATAACGCCTAGTTTTATGATGCTTGCCTTTTCTCGTTACCTTTACTTCAACATCACAACGGTTATCATCAAAAACCAAAGTTTTTGTTTGTAAGAACCTATCTCTTAATAACGCTCCTTCATCTTGGTCTATAAAAAACCATGAAGCCCCAAAATCAACAGCACGAGAAATTGATCTGACTCTATCTTGGGCAACAAAAACCCACTTATACCAAGAACCAGTTTCTGCGAATGCGTCAATAACCCTTTGCCAATGCCCATTATAAAAAAATGGCTTACCCACATTCATGGTCCCGAAACCTGCGTGTATTCCCATATAGCTAATCTTATAAATTGCTCTTTCACCGCTTTTAAACGGGACTTTTTTGAAGACCTGATTCTTGTCTATGGCTGGAATCGCTAGTTCTTGCTTGCACTTTGCTTCTACTAGCACTGGTATGCTGAAGATGATAACTACCAACGCTTCAAGCCACCAATGTGTGCTTTTTTTGATCATCTAGTTCGCCTTTTATGTTACTTATGCTTATTGTACACACCTGAGCTTAAGGATCGCAAATCACACCAAGTTAATTGGCCTTTTTTAAACACTTCTAAAGAGTAAAACAAACTCCCTACTAAATTGACTACCTTGATAGACCGTGATAATGCTATCACCTTGAAATAGGTAAGTTTTGTAGAGTTAATGTTAACCCTTTCACACACGCAGGAGTGTCACAGTTTGAGTTTATCACAAGAAAACCAACTAACCGGGATTGGTACCGTTCAATGGGAAGATGAAGGATTCATCTTCGAAGCCGAGGACAGTGCAGAACGTAAAGCATTTTTAGAAATGCTAGAAGCAGAAGGAAACGGCAACGGATCCAATATAAAAGAAGGCACCATTGTAAACGGCAAAGTCTCAAAAATCACTTCTGATTATGTGATTGTTGATATTGGCCATAAGTCTGAAGGTGAAATACCTGTAGGCGAATTCAAAAAGAACGAAGAAGGCAAAATCGCCATCAATGAAGGCGATGATGTCGAAGTTTATTTAGATCGTTTTGAAGACGATCAAGGGGCCATGGTTGTCAGTTTTGAGCGAGCAGAAATGCTACGTGCTTGGGACCGTGTTGCTGCTTGTTACGAGAGTGATCAAACTGTCGAAGGTACAGTGATTTCTCGTGTTAAAGGTGGATTGTCTGTCGATATCGGCGTGAAGGCTTTCTTACCAGGATCTCAAGTAGACCTTAGACCTCTTCGTAACCTTGATAAGATTCTTGGTACAAAGATGGAATTCAAAATCATCAAGTTTAATAAAAAACGTGGAAACATTGTTCTTAGTCGCCGAGTTCTTCTTGAGCAAGACCGTGAGCAACTACGTAGTCAGACTCTAGACAACCTAGAAGAAGGCACAAAACTCAAAGGCATCGTCAAAAACATCACCGATTACGGTGCATTCGTTGACCTTGGCGGAATTGATGGACTACTACATATCACAGATATGTCTTGGGGCCGTATCAACCACCCTTCTGAGATATTTGAAGTTGGACAAGAAGTTGACGTTGTGGTTCTTAACTACGATCAATCAAGACAGCGTGTTTCTCTTGGATTCAAGCAACTTCTTGAAGATCCATGGAAAATTGCAGCTGCAAACTACCCAGTTGAAAAACGTACACACGGTGTTGTTGTCAGCTTGACTGATTACGGTGCTTTTGTAGAACTTGAAGATGGAATTGAAGGCTTGATTCACGTAAGTGAAATGTCATGGTCTAAACGCGTGAAGCACCCATCTAAAGTCGTACAAATCGGTGACGATGTTGATGTTGTTGTATTGGCAATTGATTCTGAGAACAGACGAATCAGCCTAGGCATGAAACAAATCGAGCCTAACCCATGGGAAATTGTTCAAGGGAAATACCAAATTGGTGACGTTATCCGCGGTAAAATCAGAAACCTTACAGACTTCGGAATGTTTGTTGGAATCGAAGACGGTATTGACGGCTTGATCCATATTTCTGACGTTAGCTGGACAGATAGATTGAAGCACCCGGGCGATAAGTTCAAAAAAGGTGACGAAGTCGAAGCGAAGATCCTTCAAATTGACCCAGAAGCTGAGCGTTTTACATTAGGTATTAAGCAATTAACAGACGACCCATTCACCAAAGCCGCTGCTGACTTACCAGTTGGTGCAAAAGGCAAAGGTAAAGTAACAAAAATCACTGAGTTTGGTGCGTTTATTGAGTTAGCTCCGGGAATCGAAGGTTTGATTCACCGTTCAGAACTTGACGTAAATGATTCAAAACCATCTGATGTTGTCAAAGTTGATGAAGAAGTAGAATTTATCGTTCTTGCTTCTGATGTCGAAGAAAGAAAGTTCAACCTTTCTAGAAAAGCTTTCCAACAAAACTTAGATGCTGATTCATTGAAGCAATACATTAGTACGGTTGCAGAGCCAAAAGGTATCTTTGCAGAAGCCTTCACTAAAGCAGAAGAAGAAAGTAAATAAGCATGAGTTATAAGATTCTCCGATTGATTATCACTGTTGCCCTGTTAGCCATATTTTTGTCTTTCGCGGCGTATAATCAATCGGAGGTCACTCTTACTGCTCCTTGGCCATTTAATGGCTTGGTCTACTACTCCACTGTTGCTTGGGTTACTCTCGGCGGATTTATCGTCGGTGTTCTTTTTAGTGTTACATTTCTTGGAAGCACTTACCTAAGCAACTGGAATAGCCTACGTAAAAAACAAAAAGAAAATACAAAGCTTGAGTTTGAGTTAGCACAAATGAAAAAAAGCCCTATAGACTCAAATGATTCATCTGCCCAGATGATCATCGACTAACAAACTAAAATAACCATTTTAGTTTGATGCATACTTGCATTCTCAAATCTTTCAACCACCACAATTCAAATTGATCAGCTAAAACATAACTGCACTGACCGCATTAGCCATACTCTCACCTAATGCATATTCATTGAATATAACTAGACATACCTCAAACATTAGTAAAACTAATCATGATTAATAATAACAACTAATTTTATTAATGTTTAAAGACTTACTATATTCCTTGTGCTGGGGGAGGAACCACAGCAATTAACCACTAGATATAAAGGAATTTATAATGAAAACATCAATCTTTACAGCCATCTTATCAATTATTGTTGCAATGCCTATCTTTGCACAAAGCCAATCTCACACCATGGATGAAATCATGGCAAAAGCAAAAGGCTTACCTGCTCTTTCAAATGTAGCTCTAAAATTTAAACCTGCACCAAAGTTTGCAAGCGTTCAACCAACTGCGGATATCAAGTTCTCTTATTCTTCATGTGCACCTAGAGTATTTAAATTAAAGCAAATCGAGACAAAAGACCGTATTTTTGCATTGATCTCTCAAACATTAAAAGCTGAGTGTTTTGGGCCATCTGTTAGTAGAAAATATAAACTCCCGATTGCAAGTGACATCATCAGAAAGCCTGTTGTCGTACTAAACCCAGTTGGATATGATTTTAAACCTTCTCCCATAGGAATCGTCATTCCTCCTCATAGAATGTGCACTAAAATTGCTGGAGTTCTTACACACAAAATCACTGGCTTGAAAACACCTTTCACAGATGGTTGCCAAAAAGCTCACCTGATAGCAACTGGTGATTACGAATAATTGGTATACTATTTTACAAAAAAAGAGCCGTCTTATGAAGACGGCTCTTTTTTGTTTTAAGAAAAATGATTAATTAGGAGCTGGAGCAGACTCTTCTTCGGTTGGTTCTGCAGGCACTGGATCAGATGTCGCACCATCTCCCGGAGTAATCGTTTCTACCCCTTCCAGTGGAAAGTCGATAGATGTTGCCTTTCCTAAAACCTCAGCAATCATCCACTTTTGGTTTACTTTAATAACTTGCAAAGTATTCTCTGTTTGAATAGACGGGGCTTTCTCATCTGCCACAGGGCTATTTTTATCACCTAACACCTTATAAGAAATTTGGAAGGTAACCTCTACCTCTTTAGGAGTCCTATCTTGTCTTTCAACCACTGCGTAAGCCGTTAGCTTGTATTTTCTATCAATATAGGCTTTACGAATTGTTTCTTCTTTCGCCGAGAGAATAATGTCACGTAACAGACCAGTAGTGTATCTTGCTAAATCAATTCTTTGGGAAACATCTGTCATGCCAAATGCAGTATCCAAATAAGCCTCTACAACATCTTCTGGACTCATTTGTTCATGAGATTTACTACACATGCTCGTACATGCAGAAGTAAAAATAAACAAACCTAAATAAACTGCTGTTAACTTCAACCACTTGAACTTCATTCTTTCACTCCTTTTGAAGATGATTCATCACTATCTAAAAGTTTTTGCATATAAATGGGTAACTTGGGTAACTTTTGTTGTACTTCTACAGGAGCTGTTCTTTGTGGTGCTTGGTTATCATAAGAAAACACACCACCCGAAATCGAGCTACCTTGACCAGAAGAAGAACCAGATACTTTTGCATTCGGACCAGCTCCCGACCTTACAACACGAGATTGACTTTCCTTACTTGAAACAACAGGCTCCACTTTTTGTCCTCTTTTGTTTGAGCTTGATCGTATAAATGCTTCTCTAAAACGATCATGTAACTTCTTATCTATATATTTTATTTTAAACCGAGTGTTTTTTGTTCGAAAATGAAAGGAAGAATTCAAAAGAATGAGTTCATCATCGACCAACGCAGCAGAAACCTCCTTTGAAGCCCCTTCATTCTCTTTGTAAAACACCGGAACTTTTCTTTTTGCCAAATAGTCACTTAGCTCTAAAGGTTGCCCCACAGATGATCTTTTAATAAGCAGTTTTACATCCAATCGACGAAGATTGGCTAAATATAAAGCATTCACTAAAGCACCATCAGACAAAAAATCCGTGGTGACCCAAACTGTTTTTTTAGCTTTTGTGATGGCCTTCACCACCACACTACTGGCTCGACTATAAATTTCAAAGGTCTGCACCGGACGCGAAAACGCAAGACTCGATACAAACAAAGCTGTAATCACACTTAAGGTTTTAATTTTTTTGTAGAATAAAACCACTAAAACCATCCATCCCATCTTGGTTGCCTGCTAATACCAAAAATATATTCCGCCTCGTTACATACTTCTTATAATAGTTTGGTAGGTGAGGAAGCGGTGATAACACCTCTACTCCATCTCCATACTTTTCTTGTGCCCACTCAAAATGATCTAATAGCTCCTCAGGCTCAAAGGAACAAACACTATAAATAAGCTGCCCACCCTTGGGCAAACACTCTAATGCATGTTCAATAAGTTTTCTCTGAATTTTTGCATGCTTTAAAATGGTTGTCATTTTTTTATGAAGTTTGCCTTCAGGATACCTTCTTAACACCCCTAACCCTGAACATGGTGCATCAAGTAATATCTTGTTTGGCGTGAAGTCTTGCGTAGGCTTCCACTCCTCAAAGTCCTCAACACTAACCAAACTATTTGGGAATTCAAAGCGTTCTAAATTATCATGAGCACGTTCAATTTGTCGCTCATTCACATCAATTCCACGTATATTTTTATTGTCTTTATCCCCAGCTAACTCAATCATATGAGTGAGCTTTCCAGCTGGACCGCAGCAAGCATCAAGGATTTTATCTTCTGGCTTAGGGTTCACTAATAAGGAAATTAACTGAGCCCCCTCATCTTGAACTCCAAAAGCCCCTTTTGAAAACAAAGAGTCTTTAATGATTGGAGGAAAACTCTCTAAATGCAAACTACTACGTAAAGGCCTACGATCAGATTTTACGCGTTCATCTTTAATGAGTAAGTTTTGGAGAATATGGCTTTCATCTGATTGATACTGAAGACCATTGACACGAATAGTTATTGGCGGTGGTTGGTTATTTGCAATTAACATTTTTTCTGTGCGTTCATACTTAAAAGAAGCAAACCATCTTCTGACGATCCACTCTGGGTGCGAGTATTGAAGTGCTAAGTACTTTACAGGAAACTCTTCCTTATTTGGTTTAGGAAAGTACGCAGACTTTCTAGCGACTTTTCTCAGAATACCATTCACAAAAGAAACGGCGGAGGTTTTTCCACGTGCTTTTACATACTCTACACTCTCGTTGACGGCAGCACGATCAGGAATGCGGTCCATATAAAAAATCTGATAAGAACCAAGTACTAATGCACTCAAAACTTCGGGATCTAGTTTTTCTAAGGGTCTAGATGAAATATTTTGAACAATCCATGCAATTTTCTGATGCCACCGCAAACACCCAAACACAAGTTGTTTGGCAAGGTTACGGTCAATACGACTGATTTTTCGTGTCATATTGCTCAGTTTTCGTTCGAGTAAATAATCTGGAGATTTTTGATCGCGAATCACCTCTACGTACACATCATATGCAATTTCTCTAGCAATGCTTAAAGCCATGGAGGTAATGGATCCTTCTTGTTTTTGTACTTTACTATAACAGTATCTATTCTAACACATCCCATGACAGGATAGAATATATGCGTTCTTAACAGCATTTTCATCTGATGAAAACGTTTGTTTCACTTTTAAAAAGCGGTTATAACCAAAGCTTAAAAACCATACGGCTAAGGAGATTCCTACGTGCGAGACTTAAAAGAGCTATTCCAAGAACATATCCAAACCCTTCAAGCACGAACCGAGAAGGTATTGAGTCATACGAACTACCCGGGAATAGTGATCAACGCAGCAGATGAATTGTTTTATTATGTTGATGATATGGCATACACTTATAAGCCAACTCCACACTTCCGTTATTTTTGCCCAAGCAAAGGCATTAACCATAAGTTGGTGATTCGCCCGGGCCAAAAGCCAAAACTTTACTACTACAAGCCAAGCGACTTCTGGGAAGAATTCGAAGATATTGGAGACGAGTACTGGGTTGACTCTTTTGAGATAGAGGTTGTCAGCGACAAAAATTTACTTTGGAAAAAAATTGAGAACTACCAAAGCTTTGCATTTGTTGGGCCTGAACACCAAAAGTTAGGAAACGCAAAACTTGCAGACAACCCACAAAGCCTTGTAAATGGACTTGATTGGGAACGAAGCTTTAAAACTCCTTATGAGATTGAATGCACCAAAAGAGCAAATGAGATCGGTGCAAAAGGGCATATTGCTGCTCAAAAATCATTTTTTGAAGGTGGCAGCGAGCGTGATATCTTTATGGCTTATGTTCAAGGCACTGGGCAATTAGAAACAGAACACCCATATCCCGCTATCGTTGGTGTGAATGATAAGTCTGCAATTTTGCACTATAGACGCAAACGCACAGCCCCAAAAAATGGAGCATTACTCTTACTAGACGCTGGAGCAACCTACCAAGGCTACGCCAGCGACATCACTCGGACCTCCTTGACAGACGCTGCCCCCAAAGAGCTCCACGAAATCAAAAAACGCCTCAACGAAGTACAGCTTCAATTGTGCGACAGTGTCAAACCGGACCTGCCTTGCAGAGACTTTTTATATGACAGCCAAAAGAAAGTGACTCAAATTCTTTTGGATATGGATATTCTTAGAGGGGTCAATCCTGAAGAAGCCGTCACAAATCGTTTTACAAGGTGTTTCTACCCCCATGGCCTCAGCCACATGCTTGGCATCCAAGTTCATGACGTTGCAGGCCGTCAGGCATCACAGTTTCAAGACAATATCCTCAAAAAAGAAAGCGGCGGGATTCAAAACCGCAATCAACGCAATTTGGGTGTTGGCAACATCATTACTATTGAGCCGGGTATTTATTTTAATGAAACCCTGCTTGGACCAGTGCGACCAAACACCGAAAACTTTAACTGGGAAATCATTGACCGCCTGATACCCTTTGGTGGAATGAGGATTGAAGACAATGTGGTCGTTACAGAAGGAAAAGCAACAAACCTGACTAGGTCATTTTTACCCGAGTGATTTTTGCACTTATTTTTATGAGACTTTAATATCTTTGAGTTTTACCGAAGACTTAGTGTAGAATAAAAAAAACACTTTTTTGTCAAAGGGGATACTTATGAGAATATTTTATACAATTTTGTTGAGTCTGGCTTTTGTTGGTTGTGGATCTGATGACCCGGTTGATGCCGCTAATAATCTTGTCGACGAAACAATAGGAGATGTCGTAGATGATGTTGAAGAAGGAATAGATGACGTTGAAGATGATGCGAATGAAACCGCAGCAACATTAGCAGCAAGGACACAATTTACTACAAGTTGCGGAACTTCAGTATGTCACGGAACTTATGACAACCCAATTCGCAACGTATCTTCAACCACGACTCCCGCACAGTATGCATCTGCCTTGGCAAATGTTTCAACTATGTCTATATTGTCTGGTGATGGCGGACGCTTAGACTTAACCGATGATCAAATTGCAAGTGCTCTTTCAGCAGTAGAGTAATTATGTAAAAAACTACCTAAGCTTTAACTTAGGTAGTTTTTAAAATTGCACTGAATAAGAAACATTCAAACTAAGCAACCAAAGCCGATACTCCCCAGCCCCACGAAACTCACTTCCTACATCAGAAAAACCATAAGCAGCATCAAAACCGCCGCCTAAAGTACTATTTTTTTGTATTTGATACTCATAACCAAAACCAGCTTGCACCCGGTCTAAGCCAGCAAAATCACCAAACTTCAAACCAGTTAAACCAAGATTATCTGGACCACCTTCACCAGAAAACACCGTAGGACCAATCACTTTTCCATGATAAGAAACCCCTGTTAAAACTCTTTCACGTCGACTTAGCTGGTAATCTCCGTGGATTCCAACGGAGTGAGAGTCTTGAAGGTTTGTACCTTGTGCATCTGCGGGGTTTAATCCAGTTTTAACTTTATCTTTTCCAGCTTCGTGTGCTGCATAGCGGTACTCCAACCCCAATGCATAACGCTTCCAAAAGTATCTAAAACCGGCCCCTAAAGTTAACGGCTGGTAATCAGTTGTCTCTACACCCAAGACATCTACATCATCTGCATCATTAAATGTTTTTGACTCACCTATAAAAGTGATGAGCTTTGGAAGTTCGGCTGCGACAGCAACTTCAAATTTTTTTGAACGGTAATGAAAACCTGCAAGAAAACGAAATGATGAACTTTTGTATTCTGCTTCAATAAAATCTGAAAACGGTGCTTCTTCAAGCACGTCTGTTAAATCAATATCTACTACTGTTTTTTGATAACTATGAACTGCGGAAATCCCCAGCCTTAGGTCTTTCGTTAGTTCAACACTAACGCCAAGAGCGGTTTCAAAACCAAGCTGAGTACCTGCAACCTTACTTTTAGCACTTAACCCCTGAGCTAAATCAACTGGTAAACCTGTAAACTCTTGTTTAGATCCTGTTCCAGTTGGAAACAAAGACAAAGTAATATCAACAGGACCAACCCCATAACCAATACCGAGCAAAATACTTGGAGCAAACACCGCAAGTTGAAATTTTTCAAAGTCAGGATGTTTATAAGTATGCTGCAAAAAAATAATACTTAAATCAGCATCTACATAGAAACCATTTTTTTTGTATTCCACCAATGCAGGATTAGAGTAGTTTGAGCCCATTCCTTGATCTGCAATCACACCCAAAGAAGCCCTTGAACGATGTTCAAACCCCGGCCTTAAAACCTGAAAGTTAGGAACAGCGTAAAGCGTTGATGAGAACACAAACATACACATAGCGAGTCTCATAAACATGACACACCTCATGAATTCATAAAAATAAAAAGATTAATAAGAACCTGTAAGTAGCTTGCCGTAAAACGGCACACTTAAGCTCAACCCATCAATAATACTATCGTTCACAGTATTATAAATATTGCTAGCGGGAGCATAAGCTTGACTTCGGTTCACAGAAATCACCCAAGCACCGGGATTTCTTTCTTCATCCATATCAGCATACACAATAGTTAAAGTAACATTCTCATGCACAGTCGTAGGCCAAAAAGAACTTTCTTTCTTTTTGGTTAAAAAGTTAAACAAGATAGCAATTTTACCATCGCTTGAAACATCTACTTTGTTAGTACCATCATACTGAGGTGTAATAAGGTTTAAAACTTTTTTACCTACAAAAGTATAGTCGCAGTTTCCTTTGTTATCATGGTTTTTTGTTGTAACAGTATTCACACCATCAAAAACAATAGCCGGATAAAGCGGGACATACTTACCCGCAAAATCATTACAATATAATTTAGAGATTTCAACAACATTGGAAACCTTTGCATTTTTGTGAAAAGAGGCTCCACCAACTTGAACGGATGCTAAGCTTCCTTCATGCTTATTAAAGTCACCGACTTTACTAATAGCAATCAAAGGGTGATCTGCTTTAGGGTCAATATTTGGCTTATCAAGGTGGCGATCACGCATGATATCTAAACCATCTTTTTTACAAAGGTAATCATATATTGAATTCATACGACTAAGAAAAGCAATAGGGCCGGGGCTTGACTTAAGCTTGTTAACTTGTGTAGCCAACTCCTGACAAACTGCAGTATCCGCCATCCACTCCGTAGAACTAGTATTTGCATCATCAGTATCAGCAGAACCAGACGGAGAAACATTACTTGTATTCGACGACGGACCTCTCGAATCAGAAAAACTTGGAGTTCCGGTAATATCTGCTTCAATTGATGTGTCCCCACCAATAATAGACGAGCTTGATGAGTCATTTGTCATACTAGCATCATCCATTTGATTTCCAGTTGGCTCACGCTCAACTTTCTTTAGGTAAGTTCCACCTGAAGTGTAGGAGCAAGATATATATATGAGAGATGTAAACATCACCGCAATACGGCGATAGAAAGTGCGTATCTTCACTCTAGTTCTTAGACTTAATTTAAATTTAGACATGTTTCAGCCCTCCTTTTTTTCGACGCCATTGCTAAAAGACAAGGCTTACAACACTTTAAATGCTGCAGCATATATGCCATATCAATGAAATCAAGTACTTGGGGAGACACTAACTCATTTTTAAAGGTATAAAAAACAAAAATTGCGTAAAATGGCTTATTTTTAGGACTTTTGTGTAAAGTAATCTGTAGGGTAGCAATAATGAGAAATAATTTCAGAGGCTTATAATGTGTTTAAAATAAACACACTATTGCCTTATATGGTGCATATTCAAAGAATTTCACCACATTAGTATATAAAAGAAACAGTTAGTTCTTATTGAAAAGATGAACATCTCTTTGAGGAAATGGGATACCAATTCCAGCTTGATCCAACTCAACTTTTACCGCACGAATCGTCGCTTGATATACATCCCAAAACTCCGCCGGGGATGCAGGAACTCTTACTTGCCAATTGACAGCACTATCACCGAGACCACTTAAAAAGATTTGATGTGGGCCTGATACAGATCGTTTTACACTTGCTGCAGCTTTTTCAAGAACTGCTCTGGTCTTATCAATGTCAGCAGTATAATCAACACCAACGTCAATATCCGCTCTTAAATACTTATTAAAACCAATGTTTTCGATGATACCACCAAATGCTTTACCATTTGGGATAATGATTCTTTTGTTTTCTAGAGAGTTCATGTTTGTAGTGAAAATACCAATTTCATCAATAATACCTGTTTGGCCTTCAACCACCACAAGATCACCAACTTTATACGGTCTAAAAATAAGAAGCATGACACCTGCTGCGAAGTGACCAAGCGTTCCCTGAAGAGACATACCAATCGCTAAGGTTGAAGCTGCAATGATAGCTGCAAAACTTGTTGTTTTGATGCCAAAAATACCGAGACAAGAAACAAAAACAACCGCAAGAACAATCCACCTTGCTAGCTTTGCTGCAAATTTGCTCAATGTAATATCAAATTTAGCCTTTGCAAGAGCTTTGGTTACCATTCCGCTAACCCAACCTGCTACGATAAATCCGATAAATAAAACTACTAAAGCTTGTGCACCTTGGATTGCGTAATTAAAAATACTTTTTGCCATTTCTTCCGACAAACCGTACTGCTGTAAAAACTCCATTTTTTCTCCCTAGTCAAAGATGATTCATGAAGGCAATATGGTAGTAGTTTTTATGTTATCCTACAAACCGAATCGCTCTAGGATGACACAGTCTTACTTTTTAAAATGGTTTAGTGGCCATAACTACCAACAAATACAAAATAAAAGCAGAGAATAAAATGAACGCAAATGGATTAAAAGTATATTTCGACAAGAACAGCTATCAATGCCGCCAAGAAGAGTTCACATTAAACTCTCTAAAGAATGGCGAAATTTTATTAAAAACTGACTACTCTTCATTGAATTACAAAGACGCATTGGCTGTCACAGGCAAAGGAAGAATTTTAAAGTCTAGCCCACTCACTCCGGGCATTGATACATGTGGCCAAATAATTAAATCCCGCTCTAATCAATATCAAGAAAAACAAGACATCATTGCTACAGGTTGCGGAATTGGAGAAACTGTTGATGGAGGTTATGCATCCCATATCATTTTACATGAGTCTCAATGTGTCCCCCTACCCGGCAAACTTACTAAAAAAGAAGCCATGATCTATGGAACTGCCGGTTTTACCGCTGCTCTTGCTGTCCTTCGTTTAAAGCAAAATGGCCAAGAACCTGAAATGGGACCAATATTAGTTTCAGGAGCATCAGGCGGCGTAGGAAGTTTTTCAGTTTGGTTTTTAAATTCACTTGGGTTTGAGGTTTGGGCTTTAACCAGTAAAGAATCACAACATAAAAGACTGCTAACCCTTGGTGCTGCAAAATGTATTCAAACAAAAGACTGGTCTGATAAAAGCAAAGCACTGGAAAGCATAAAAATTGGTGGAGCAATTGATAACCTTGGAGGAACGTTTCTTCAAAAAATGTTAGCAAGTTGTCAGCTATGGGGAAGTGTAGCCAGTATTGGCCTTGCATCGAGTCACACTCTTGAATCTACAGTGATGCCATTTATCTTGAGGGGTGTATCACTTTTGGGGGTTAGTTCTAACAACTGCCCTAGAGCATTAAGGCTAGAGTGCTGGAAGCTCATTGAATCTCTACATAGTCATACGCACCTTAATAGTATTCTTGATAAAGAGATCCTACTAGAGTCAGTGGAAGATGTTTCGAAGAAGATGATTGATAACAAAACTACTGGTAGAACCATCATTAGAACACCATAAAAAAGGCCTTAACGAAAAAAGTGCGGCTACCTTATTAATATTTTTTACAAGTATTATATGGGGTTGCCGGATTAGCTGTTAAAGTAAAACTAACTGTCAGGGTACTTAGGCTAGCAGCAAAGAAGCTATTACCCTATAAAATTCAGTCACTTGCAAAATACCTAAAGATACTATTGTATAATATTTAATCATGTGCGATAAATGATTTTATCTGAAAAGACAGGATCTTCTAAGCTCATGCGGTCTATGATTTTTATTATTTTGATATTCATTGCTTATACAAACTCCGGCTTTGCAGAGAACACAAACCAAACGAGAGTGAGATCATTTTTATCAAGTCAAAATGAAGTCCGCATTTGGATTAGTAATTCTTACCGATACGGGCATTACTCTCACACGCTGAGCGTGATGGACGAACTTAGGCGTATAGGGTTTAGTGGTTTATTCAGGGTTATATATGCTAATCATATGAAAACATATGAACATGAGTTTATGCAAGTATGGAAAGACCACTTAGATAAATTAAAAACTTTGTTTCCTAAGTTTGATTCAAGCAAAGAAATACAAGTAATTGAACCGGGACTAGTATTAGAATCAATTATCCACTTTCAAAAAAACCACCATCCTAACATTGATTTGAGCATTTCGGGAGGAATTGACGGCAATTATGTCAACCTGCATTCTTTACTTCAATCTGAGTTTTCACTGGTTTTAAACCCTCATGGATGGGAATTCCCATCACATTTTGCAACAAACCGCACCCTATTTTTCAGAAAAAAATTATTAAATAAAATACACTTGATGCATACCCCAATCAACACAGTGAAAACCAAGCATCTTGATCAATTTGTCTCAAATCAATACGGTGAGCAAAAACCTTTTATAAAACCCCTCACCTATTTACTAGAAAGTTCGGACATACAAAACCTTGGTTTTATGCCTTGGTACGGAAGTGACAGAGATTTTGATATTCCTCTATTCTTGAAGTACTTATCAGACACCCAAACTCAATTACACCGACAGTTTCACAAAGGAATTGTCATTCCAGTACTAGACCACTCTCTTAATATGACAATGGATAGCTTTGGAGAGGCAAGGGTAGAGACAATAAAATTAACAGACCGTTTATTACAGCAAAAAATTCAACAGTTAAAACCGGGAAATATTCTCCTAGTCCATGTTGGTGAAGTACCTAAAAATATATTTGAAGAGTTTTATAAAAGAGCAAATTTACCACCAGTCATTTCCGGAAAAAATTCAAAAAGTATTTGTGATCAGATAGGAATTCCATATATTTCTGCTATTGATCTTAATCTTGAAAGATCTAGATACAACCCTCAAGGTTTCTTCACTTCGAATTATGGAAGACAACTCATTCATGTTGCTCACGTAAATCACCCTGATTTTTTTTACAAATACTTAACGGGACAAAAAATCATGGATTCATTCTGGAGTAATTTCCTGGACCCTAATAGCTCTTTAATGAAAGACGCAAAGAAAAGAGCTAAGAATTTAAAAAAACCAAGATACAATAAAGTCTATCAAGCCATTTTGCAAACCATCCCCATCATCGATGCTGGGAAATCTTGCCAAATGAGCTTTATTCAAAGAGTGAAATCTCTCCCTTACTTAAGGAATTTATGAAATGCTAAAAAAATTACACCCCCTAT
Source organism: Oligoflexales bacterium (assembly GCA_023301465.1). GTDB lineage: Bacteria > Bdellovibrionota_B > Oligoflexia > Oligoflexales > JALZUQ01 > JALZUQ01. The sequence goes on from JALZUQ010000042.1 coordinate 19,033, forward strand.
TTTTACTTGTTTTTTTAGTCAGCTCTCCATTAAGAGCCCAATGGATCAATGCAGAAGAAGCGTTTCCTGACTTTTATCAAACAATTTCAAACACAAACGGCATCACTGCTGAAATGCGAGATGAGTTCTTTTCTTTTTGGACAACAAAAGAATCACGTTTATTAGAAATCGCTATCTCGAAAGTAGAAAAAAGCAGAGAAGAGCATGGGAATTACACTACAGCAAAAAACATAAAAAAATATACCGGCCCTATATATGCAGTATTTGGAGAGCTAGAAATAGCAGCTTGGGCTCGTTACCGCTTCAAAAATCAACCAAAAATATCTATCATGAACGCTTGGGAAATCGACCAAATAAAAAAAATAAAAGAGACACAAAACAACATACCTGATGGGGTTATATATGAGATAAACGATGGTTTTGTAGAAATCATCAACGTACTAGAATCTAAAATGGGAAGCACGCTTTTTAGTCGAAAACAAGCAAAAGGTTATTTCCGAAGTTGGAAAAATAACGGGATTTATCTTTTCAATAAAAAAGGAAAAATCCAACAATTTCAACCAAACGATATAAAATTTAACATAGGCTTCAAATTAAAAAGACTAATACCTATCACACATATGACAATTAATGAGTTTTTAGAATATATTGTAACAATACACTCTGAAAAAAAGCCTCAAGACTTTGGTCAACAACTACAACTAAGCTTTGGAACCAAACAAGCAAAAGAGATCACCCAAAATCATGGTCTTAAAATATTTGAAATTGATAATTCCCCAAACAGCAAAAAAGACAAAGACCAACCTAACAACCAATTAGAAAAAATTGATCAAAAAAATCTCAGTAAAAAAATACAAAAATGGTTTTGGAGTCAAAGAAACAATGACAACCCACAATGGCCTAAAACAGGATTACACTTTGATGACATTTCTGGAAAAGCACTAAAAAGTAGTATGGAAAAAATTGGAAATAAAGCAAAAATCTTCATATATCACATGTCATTAAGAACAAAATATTTTCTTATATCAAAAAACGCTTTGCCTCACTTAGATTTAATCGAACAAGAATTGATCCACGCCGATACAAAAAGCCATGGATTACTCGAAACATTTAAAATATACTTTAGTTTGTTCGAGGAGTCAGATGGTAGTTTCTCTCAAAAAGCTCGCTCAGGAAAAAAAGTAAAGGCAAACTATGAAAGACTATATATAGCTGATGATGGAAAAAGTTGTCACGAGCATTTTAAATTACCAACGAATTAACGCAGAAGCCCATGTGAAACCTGCACCAAAAGCACCTAAGCACATAAACTGACCTTTTTTGACTTTGCCGCTCTCGATGGTTTCGTGCATCAACATTGGAATTGCTGCAGCAGAACAGTTCCCATACTTCTGAATATTGTTATGACACTTATCAGAAGGAATTTCTAAAATTTTTGCAACCATTTCATTAATACGTAAATTTGCTTGATGAAACAAGAAATGGTCAATCTCACCAATAGGCATCTTATTATGCTCAAGTACTTCTTCAACACATTCTTTAAGCCTGACAACTGCATGTTTAAAGACAAATCTGCCATCCATATAAGGGTAATTTCTAACAAACTCATCTTCAGATGGGAAATAAGTCCCGTTTTTTGAACCGGGTTTTTCGATCCAAAGTTTATCGTGGAATTGCCCTTGGCTATGAAGATGGTTAGAAACGATCTCTCCATTTCCAGGCTCATCACTTGCTTCTACAATCACTGCACCTGCACCATCTCCAAATAAAACCGCAACATCCCTACCGCGTGTTGTAAAATCTAAGTTTGAAGAATGGACTTCTGAACCAACGACTAGGACGCGTTTGTACTGTTCAGAAGTTACAAATAGTTTTGCGACATTTAAAGCATATAAAAAACCTGAGCATTGACAGCGAATATCCATAGAAGGAGTGGTATCAAGACCTAACTTTGCCTGTAATAATGCTGCAGATCCAGGAAATTGATGATCCGGAGATAGCGTTGCAACGATAATTAAATCAAGATCTTGTGCGTCAATTCCACGGTTTTTAAGAGCCATTTTACTTGATTCAAACGCAAGATCAGAAGTTCCTTGAACACCGATTTCAGGAACATGGTACCTAGTTTCAATTCCAGAACGTTGTTTGATCCACTCGTCAGACGTATCCATTATTTTTGAAAGGTCGTCATTGGTAACAAGTTTAGTGGGTACGTACATACCCGTAGCTGAAATTCTCGCTTTTGTTTTCATATTAATATCCCCTCGGAACTTCTTTCATGATGGTTTTAAGTATTTTTTTTCTTAAAAAATGCACTAACTGTATTTGCTCGTCATCAAGTTGAGCTAGTTTTTCAAATAATCTTTGTGTCCGTGGAGCGTAAGGGTCAATATCCACCAACTTAAACATTTCACTTACCTTTGAGCGAAGGGTTTCTCCACATAGTTCTCTTGTGACTTCTTGGCCGGGAAGTTGTTGATGTTGAAATGACTTTGATAGCTCATAAGCGTAAACCATCACACATTGTGCAAGATTTAATACACCGTAACCTGGGTTACTAGGAATGGATGAAACAAGGTCACACTCAGTAATTTCTTCATTCGTTAGCCCAAGGTCTTCTGAGCCAAAAAGGATTCCTATCCGCTTTGTATTTTCTTTACGCTTTTCACATAAGGTTAAAATATCTTGTGGAAGGATATATTCGTGATTTATGGCTCTATTTTTGGCAGTTGTGCCAATTAAAAGGTCTATATCTTCTCTTGCCCAATGGAGGGATGAGAACCTTTGTGCGTTCTCTAAGACGTCTTTTGCATGACATGCCATCCAAGAGGCTGGTTTTTCATCAACGACTCTTGAGCCTACAATCCTAAGGTCATGGAACCCCATTGTTTTAATAGCACGGGCTGCAGCACCAATATTCTCAGCTGTTTGCGGCCGACTTAATATAAAACAGACTTCTAAAGCCAAAATAATTCCCTTTCATAACCTGAGAAACTTTTTTGATTATTTTGGCGTCATTGTCAAGAGTCTTTAAATAAAGTAAAAATAGAACCCTAAAAAGGAGTTTATATGTCGATGCGTGAAGTTGCACAAAAAATAGTCGCTGGTGGCCGTGGGATCTTAGCTGCGGATGAAAGTACCCCAACCATTAAAAAGAGATTCGATACCATTAACCTTGAGTCTACGGAAACATCTAGAAGAGATTACCGTGAACTTCTCTTTAGAACTCCGGGCATCGAAAAGTATATTAGCGGCGTCATTCTCTATGATGAAACTCTGCGTCAATCTGCAAAAGACGGAACAACCTTCATAAAATTGCTTAAGGGTCTAGATATAGCTCCGGGCATCAAAGTTGATATGGGAGCAAAAGAACTCTCTGGAGCTTCAAACGAAAAAGTAACAGAAGGCTTAGACGGACTGCGTGGACGCCTTAAAGAATATAATGAGTTAGGAGCAGTATTCGCAAAGTGGCGTGCTGTGATCCAAATAGATCAAAACATCACACCAACCTATCAGTGCCTCAAAGCAAACGCGGAAGGTCTCGCGAGATATGCTTCTATATGCCAAGAAGCTGGGATCGTTCCAATTGTCGAGCCAGAAGTTATCATGGACGGATCTCACTCTATAGAGCGATGTTTTGAAGTAACAAGCCACGCTCTTCAAGAAGTATTCAACTCACTGTTTGTACACAACGTTGATCTAGAGTCTATTCTCCTTAAGCCAAACATGGTGATCTCTGGGACTAAAAACAGCACTCAAGCCCCTGTTGATGAAGTAGCTGATATGACCATAAGATGCCTAAAGAACCACGTTCCTTCATCGGTACCGGGAATTGTTTTCCTCAGTGGTGGTCAAAGCGATATCAAAGCAACAGAACATTTAAATTCTATGAATGCACGCCATGAAATGCCATGGAAAGTCAGTTATTCATACGGTAGAGCACTTCAAGCACCAACCATCAAAGCTTGGGGCGGCAAAGAAGCAAACGTCGCTGCTGCTCAAGCACAGTTAATCCACCGTGCTAAATGCAACAGCCTGGCGGCTCAAGGGCAATATTTAAGTAGTGTTGAAGGCGAGGTTTCATAAAGATGGCTAGAACTCCTTCGACCATGCTGCCTCTAGGGACTCAGATGCCTGAGTTTATACTTCCAAACACAGAGTCAACAATGATCAACTCGAAGGAGTTACCTCTACAAAAAGGCTACTTGGTTGCATTCATTTGCAACCATTGCCCTTTTGTCATTCACATCCAAGATAAGATGACCGAGGTTTTTAAAAGTATTCAAGGCCTAGGTATTTACACTTGTGCAATTAGTTCAAACGATGTTGTCAACTACCCTGACGATTCCCCAGAAAAGATGAAAGAAGCCCACCAGAAGATTGGCTACACATTTGATTATTTATATGATGAGACTCAGGATACCGCCAAACAATTTAACGCAGCATGCACGCCAGAGTTCTACCTTTTCGATGACCAAAAAAAGCTTGTTTATAGAGGGCAGTTTGATGGCAGTCGCCCTGGAAATGATATTGAAGTCAGTGGCATAGACTTGATGAGTACAGCTAAGCAGTTAATTGCAAATCAACCCATTTCAGAAAACCAACTCCCTAGCTTGGGTTGTAATATTAAATGGAAATAATCACTAGAAATTGATCGTAAGTTTTAATTTTGATCTTAAAGATTTCGTTTTTTAAAAAGAGATAAACAATCAGTGTTTTCTGTCTGAATCATGGCTTGGTTATCTTTAGCTACTTCCATCTCACCCATGCCTTGCATATAAACTCCACGCAAACTCTCAGACTTAATCGCGTGGTTCATTACATCTATGACACGTATAAACGGGACTTGCGAAGCTTCAATCCCTAGATCAGAAGAAATCTGTTCGGCTTTTTCTTTTGACGCCAACCATTGAGAATCATTATTCACGATTAACATGGAGCGGTTTTGGTTGACTACCGGCTGAAGAAAAACTTCCCAATGCGACAAACCAAACAATTGAACACGGTCAGAATCAGAGCTCCAATCCATCCCATTTGCTTCAAATGTTGCAGCATAAAAGGTTTTTAATGGATTTGATTTTTGCATCTTAAATGCACCTTGGGTTACAATCTCTTTTGCTAACCCAGCTTGCAGCATTCTTTTAAAACTTGAAAGCCCTACCGGAAGATAACCTATATCTAATGCATGTTTTCGAATATAATCAACTGCGGCAGCATCTAAATCTTCTGGGTAAAAAACAGAAAGAGACTCATCTGAATGCTCAAAAATAACAATATTTGAAGCTTTCACGGTATCAAATTTAATTTTCTTTGGAACTTCAAAGTTTTTTGCACTCATCTTTGATAAATGTTCCAACACATCAGCTGTACCCGCACAGCTTGAATCGTAAGGCTCAACAGGTCTTTGCCTATCAAGGTATTCATTTAGTTCGTCTTCCCAATACTCAAGATCATCATCTGACCATGACGTCAAAATATCCCGAGAAAAATCTGCAAGTGCATGTGATTGCATGGCCCTCGCATCGACAAACCCTTCTTCATAGATTATTCGTCTATCATCAATATAATTACTGCCAACATAATGATTGTAATCACCATTGTTTTGCACAAATGATATGGAACCAGTAATCCAATCCCATTCATTTTGTTTATCTAAATCCGAGAATTGACGAGGGTCATCAAACATAACATCTGAGATGAATTTTTGATCGACAAGGGACTCCAAAAAAACTTTCATTTTAGAAAGTGGAGCTTTACTAATTTCCTTTACAACACTAACAAGATTTATATTACTTTCTGGATCTACAAAATCACCAGATGAAACTAAAATGACTACAGATTGTAAATACGCAATATACGACTCTACAAATCCTGGATACATGTTGACTGATTCACTGTATTTAAACATAGAAAAAATATTATTCGACTGCAAATTTTTTAACACATTTTCTAAAGCCAAAGTGAATTTGGCAGTCAACGGAACTCCAGATATTTCTAGATAATAGAAAAGATTAATAATTTTATTGACACTATCCTCAAATAAATTACCACTATAAAAAACATATTTCTGACGGATTTTAGAACCACGAAATGACATTACCTGACTATCCCACTCACTTTCTGATGCAATCATAATGTCTTCAACAGCATTACGAAGATAAATAATAAAATAATTTTCTGACAAAGTAATAGTTTTTGAGTCTGAATAATCTATTTCTGTTAAGTTTTGAACGAGATTAACACCATCCCTAGAAAATAGTTGTTCCAAAATGTGTGCTGGAACACTTTGCATCAATAGCAATTGATTTTCTGAAGGGATCAACATGATCTGCCCTACTGTCAAAGACAAAACAAAATCAGTAGGGTCCTCTATGGAGTTCAAAGCAGTCAGGGCTTTATCAGAGTCCTTTTGTTGAATAAGCGTTTGATAAGTTGAATTGTAATTATTAGCATACAGAGCCTGAGAAACCAGTATGAATGACAAAGAAGTTAAAATTTTCCACATATACAATCTACCCTCAATATTTAGAACATAAAAATAAACTATTTACTCATTTAATCCATCGTGGCATTTTTTAGAGTCTTGATTTGGTGTATCAATATTAGCATTAACCCACTGCTGCATAGCAGGTGACTTAACCACAATATTTCTTCCCCAACTTGGTTTTATAGACATTAATTTTCTTGCAATTTCTTCAGCTCTTTTATCAGCATTTTCAAAATACGATTCATATTTTTCAGAATCGCTTGCAAAAACAGCCTCTGCAAAAGAAGCGTGAATTATACCATAGTGATTTCTCGAAATAGTCTCTTGAATTTCTTGTAAAAGAAGTAATTTAACACGCGAATCTGGCATCTCTAAAATTTTTATTATTCGCTCAGGATCTTCAAAGTATCTACTTTTAAAAGATGACCACCTATTCCTAGACTTAGAATAGGTTTTACCCCTAAAATTAATTAAAAAATTTTTAAAAGATCTCCACAAATGTGAATCTAGCTCACTAAGAGTAGGGTTAATATACAAAGCCAAAAAATCTTCAAGAATATTTATATTCAAACAACCAAAAAACTCCTGGTAACTGCTAAGTACCGGTTGCATATTGTTGCCATTCATCACGATAAGTAATTGCGACGCAATAAATTTATATAATGCTCTTGATGGCTTCAGTGATAACTTCATACTGATTCTTATTAATTTGCTTATCACTTCAGATCTCGCTTTATCATCAGTTAAGCTTGCAGCCCAACTATCTAGATCAGGATAATCTAACTCTTTTTTAGCAAAGTGCCTCAAAATACCTTTAATTGGTGATTCAGTTGGATTTTCTGAGCTACTTTGGAACTCTTCCCACTGTTTAATGCCTTTAGAACTGATAACTATTTTACTAAAGTCTAGAGTTTGTGTGTTTGCACTTCTATTTTTTAAAAAATCAGACTTGAAAATAAATTTTTTCTTAGCATAAGCACCGCTCATATTATTTAAGCCTTCAATCAATTTCTCTGGAGAACCTGAAGAAACAGTTGATCTATCAGCTTGCTCTGCGTGTGGAACAAGTACAAATTGTAAATCTTGAGTATTATTTTTAAATGTTTCTATTGTTTTTTTGCTCTTTAAAAATTGCTCCATATTCATGCTGTTTTCACGAAGTATTTTAAAAGTTTCGTGCATCAAAAGTATGACACTGTCATCACCTACCATGACAATATCGTAACCATATTGATTTGCTAAACCACTCATTTGATCCATCTGATTTATTTTTGAAAAAACTTTACCAAAAGTTTTTGATGTTTCAGATGTAGGGTCTGCCTTAAGCAACACCGGAAATACGAATAACAAACAAAAAAATAAGGCGATCCAATCACAGCGGATAGTCTTTAAGTTAAATAAAGGACAAGGCATTTGCTTTATCTCCATCGGGGGTAAAAGAATAAGAGAAAATAGGTAACCATGAATACCACAGAACTGTCTATTTTTAAAGCAGGGCGTGTTTATTTAAACTCAACCATTATATTTATTTATAAAATCAGCAGCTTACAAAACAAAATCACTCGACTACAAAATTTACAGACTACAAGTAGACTACAAAGAGGTGAGCCCTACTATCAAGCTAGCTAGTACTGCTTTAATCATTAGAGCCGGTTTTTCTTTTTAAATAAGGACAAACAATCGGTTTTATCACTCAGCTCCAGCATTTGAGTATCCCTTGTCATTTCTAACCCTTCTCTACTATAGAGTCCTTCATCTGGGTTATCTTCTTTAATGATATTATTCATCGCTGTCACTATTTGAGATAAAGGGACTTGTCGAACATCTTTTCCCATTTTGTGAGCAAGTCTAAGAGCTTTTTCTTTTGACGCTTCCCACTGTTCATCTGTCTCTATCATCAAAATAGAACGTTCTTTGTTTACTTGAGGTTGAAGAAAAACTTCCCAGTTTGACATACTAAACAACAAAAGACGGTCAGGGCTTTCAACATCCCAATGAATACCGTTCGCCTCATAAGCAGCGGAGTAATGTATTTTGGAAGGCACAGAATCTTGAACCACAAAAGCACCCTGGGTTGTAACACGTGCCCCCCACCCTAATTGCAAGAGCCTCTTAAAGCTACCCATGCCAACCAGATAACTCCCATAATTAACTGCATAGTCGTGCATATAATCACTTGCGGCTACGTCTAAATTTTTTGGATAATATATAGTTTGAGACCCATTAGCATCTTTAAAAATAACAATTTTTGCAGCATCGATTGTATCAAACTTGATTTTGATCGGTTTTTTAAAATCATCATGACTTAGCTTTGATAGTTTAAACAAAACATCGGCCGTCTCAGATTGATGTGAGTCGGCTGAAATGTACCTAGGTTTTTCAAAGTAATGTTTCAAATTTCTTTGCCAATGGGATAAATGTCTATTATCCCACTTCGAATGAAGTGCTTCTCGAAGATTCCCAAGTTCAATCGACATTTCCATTGCCGCGCCTTTGAACTCTGTATCCAGATTCATTCTATGTGCATCTGTTGCATTATCTGTTACATCATAATCTTTAGTAGACATGCTCTCCATAAAATCATGATAGTCACTAATAGACTTAAAAAGAAAATCCCACTCATCTTGCTCATTGAGATAAGAAAATTCACGAGGGTCATCAAAAGATATCATTTCAATTTTTCTATTTAATGAAAATTCATCTAAAAAATTAATCATTTGAAGCGTAGGTGCCATGAAAGCATTTTTCGCATATCGTATAAAATCAAAAGTTGACTGTTCATCTGGTAAATTTCCAATTAATGCAAGAACATTTATGGACTGAATATAAGAAATATAGGCATGTATAAATGAGGGGTAAACATTAATAGAATGAGACTTCTGGAACATAGACACAATAGAATCTTGTGACAATGCTTGCATTGTCTTTTTTATACCTTCTAGAAAATCACTCGTAATAGGCATTTGACTTAACTCTAATTGCACAAATAAATCAGTCATTTTATCTAATGCTTCTTTTACTAAATTACCTCTGTAAAAACGATATTTACCGCGAATAAGAGGCCCACGAAAACTCATGACTTGTGGATCCCACTCACTTTCAGAGGCTATTTGTATATCTTCAACTAAATCTGCCATAAGACCTAACAAAAAACTTTCACAGATCGTTAATATTTTAGGTTGTTTGAAATCAATAGAGACAAGGTCTTCAAAAATATCAATCCCATCTCTTTCAAACATGAAATCTACAATATAGAAAGGAACTGACCTCATAACTATTCTTTGAGACACAGAAGGCAGCTGCATGATCTGCCCTACTGTTAATGACAAAATAAAATCTGCTTTATCTTCAACAGCGTCTAAAGCGTCAATGGCAGCCATTTTCACATTTGCTTGAGAAAGTTGATGATAAATTTCACCGTAGTCTTCTGCTAAAAGTATTTGAGAGGGTAATGACAGTAAAATGAAAAGTATTAACGTACGCATAAAAGTAAATCCAAAATTTGTTCAATTTCAATGAGCACTATAGCTGTACTAAAAATAGACAGTTATCGCAACTCATGAGTTTTTGACTAAAATAGTTTATAAATTACAGTTGGTTATACTTGCACATGACTCAACAAAGAATCTCTCACACCGTAAACACTTAAATAAATTTATAAATTTTGTTTTTTTTGTCTCTTTTTGTAACGCCAAAAGCAATAGAAACCACCATACGATTCACCAAACATAATAACTAAGAATAAATCATAAAAACCCGATCAATCACTGAACGATAACAAGAAGATATAGGACGAAAAAGTGATACAAAAATACTTTAGTATTAGATCATCTTCAGAGCGAATTCAATTCATTGAAAAAATGACAAAAGAAGATAAAACACTTCCTAGTCTTTTCTTAATTGATGCCCTAAACCTTGAACTTCCAACGAATGAAAAAATTGCCATACTATCAGCAACTGCAAAAGTTGACCCGATTGTGGTTGAGTATGTCATTGCAAAATATCTTACTGAATGGGACCAACCCATGGCTGCTGCTGCCATTTGTATTTGGGCAAATAAAACAGATCGCAACTTGTGGCAACAAATGCTTGTGATCTCAAAAAACCATAGCTTACCACAACGTATTCGATACACAATTCTTGAAAATTGTGAAAAATTTCACGCTAGAAGTATCATTGAGCAATTTGCAAAAGATACAGCATTAATGGAAATGTCATCTGCATACCATGCAATGATCCTTGAAAAAAGTGTTCAGTATGGCATAAAACTTGAGGTTTTAAGCTCACTAGCAGCAAATATCACTTCACACTTGAGTGAGATAACCATCCCTGAAAATAAAGCACTCGTCAATGCAATTGGTTACCTAGCAAGGTTTTCACCAAGCAAGCTTGAAACTGTTATCAAAGACTCTGAAAACTGGAGAATCTGGTGTGATTTAATCAAAAGTGTAAAGTTTTGGAACGACTACTATCATACTATTGGGCTTGAAGGTCTCAACAAAAAAACGGGTGATGTCGATAACACCATAAAACACTGGCCACCCATTTGGCTACGTCATCATATTAATTCAGACCACCTTGAAACCGTATTAAAAGGCTTGTCAAAAGAAACTCATTTAGAACAATACTTATACGGCATTGACCCAAATCAAATCAAACAAGCCATTAAATCACTTATCAAAAAGAATGAATTGACTACCCACGCTCTATCCATTGCAGAGCCGTTCCTTGATTGGCAAAATGGTACTAATATCTTTAAAACCATGATAAAATTTTTTCACGCGACTAAAGAAAAAGATTTACCTAAAAGGTTTGTCAATAATAAGAACACCGTCTTGAAATCCATTCACGATTTATCATGGAATGACAAAAGTTTTGAAAGAAAGAACTATCATCTAAAAGATGCCTCTAAAATCATTGCCAGTTCACTAGACGGATACGGCGAAGAAATGGAACTGGTTAATCTTTTTGAAAATAATTCTACTAATCCTCAGTTTAATGACCCTTTCTATACTGCAGTAGCAGATGCTTTTAAAAAACCAGACACAAAAAAACTAGATGATCTATCCATCCTCGCACGTAAAAACCAAGGACTAAAGACGATATTTTATTTTAAGCTACTGGCTAAATTTAAGAATGATGATAAAGCCACTCTGAAAACTTTGGATTATATCAGGACAGAGCAGGACTATGAATTATATTACCTTGCAGAGACCTTGACCTCTATTGGTAGTCCGCGAGCAATACAAGAAGTACTATCTCTACTTAGCAGGCCAAATATTTCACCAAGGCTCCAAGGTGTTATCTGTGAATGGTTAGGTGACTCTAGCTTGGAGAACGTACAAAATGAATTAAGATCTTCCATTAATGAAATTTCAAACTTAATGGTGTCTGCAAAAGAATCTGAAACCAGTCAACACTACATGGAAATCAAAGATGCTCTTACAGGCCTTTTAGCCCCTATATCTTTTGATCAAAAGAAGAAAACAGGAGATGCCTCCATTGAACTTGATCAGTTTGATTCTGAGCTTAGAGGTTCTATCTCAAAATTTGATGAACTTTCAGGTGAAGTAAGAAAAGCACTAAGAACCGCTATGTTTTTTCAATCCCAAGTTGAAAACAGTTCAAATCCGTCGTCTATTGATCTCTCGCCAGTCATTGATATGCAGTACAAAGCGATCGAATTTTTATTTAGAGAGAGTTTTGAGGAAAGCTGTAAAAAACTGATAGAAAATGGAGTTCTTCAAAGAAAGCTTGATATCATCGGTTACGCCAGACCTATCCCTCAAAAAATGGATGAGTTTGAAAAGTATCTTTCAAACCTACCCATCGTAAAAGACATACCATTTTTCTCTAAATTTAAACTTAGAAAAATGCTAAGGGCAATTTGTCAGTATCGCCCCGGAAAAAGATTTACATTGGACGGGCTCAAAGCATTTGGACTGTTTTTTCTAGCATTTGGAAGACAAGAATGCAGATACGGTCTTCAATCAAAATTCCCACTATGTTTTCCTAACGATAAAGAACTCTCAGAGTTCACAAAAGAGCTTCACCTTTTTCAAGATTTCAGAAACCGTGCGATTCATGAAGGTTTGCCACCAGACGCTGCAAATAACATGGATGAAATTTGGAAAAAATCATTTCTAGTTATTGACAAAATCATGCAGTTAAAAGAGCTTGAAAAAATAATATTCAGAACCCATTCAAATGAATCGACTGGACCACAAGTAATTAAAAAAGGTGCTTAGTTAGTACATCCCACCGTTGACGTGGATTGTAGTACCTGAAATATAAGCCGCCGAATCACTTACTAAAAAACCAACCGCAGATGCTATGTCTTCTGGAGTTCCCATACGCTTCATGGGGATTTTTTCCATCAGTCCAGTTTTTTGTTCATCGTTTAATTTATCAGTCATCGCTGTTTTAATAAAACCCGGTGCAACACAGTTGCAGGTGATACCAACAGAAGCTAATTCACTAGCAATACTTTTTGTAAATGCCGTCACTGCACCTTTTGTTGAAGAATAAAGGCTTTGTCCGGGATTACCCATATGACCAACCACAGATGTGATATTAACAATACGACCCCACTTTTGTTTGAGCATTAACCGTGAAGCAGCTTTTGACATTAAAAATATAGACTTCATATTGGTAGAAAACATTTTGTCAAAGGCATCTTCTTTGGCAAGCATTACTAATTGATCCACGCAAACTCCTGCATTATTGACCAAAACATCTAACCTGCCATACTTTGATTTAATTTCTTTCATCATGTTTTGAGTCGCTTCAGGGCTTGAAAGATCAGCACCAAATGTATCAGCATCTGGAAGAGAGCCTGCAAGAGACAATGCGTCTTCTTTACCTGAACGATAGTGAATCAATACCTTAAAGCCTCGCTTTGATAGTTCTGTAACACAAGCTCGACCAATGCCTTTTGATCCGCCGGTGACTAATGCTATTTTCTTCGTATCGTTCATATTTCCCTCAATTCAAAGTTGTTTTAATATATGTAATTCTTATTAAATAATTAAGATCAGTAGAGATTAACGCACTACTCTAAACTTAGAAACTCTTTTGTCGTGTAAACCTGAAAAGCCTCTGCACAACTCATAGAGTTATCATCATCAACCTTTAATAAAGTCTTTGCTAATCCTTTATTTCTAACGAGTGCACGTGTCGTTAAAGACCTTTCGTCTGTTGTTACAACCATATCCAATTGAGACTTATGGAGTTGAATGCTCTTCAATTTTTTACGTAGCAAGTCATCATTAAAACCTTCGATTTGAAGATTTTCAACCAACCCTAGTGACCAGTCTAAATAAGCTCCGCGGTACCCAAAAAACAAAGGAGAGAAATCTGGTGAGTTCTTTTGGATTTCTAAAGTACTTGCTTGCACGAGTTTCTTAGATAATCCATGTGCTCCTCTAGGGTCTGGCTCAGCTGCAAAGTAGATTCTATCGGGATTGCATTCTAGAAGAAGGTTTTGCATGTTCTGTTTATCATTTTCAGAAAACGCCTCAACTGAGGGGATCCCTCTTCTTTTATAAAAATCTGCATTAAAGAAATGAATTTTGTTCACTCCTAAAAACATATCAGCATTGCGAGCTTCATCTTCTCGAACAAGCCTCCTTGCCATTTCTTCTATATTGTCATCTTTTTCATCTTTTTTAAAATTATGTTGAGAAATTTCATTTAGGTGCGTTTGGTACTGAGTTTCCGTTTCCCTCACAGCATTCGCACCACTCGTCACCACTAAAACATAAACTTCATTTCCATTGGCAACAAGTTTTTGAATCGTTCCTCCCATACTGATAACATCATCATCTGGGTGAGGAGAGACAATTAAAACCCTTTGATTTTTTGGAAGTTTAGATTTAATCGCTTTTTGTGTTTTATTCTTAAATTCTTGTTTTTTTTCTTCTAATAATGAGTATTCACTTTGAGGTTTTGACCCTAAGAATTCTAACCAACTTTTTTTGAAACCAATTTTCTGAAGGTTTTTAGTTCGGATGTCATCTAATGGAATACCTGTAGACTCTATGATTTCTTGAAAAGCCTGATATAAAATATCATCGCTCATGGATTCTATGTCATCTCTTTTCTGTGAGTCGACTCTATCTCCTTGATAGCTCTCGTGCCATGGTCTGATCGAAAGTAGAGAAGCAGCTTCTTCATCAAAATAAAATAATAAGCTGTCGGCTGTTGTATCTTGCAGGTATGAACTCGTAACATTTTCGTTGATAACTCCTTCAGCACTCCAATACGCTGAAATTCTTTTATCTTCTCCATTTGCAGCTACGGCAATCTTCTTAGAAAAATACAATATTTCATATAAACCAATGGTGATTGCTTCAGTAGGTATATTTAAGGTTTCTTGCTCTGTAATCACCCCTCTCTTAATTAAAGAGTTATAACCAAGAAAACCATGAAGAGCTCTTTTGATGGTATGATCAGCTAAAGCAATGATTCTTGTGGGATCCATCGACTTTGAGCCTGACTCATTAAATCCAACATGGCTACCTTCGTAGTTTGCTAAGTCAATGACAGAATTTCCAGTATTATTGACAATGGGTGTTGTTCCACCAAGACCCAAAGTCATTAGATCAAATTTTTTGTACTTACTTTCTGATAGCCAATTATTTAATATATTAAGTGAGTGAGACAGATTTTGTTCTTCAGTCATATTTTCTAGCATACCATGCATAAAAGTATTTTCTGGCTTAGGAGCTCGGCTTGGATCAATGTCACGCATAGGCTTAAATAGAAAATACTCCATATAAAACCAATAGTTCATCAAACTATCTTTGGGTAATCCAAGATAATTATCTAAATTATAAAATCTAACCTCACTCAAATCTAAAGAACTATCGTTTGTATAAGGCCCATTTACAAATGCGGTATATATCTTCTCAAATGTGCCACCCGTCGCTGATCCGATCAAAGCTTTAGGGTTCTCTCGCACTGTGTCAGCAATCAAATCAGCGTAATTTTTATGAAGGTTTGAGACTTTTTGATAAACATGAATATCATGGTCTGTTTGACCTTGAGCGAACAACCCACAAGAAAAAAACACCACGGTTAAAATAAAATAAAATCTCATAAAATCACCTATAGAATATCTAGGTGTCGAGGAATAACTGTATCTCACTGAAGTTTCAAGAGAACTTTTTAAATTTTCACCAACAAAAACAGCTAGTTAGTATAAACCACCTTTCGGCCCTTCCCTAAAAACCCGATATGCAAGCAAAGCATATCATTAAAAGGATTTGTAGGTATAAGTTTTATGAGTTTTTTTAAGGTAAAATCACGTGAAATATTGATGGAAGAGTATCGATCTGCACTGCAGTTCGCCTTAAAGAACTATCCAAATATAAAAGAAGAACTCCATTTCTTAGATAGTGTTGTAAAAGAAATAAAACAACCAACAATAACTTTAAAAGTTTACATAAAACAATTGCAAGACTTAACAAAAGGCAAAAAACATCAAATCAGCTTTCAAAAAACAATGCAAAAATTAAAAAAAATGGATTCATTTGCAGCTTCAAATATCAATAAATTTATATCCTAATATCTTTCATAAACCGCATTTCGTAAGTCTGGTTTCTGGGTTTTCAAACTCAGCTTCACTACAAACCATTGCTTTAGGAAGATAGTCTCCCTTGTACATAAGCGTATCTGCAAAACTTTGATCTGGAATTAAGTTTCTGTAAGCCACCCCAACCGTCGCTTGATTATCTGCACGATTATCAGGAACAAAATTATAACCTAGGCCTTCAACAATTTCTTGCGTTTTTGCAGAGGTTTTTCCAAATACCGCTACCACATTTCCTTCTGCATCTTTACGTACAATGGAGTCTGCGAGACATGCTAGAGTTTCGTTTTTAGCAAAATTTTGATAACACAACGACCAGTACCGAACCTGAGGGTCTACTCCACTGTCAGAAACAGAATTAGGTGCCTTGAACTTTATGACAGTAACAGAGTCATCAAAAAGCTTATTCGTACCTACAACATAATCAGCAATAGCCGAATTACCACCAAGCCCTAAGTTATTAAACCAGCTGGGAGCAGGTTCAAAATCATACTCAGTTTTATGCCTAATTCCACGAAATATCGTCAATACAGACTGTGGAATAGAAAAAGCTCTATCAATATAAGGTTCTGGGCAAGCTTTTGGTTCACCAGTATCTGGGTCATAAGCAAAAACATCAGGCATGTCTTCTTCTAAGGTGAGGTCTTGTAAGTCTGTTGGAACATACACTCTATAAAACATCGAGCCTTTTTGTCTTATTAATAAAGGCGGTGCCGGCATATCTAAATTTGCAGTTCCTTCGATGTCTGGAACATCTGCTTCTTTTAAATAGATTTCATATTCTGCATTGGCGTAATCTGAAGGTGGGGTCAAACTAGACTGACTGAATATTTGAAAATCTGGAGCATAGTCCACTTTCGCTTGAAGAGCACCTTCATAACTCTCAAAACTCACAAAACGAGCCGAAGGCACCTTACCTTTTATTTTAAAAACAAAACGTTGGGTACGCGTTCTCTCGTAAGTAAATAAACCATAAGCAGCAACTGTATCACCTGTAAAAAATTTTGGGGTAAATGGATCTACCGAGAGCTGACTTGTTTCTACAAAGTTTGCAGAACAATTATTTTCAGCTGTTTCTTCTTTATATTTAGATTCACTGGGTATGCTAGAAGGTAATTCTGTTGAACCGGTAATCGTTTCAGGGTCTATTGGACTTACAGATGGATCAGGATCTGGGGTCAATGGATCTGGTGTTACAGACACCGTATCTGATGAATCAACATTTTCTCTCGTAGCTTGTTGCTTTTTTTTACAACTCGTCATCAAGACAAGAAAAACAGAAACGAAAATCAATAATCTCATTTTATCCCTCAAAAACCATTTTGATCTTATGGTTTTATCGGTTGAATTGGTAAAACCATAGAACTACAGGCAATAAGTATTCAATAATATGAGGTTATTTCTCAAATATCGGTTGAAAACGTTTGTAAAAGGCATCAAAAGTACCTTGTTCAATCTCTTTTCGGATGCTCGACATCAACTCTAAATAAAACGTTAAATTATGAAGGGTAAGAAGTCGCATAATAGTTGGCTCTTTTGCCATAAATAAATGACGTAAGTATGCACGCGAATGATTTTTGCAGGTATAACATGGGCATTTTTCATCAATTGGGTCATTCATAAATTTATGAATACTTGTTTTAATGTTGATGCGACCATTCCAAGAAAATAAGGTTCCGTTTCTTGCATTACGAGTCGGCATCACGCAATCAAACATATCAACACCCATTGCCACAGACTCCAACAGATCACCGGGAGTACCCACTCCCATTAAATATCGAGGCTTTTCACGTGGGAGATACTGACAACTTAGATCAGTCATTTCTCTCATGGCAGTTTTCGGCTCACCTACAGATAGACCACCAATAGCCAAACCTTCAAAATCTTGATCTATTAAAAAAGAAATATGTTCTTTGCGTAAAGACTCATAGACACCACCTTGACCAATACCAAATTGCATCAAATCAGGTTTTTTCTTGGCTTTTCTGCATCTCACACCCCAATCCATTGATAGTTGCATCGACTTTCGTGCTTCTTCAACAGAACAGGGATAAGGAGTACATTCATCTAAAACCATATGAATATCACTTCCAATAGTTTCTTGAATCCAAGTAGATTTTTCTGGAGTTAATTCAAACTTTGATCCATCAATATGACTTCGAAAAGACACTCCTTCAGAGGTTAATTTTCTTAGTTTTGCTAAACTAAAAATTTGATAGCCACCACTATCTGTTAAGATAGGTTTTTTCCAATTCATGAAATTATGTAGCCCACCAAAATGCTCAATAACTTCCATGCCTGGACGTAAAAATAAATGGTAGGTGTTCCCCAAAATAATACTTGCACCAACATCATCGAGATCAGCACTCGTCAGGGTCTTTACACTTGCAACCGTGCCCACAGGCATGAAAATAGGTGTTTCCACGACACCATGCTTTAGCTTCATTCTGCCACGTCTTGCTCTTCCAGATTCTTTTATAATTTCAAACACTTAGAGTAACCGCCTTTAATATCACGTATAAAAATGATTCTTTACCATTCTTTGAAAATAAAGATATACTTCAATTGGACGTTTTCTTAAAGCATGGACCGAAAAAGGACGAAAGATAATAAAGTGAAACTTTATAATAGGAACTCACGAAACCTTTGAGTGCAGACCCCCCCATCAACGTCTTAGTGTCTTCAAATGACCAAAGATACCAAATTCACGAACAGGCCGTTCAGGATATAGCCACAGAAATCCTTCGCAAGCTCAATGTGCATAGCTGCGTCATTGATATTAGTTTTATCACACAAGAAACCATGCTTGATTTGTGCAAACGTTTTGTTCAAAAAGACTATGCAACAGATGTATTATCTTTTGGTCAAGTAGAGTGGAAGCCTGAAGACATTCGACAACTCAAACCCCTCTTGTTAAATGACCAAACCATCGGCGATGTCGTCATTTGCTTAGATGTAGCGAAAAAGAACAGTCAAAACATTGGTCAGAGCCTTGAAAGAGAAGTAGCTTTTTTAATCCTACACGGTATTTTACACCTAATGGGTTTTGACCATATTATTGAGGATGACCGAACACAAATGCGAGCACAAGAAGAGCGTGTGATGAACACACTAAACCAGAACAGCCCTTGGGTTGGAATGGTCACAGAAGGAGTAGCACATGCCACCCCTTCATAATGCCGATTTAGTTGATATTGGAATCATCCTTACTTGTCTTATGTTCTCTGCGTTTTTCTCTGCTGCAGAAACGGCCATCACATGTATTGGTGCACTGCGTGCAAACCACCTATTAGACTCTACCAAAAAACCCATGAAACACCTGAAGCTCTGGATCAAGAAACCATCAAGAGTTTTAACGACTATCCTGATCTTTAATAATACTATAAATATTTTTGCATCGGCGATGGCAACTCAAGTAGCAACAAGGTTTTTTCAAAGTCAAGCCGTTGGAATCGCCACTGGTATCATTACCATTTTAGTCTTGATATTCGGTGAGATTATCCCTAAATCTTTTGCAAAAGCTTTCCCTGAAAAATTTGGTTTATTCGCACTAAAGATCGTACGCGGTCTTTATTATCTTTTATTTCCACTTGTAGATGCATTATCTATCATGACAAATTTTTTGATTGAAAAACTAACATCAAAATCCGTTACTGATAAACCACCTATCACTGAAGATGAGATTGAATATCTTATTGATGTAGGTAAAGAATCAGGGGTTATTGATGGTCAACGTAGCGATATGATCTCTGGGGTATTTGACTTTCACGATACTCGTGTTCGGGAAATCATGACCCCTAGGACAGATATTAGTGCACTTGATGAAGAGTCTGCAAGCTTTAAAGACGCTATTGATATGGTTGTTGAAGGTGGTCATTCAAGAATCCCTCTTTATAAAGAACGTATTGATAATATTACTGGAGTTATCTTTGCGAAGGATCTCTTAAAAGCAAGTCAAACACCAAAACAACAAAAGAACATCACAGCATTTGCAAAAGCTGCACATTTCACACCTGAGTCAAAGTCTATCATGGACTTATTAAAAGACCTTCAAAAGACCAAAAACCATATGGCTATCGTCGTTGACGAATACGGTGGTACGGCTGGCTTAGTAACAATGGAGGACATCATGGAAGAACTCGTAGGAGAGATCCATGACGAACATGACAAAGTTGAACAAGACATCACAAAGATTGAAGATGGAAAATACACCGTCACTGGAACTGCTAGTTTAAGTGATTTTGCTGAGTTCTTTGAAATAGAAGACAAAAAAGAATCAAAAGAATCTGAAGTCGATACGGTAGGTGGCTGGGTAACTGAGCTTATTGGTGAATTACCTGAAAAAGGACAAAAAGTCAGTGTAGGCTTCCTTGATATTGAAGTTATTGAAATTGGACAAAGAAGAATTGATAAGATTCTTGTGGTTAAGAACACCTATGTTGACGAAAACGGTCAACCACTCGAACAAGCATGACACCTACTCAAATCAATCATTTTAAAAAAAATGATAAAAAACTTTATACTGCTGTAAGTAAAAATCATGATTTAAAAAAAATAAGACTAACCCCGTCTAATGATTATTTTATGTCTTTATGCAAGACCATCATTGGCCAACAAGTCTCTATCAAAGCAGCAGCATCCATCTGGAATAAATTCAAAGGTTTATTTACAAGACGCTTACCTACTCCCCGAAAAATAATAAAACTAAGTGATGATGAACTACGAAAAGCAGGTATTTCTCATTCCAAAGCAAAGTACATAAAAGACTTGAGTTCAAAAGTCATATCCAAAGAGGTCAACTTAAAAACAATTGATACACTAAACCCTGAAGAGGTTTACGATCAGTTAATCTCTGTGAAAGGTATCGGTCCTTGGAGCATTGAAATGTTTTTGATGTTTAGCTTAGCTAACCCTGATATTTTTTCTAAGGGTGATCTTGGCATTATGAATGGAATCAAAAAAGTATACAACCTATCTGAAAAACCTACAGACACCCAGCTACTTAGACTTCAAAAAAAATGGGCCCCCTACCGTAGCTTTGCTTGTTTAATGCTCTGGAAAAGCTTAGAATAAAAATCATTGTAATCAAACACTTACAAGAATTGAGCTTTTGTTTCTCTCTAAAAACCCGAAACGTAAAATCGGAGGTTTTTTATGAAAAGCATATGTTTATTATTGTTAAGTTTCGTAATTTTTGCTTGCGAGAATAATGACTTTAAAGGAAACACTGAAACTAATGTTTCATTAAACTCTGATTCAAACTCAGATTTAGACACCAACCAAAACACTATCCCTGATAATTTTGAAGACCCAAAGTTTGTTGTAGATATTGAAAAAAACACGACAGTCAATGATTTAGGAAAACTATTTATTCCTGATGGTGAAGGTGGTTATAAAGAAGTAGAAGCTATTTACAAAAATTCCAACGAAGGAATCGTTAAAATCAATGAAACTCTAAAAAGAACTGATGAAGGTTTTTTTCAAGTCGATAACCCTAACTTTCCAAATGACGGGAAATACCCATCAAACTTAGATCCAGGAAATAATACTATTCCTGAAGGTTATCGTGAGGCCACTGAGGGGATTTTTATTAAAACTCCTGAGGGATTTATAAAAGTTGATCTATATGAACCAAAGATAAAAAATGAGGGTGGTGGGTTTACTGACCCAAGTAATCTAAAAGATGATGATGTAACCATGATACCAACATTAATCATCCCAAACACTCCAAAATCTACTGCAGAGCCAACACCTAATGGAACTACTACACCAGTTTCTAGTACTCCACCTGTTCGTGAACCTAATGAATGCGAAACAAAATCAATAGATTTTGAAGACATGATAGGTAGTGTACCAAAAACAAAAATTTCTAAACAATATTACAATGAATTTGGAGTTTCGTTTCAGTTAAGTGATGGCACTGATCCAGAGTTAATCGAACACAACAAAGGAACTGTAGAAGATCTGTTCATTGGTTGGATCTGTAATTGGTGCACAGAAGGAATCCCCTCTCCTTTTACTGGACCCGGAACACTCAATGGTGTGCTAGAAAAAGACCAAAAACGATTAGGAAATTATTCTATTGGAGGTCCAAATAAAAATCGATCTCTTATTGTCAACTATTCAAACCCAGTTCAAGAATCGAGTGGAACCTTAATTGATGTTGATGGAGCAGAAAAATGGGATGTCATTGCATTTGATCAAAATAATAATATTGTTGACAGAATAACTGTTGAGACCAAAGACGGCAATGGTGATGGGGTTGGCACAGACTGGCAGTTAAAGCCCGGAAGAGACTTCATTAAAATAGAACTTAAATTTTCATTATCAAATGAAAACTTAGGTGGAGGTTTAGCGTTAGATTTATTTTCACCTGCAAAAGCTTGTGAAATCAACAAGTAATCAAGACAAAAACTTAAAGACAGAGATTCCATTGCTCTCTGTTTTTTGCAAATCTTAATCAAAGTCTTTAGAAGGGTTCTTAAACTCGCTATGTAGAACAGCCTCATCATTTTGACGGTAAACTGTGGCTGTAAAACCAACGGTTTGTATGATCTCAAGTTTTTTTTCTACCTTTAAAGACTCAACGATTTCTTTCACTTCGTTTTTATCTGCCCCCTGAATTTTAATCTTCACGAGTTCATGATGCATCAATGAGTGCTCTAGTTTTTTGCTTACAGCGTCAGACAACCCACCTTTACCCACCATTAACAGCGGTTGTAAATGATGAGCTTTACCTCTTAAAAACATTTTAAATGGTTTATCTAGCATAGGAGGTTAGCCTTTTCTAAAGAGATAAGTCTCTCTAATGAGTTTTCTATTTTAGTGGTTAAAGCTTTTGAGCCTGCAGATTTTATTGCAAGCGTTTCTGCAGCAATGATACTTCTTTCGATATCTTCACATACCAGCACCATATTTGAACCGCATGCGACGGCCTCAGTTATGGCTTCTTTCCAACCTTGCTCGTCTTGAGCGATTGCTTTCATATTCATATCATCACTGAGAATCAATCCTTGGTACCCTAGTTTTTTACGTAGCAAACCTTCCATGACCTTGGATGATAAAGACGCTTGAATCGAATCAAAAGCTGGATAAATGCAATGGGACATCATTAATAAAGGGCAGTTATTCAGTAAAGGCAAAAATGCAGCGATATCGTTTGTCATGATTTCTTGCTCTGAGCCTTGAATCGAGTATGACTCCAAATGAGTATCAGCTTGAGCATTTCCTTGCCCCGGAAAATGCTTGAGGCAACCCATTACCTTTTTTGATTCTTGTAGCCCCAACAAAAAAGCACCTGCACGTTTTTGGACGGTATCTGCATTCGTCCCAAAACAACGATCACCAATGGCATTGTTATTGTCATTTTGAAGAACGTCTATCACGGGAGCAAAGTCTATATTAATTCCTAATGCAATTAGCTCATCCGAGAGTTTTCTGCCGTATTCGGTCATTTTTTTGAGAGAGCCTGCATCACATGATGTTTCAAGAATATCCATCGCAGGCCCAAGGTCAGTTACCCTGCCTTTTAACCTACTAACTCTTCCACCTTCTTGATCAATAGCGATCAATGCGTGTGGAATTAATTCTCGAATAGATTGTGTTAGCTTTGGAATAGCATCAGATACGTTACGCTTAAAAAGTGTAACGCCTGCGAAATCAAAATTTTTGAAAGCTGATATTTCATGATTATGCAAATGGGTGTCAGAGACCGCACCCAAGACGAGTCTAGCAACTTGTTTTTTGTTCACAGAATTACTCGTCGATAATTTGAAGAATATAACGTTTAGAAACCTTTGCAGCAGCACAGTTTAAAATAGTTCGGATTGCATCCGCTGTTCGGCCCTGGCGTCCAATAACTTTACCAATATCTTCTTTAGCAACTTTAAGTTCGATAATATTTGTTTGATTACCGGCTATTTCACTAATCTCAATTCTATCAACTTCATCTACAAGTGACTTAGCAATGTATTCTACTAAGCTCTTCATTTCTCCATCCACAACACACCTCATTCAATCAATTAGTCATCTATAACTACAACTTAAGATTTACAGTTTCTTCAAGCCATTGTATCAAAGATAAAGAGCAGCCACAAAACAATTACGGAGGTCTCTCTCTTGGCAAAACTAACTACAAACCACCTATTTAACGGCAGTATCAAGCAGGTGTTTAAGGCATTAAGTTCATATGAAAAATACCCGGAGTATATTCCAGGGGTTAACGAGATAAAAGTTCTTCCAAGTGACAAAGAAGGTGTCAGTTGTCAGGTCCGCTACGAGGTCAAAGTCATTAAAACTATCTTTTATACACTTGAGATGCACGTAGAAGAGCCAAATAAGATCTGGTGGAGTCTCGTTGATTCTAACATCCTCAAGAAAAACGATGGCAGCTGGACCCTTAAAAAAAGAAAAAATGGCGTTGATGCAGAGTATTGCCTCGATGTTGCTTTTAAAGGCTTTGTACCAAAGGCAATTACCGACAAAGTGACCCAAGCAAACCTCCCGGGGATGTTCAAAGGATTTCAAGATCTTATCGACTCATAACCCCCTAGAGTGTCAGAAAGGTTGACAGTTGATCATTTTTTCTAGGGTGGCCACACCCTAGTAACCCCCGCTAAAACCACCCATCATCAGCATAACAAGCTAATATTAATGAACTCTTTATTATTTCCCTGTTTTATCTTTCCTCAGTTATTTGGCACATAGATTGCTCTTATATATGTGAGAGTTAAGAATTGTTCTTTTCTTTTCAACTACAAAAATGTAGCTGTATGGAACTCGGAGGTACAAAATGCAAACAGAACAAGCTAAAGTCATTTCCATCTTTAGCAAATCAAAGAAAGCCGTCGCCAAGAAAGCAAAAGATGTCGATAGCGAAGAGTTTGAAGAGTTATTTTCTAATACTATAGAAGAAAACATGAAAACCAAAAATCGCCTTGCTAGCGATCGTAAAAAAGCAAACAAATCAGTCATTCGTTCTTATCGCTTAAAAAAGTAAGATATAAGCCTGATTTTCCCCTAGTGTTTCCTATTGAAGTTGTTTCCGTTGTTGTTAATTATTGAAGTGAGTGTACAAAATGAGTAAAAATGTTATTAATTTTAAAGATTTCAAACAAAAAAAGATTATCGAAGAAAAACTAGCTGAAGGCCGCCAACCTTTATATGTTAGTCACAAAAACAAAAAAATCACTGGCAACCCACACCTAAATGGATCACACCTTGATCAAGATTTCGGTGACCGCGTTCAACGCATCAAAATCAGCCTAGAAAAAATCAATAACTTGATGGCTGAACTTAAAAAAATGGCTAAATCTGAAGCTAAATAAGCAAAGACTTAAACGCCATCATTCATGAAAACGCTTTGAATCCAGAAGGCCCGTATGCTTGATATCTGCCTTCATTCAAAGCTTGTTCATTCCTCCCCTCTTCCCTCCATCAAACCTTGATTCAGATCACAATAAATGATTCCCCTATCTTATTTTTTTGCTAGTATGTGGCATGACAAAATACGACTTTCAAAATATTGAAAAAAAGTGGCAAGAGTATTGGCGGGATAACCAGACTAACAAAACATCCGACAACTCTGATAAACCAAAATTTTATGTCCTCGACATGTTTCCATATCCAAGCGGAGCTGGCCTGCATGTTGGGCATCCTCTTGGCTATATTGCGTCCGATATTGTTGCACGATATAAACGCCTTTTGGGTTTTAATGTGCTTCATCCCATGGGTTACGATGCCTTTGGTTTACCTGCTGAGCAGTATGCTATTCAAACAGGCCAACACCCAGCCGTCACCACC
This sequence comes from Oligoflexales bacterium, assembly GCA_023301465.1. GTDB lineage: Bacteria > Bdellovibrionota_B > Oligoflexia > Oligoflexales > JALZUQ01 > JALZUQ01. The sequence goes on from JALZUQ010000042.1 coordinate 44,913, forward strand.
GAAAAAAACATCAAACGCTACCGCCAGCAACTGGATCAGGTCGGCCTTAGTTTTGACTGGGACCGTGAAGTACGTACCTGTGATGAAAATTATTATAAGTGGACACAGTGGGCTTTTATTCAAATGTTTGAGCACTGGTACAACACAAAACAACAAAAGGCTCTGCCTATTGTGGATCTAGAAGCGGTATTTTCTAAAGAAGGTAATACTAAAGTCACTGCAAATCATAGTTGTGAAGATGAGTTTAGTGCTGAAGATTGGAACGGATACTCACAATCTAAAAAAGCAGAAATACTCCACCACTACCGAATTGCATACCGAACCTATATGAATGTGAACTGGTGCGAAAAGCTTGGAACGGTTCTCGCAAATGACGAAATTAAAGATGGCTATTCTGTCAGAGGTGGTCACCCTGTCATCCAAAAACCAATGAAACAATGGTGTTTAAGAGTTGGAGCATATGCTGAAAGATTACTTTCAAACTTAGATACACTTGATTGGCCATCTTCTCTTAAAGAAATTCAAAAGCACTGGATTGGAAAATCGATAGGTGCGAGTCTTTATTTTCAGGTTGCAAACCATACCCAAAAACTAGAAGTCTTTACTACAAGGCCAGATACTGTCTTTGGTGCGACCTTTATGGTGATAGCACCCGAACATCCACTTGTAGCTGAGTTAACTACTGAATCTCAAAAGTCAGATGTTGATACTTATGTATTGAACGCATCCAAAAAAACAGAACGTGAACGCATGAAAGACGGAGCGGAAGCAACGGGTGTGTTTACAGGTAGTTACTGTGAACATCCGTTTGAAAAAGAAACTCAGATTCCTATTTGGATCAGTGATTATGTCCTTGCCGGTTATGGCACTGGTGCAATCATGGCTGTTCCTGCACATGATGAACGTGATTACGCTTTTGCTAAAAAGTTTGATATCTCTATTAAACAAGTTATTTCAGGCGGAGATATTTCTGAAAATGCATTTACATCCCATAACGGTAAATTAATAAACTCAGGTTTTCTTGATGGCCTCAAAGTAAAAGTCGCTATCAAAAAAGCATGTGATGAAGCAGCAAAAATTAAAGTTGGCCTTAAAAAAACTCAATACCGCTTAAGAGACGCGATTTTTTCACGCCAAAGATATTGGGGTGAACCCATCCCGATTTCGTACCAAGATGATCTTGCAAAGCCACTCGACATGAGTGAACTACCTCTTGTTCTACCTGACATAGATACTTATCAGCCCACTGCCGAGGGTGACCCTCCTTTAGGCCGTGCGAAAAGCTGGAAAGACAAAGACGGCAACCCTATTGAACTTACCACTATGCCAGGGTTTGCTGGATCTTCTGCTTACTACCTTCGGTATATGGATCCTCAAAATAGTGAAATGCTTGTAGACCCTGCAAAGGCAGCATACTGGGGCCAAGTAGACCTTTATGTTGGAGGAGCCGAGCATGCAACCGGCCACCTGATTTACTCACGTTTTTGGAATAAGTTTTTATATGATATTGGAACGGTTTCCCACGAAGAACCTTTTCAAAAAATTATCAACCAAGGAATGATTCAAGGTAACTCTGCCTTTGTATACCGTGTCAAAGACACAAACCACTTTGTTTCTTATGGGCTTAGAAAAAAACATGATGTAACGCCTATTCATATTGATATTTCCATGGTGAATGCCACGGATCAACTAGATATCGAGGCATTCAAAAAATGGAGAAAAGAGTTTGAGTCTGCCACCTTTGAATTAGAAGATGATCAATATGTTTGCGGACGAAGCGTCGAAAAAATGTCAAAAAGCTTATACAATGTGGTGAATCCAGACAATATTTCAAAAGAATATGGTGCAGATACTCTCAGACTTTACGAAATGTTTTTAGGACCTATTGAGCAATCAAAGCCCTGGAATACACATGGAATTGAGGGAGTCTACCGATTTTTATCCAAGCTATGGAGACTTTTTCACAATGACGAAAGTTTTGAAGTAACAAATGACAAACCTACAGATGATGAGCATAAATCATTAAACACGCTTCTTAAGAAAATCACAGAGGATATGGAAAGTTTTTCTTTGAATACGTCAGTGAGTGCATTTATGATCTGTGTCAATAATCTCGCAAAGAGCCAATGTCGTAAAAGAGAGATCTTAGAGCCATTATTGATTGCTCTATCACCTTTTGCACCACATATTTCAGAAGAACTTTGGCAAAAGTGTGGACATAACAAAAGCATTACCCTGGCTGAGTTTCCGAAAGTAAATACAAAATACTTAACAGAAGATGCCGTAAAGTACCCTGTAAGTGTTAACGGTAAAATGAAATTCCTGCTAGAGCTTCCTAAAACCATGAACAAAGACCAAATCCAAGAATCGCTTCAAGGAGATGATCGCTTTGTTTCATTAACAGAAGGCAAAACCATCAGAAAGATGATCATTGTCCCCGGTAAAATCATTAATTTGGTGATGTAGTAAATGATCAAGGTGATGAGTGCAGCAAAATTTGAAGTAACTCCTCTTCTAGAGGAGCTTAAAAACCGCGGGATTCAACATGAATACCTTGAACTTGGCGTAGGTGTATTTGAGTCTTTAAAGACTATTCACCACAACATTCATCTATTCAAGAATGCCAAAATTATTTTCATAGGATCTTGTGGAACTCAAACTGAGTTTTATAAACCTGAAACCTTTGAAATCAATAAACTTTCATGGCTACCACTAGCAGAACGAACTCAAATGGCTCACCGCATTGAAGACTGCGACCCGGAAATCAATTTAGAAACAATATCCTCTTTTCCTAAACGGCATGTGGTGTGTTCCAGTAACTTGAGCTTGACCAATAAAGGTCTATCTAAAGATCAAGTAGAGAACATTGAGTCTTATGGAGTTGTTCGTGCCTTAAGTTCTGTTACAGATAAGATTCATGTTTTTCTAACCTCTACAAACCAAGTTGGAGCGAGTGGGCATGATCAATGGCTTCAGCACTTCAAAAATGCTGCTATGGTCATTAAAAGTGATATTGTTGGTATCTTGTAAGTTGTTTCTCTATAGGCTATCAAGGAATAAAAGCGTTCAAGAAAACTAAAAACCCTTAGCTTTTAGATAGTTACTCCGACATTGACATGCTCTCAAGATTAATTATATGACGTGTGCTCATATGTTAGGCGATAAAAACATGTCTCTTCTTAAAGTTATCTCGATTACTCTACTTTTAAACTCTCAGCCACAAGCTGGATTTTTTGATAAATTAAGCCCTCAGCAAAAACAAGAAAAAATTGAAAAAATAATCAAAGAAAGAACGATAGTTTTACTAGAAGTAAAAGGAGGCGTAAAAAGCAAACTTGTATTCATAGACTCTTTTGACCCTAAATATAACAATGGCCGCATAGCGTACAAAAGTGTTTATAAAGGAACAGAACCTACCAATGGCAGAGGTTTTGATAATCTTTCTAACATATACTTGGTCCAGATGTACCCGCAACCAAAGATTCAAGTTGAAGGTGATTTTAACTCTAATAAAGTAAAAGTTTTTAATCAAATTTGGGGCGGAACTTCCAACCGTAAAATAATCATTGTTAATAGTTGGTTTGAGCAATATGAGCAGATACTCCCAGACTCTTACTCCATAAAACCTTTCGACCCAAAAGTTACTATTTACGAAGAAAACAGAATAGAATTCCCACACCTAGGGGTTTCAAATGAATACGATTTTATTGTTTTATCAAATAGTTATCTCTTGGTATCAAAAAAAAATAAGTATTTTAATTACCCACTACTTTCTAAGACGGAACGATCAACCTCAAAACACAACTTGTTAATTCTGTCACCCGAGCAAAAAACAGAAGTGTCTAGACTGAGTAGCGGTGTAGAATTTGAAGCTTACCTAAAGAAAGCCTATCGTCGTTTGAAACGCAATGGTTTGCTAGGTTGTAGCGATGCATTTACAAAATAAAGAAAATAGCAAATAAAACAGAATTGATAAAAAATTTTAGTTACTTTTGAGTTTGTAGATCACTGCAAAATACCGCTAGATTTCTCATGTAGTAAGAGCATCAAATTTATTGTGAAAAACCACAAAGGAAATATGCACCCTTCTTCATTATTTATAACCATGCTATTATTAAATTATTAAAATGATGGAGTGCTCTATGAATTTCTTTATAAAACTTAGTATATTTGTAGTTTTAATGAATGGTTTAATTTGCAATGGACAAGATAATGAAACAAAAGAACTAATAGTGGAACTAGAGACAGCAAATCATTTTGATGGAACTTTGAAAACATACAATCAAATCATCGCCGTTGGTTCTATAGTAGTCTATTTTACGATTTTATCACAAACAGATGACCCTGTTATACATTTTTTAACTATGGCTAGTTTAATTGGAATTAATATAGCAAATAAAGCGATAAGAAATATCTTCAATAAAAAACTTCTTGAGCCTAAGCGAGAAAAGTTTACAAAACTATCTATTACGAGGCTATATTATTTAGAAAAACTAATTTTGCAGCTACCACGTGAGATAAGGGCTGAGATTGATCTATTCAAAAATGATTTGATAAAAAAATCATTGAATAGCGAATTATTAAAAGTACCTGAAAAACAGAGGCTGGCAACAACAACGCTGCTCGCATTTACATCGTGGACAACAAGAAGCCAAAATGCACCTGATTTCTGGTTAACTTATTCGAAGAGCGAAAAAGGATCTCATCATATTGATAGTATTGTTGCCGTCATGCAATCACTAGAGGTTTTATTTGTTGAAAGAAATCATATCTTGGGTGAACAGATTCAGCTTAGTTTAAGTGGCTTATCAAAATCATGTAGGTCATTGCTTGAGCAAACAATTACACTTTGAGGTTAGCTCATATATTTAATGTTTCTGGTAAATCATATAGCAAAGATAGAAAGTTAACTGAACGTAGATCAAAATCTTAAATTATCAATGAATGATACCTTTTGTTGAATCACTCCGTTAACGCAGATTCACGCAGACACGCAAAGAGTTACACAGACATTTAGAGAAAAAAGACGCTAGGACTCTAAAGCAAATTTCTAGACAGAGTTAAAATCACTTTGTAACAAATTGATTTGAATAACTAAATTAGACAATGTTTATTATTTGATCACGATGTGTTAGTCAAAAGATCATGAAAAGACTCTATTACTACACTCTCTATTTTAGCCTTACTTGCCTTCCCTCTTTAGGGCAAGCTACTCCCACACCGCAGCATTGCTTTCATTCGTTTACTGCTCTTGAAAAAATAATACAAAACCAACCTGTTATTCCAGGATTCCCATGGGAGATAAGTCTCAAAGGAGCCTTATTAAGTCAGCGTTCTCGCCAGCAAGCGAGATATGTGGAACCTACTATTCAAATTCAAGGTGATCATAATAAAATTTTTTTCCCTCTTAATAAGATAGAGCCTATCGTCGAACATGTTCAATTATTTAGTTTTGGATCTGTTGATCAAGGTAAATTTGACTACTATCCAAAACCACAAAAAACACTTCTGACATTGATTTTCCATACCCTAAACCACATCCATCCATTATGGATTATTATAGGCGGCAAGCCCTAAACCAAATTAGAAATAGCTATAAAAAACAAAAAATTCCTTGGAAAGCATGGCAAACCATTGAAACAGATGAATTTTCACTTAGTCAACACCGCAGTTTTCAAGTCGCAATCGCTCGTCAAAAAAAACTGAGGGCCTACGGTCGGCTGTATATTGGCAGTAAGTTTTTGGGCGCAGAACAAGATCTGTTTGGAGATCAGACTCAATTTGTACAATCCGAAAGTTTTGGCATAAAAAACAAAAAATTCCCTAATTATTTACTACCCATTGAACGTCTACTATCAAGGTTCCAAATTGAGGAAAACCCTATTGCTGATCTTCGCAAACAATTTCCAAATTACACGATCGTTGAAATTGGTCGACTCTATGTTGATAGTAATTACCCTGAAGCTGAACGCCAAGTAGCAAAAAAAGCATTGTTCAGCACCATGGTTAGAATCATGAAAGAAACTTCTCCTGAATTAAATCTGAATAAAGTAATCATGGTAGTATCTTCTGGACCCTTTGGCAGCCGTGTCTACCCGGGAGAGTTTGGAGTAGTTCCTATTATGAAAACCAAACTGAAGTTTGCAGATATGCTAGAAGACATTGATGACAAGGCAACTAAAATTGGAGGCACCCCTATAAAATTTAATTGGGTAGACTCTGCTGATTCTGTATTTGAAGACCACCATCAAGAAAAATTCAGAGATCTTTCAATTTTAGCAACAACTGCAGATCAAGTAGAACAAAAATTAAAAGAAGGTGGGAATTATTTTTCTGGCTTTCCGAGACTAGAGGAAATACTTTATCAAACCTACGAGTCAAAATTGGATGAACCATTATAGTATTTATTTAGTGGTTAAAGCTTCAAAACAAAGCTTTAGTTTATCAAAACTAAATTTTTCGTTTTTCACACGACTTACCGATATCATCACAATAGCCCCCATAAGAGCATGGTGTATTATTTGAGAACAAGATTCTAACGAATAACGAAGTATCAACTCTTCTTTTGCAACCCCATGAGCTAGTATAGAAGAAACCTTACTTTCCCCTTCAGCAAGAGCAGATGACGCAACTCTTCTGAGAGAATTCTCTGGGTCTGGTGCACCTGCCCCCGACAAAAAAATAGCTACTTGCTCTGGGTGTTTGGTAGCCCAAGAGAGGTTCCCTTTTAAATAAGCAAACATCTGCTCTTTGGAACCCCGCCCTGAAGCTTTATCTATAAACTTTGATGTGATTTCTTGATTAAAACTGACACAGTATTGGATCAATCTATCGTATAAATCTTGCTGTTTTGGAAAATAGTAAAAAACATTGGAAGGTCGCATCTTTAATCTTGCAGCGATAGCATTAGAGTTTGTCTCTTTTAAACCTCGCTCCCTGATGCATCGAATGGCTTCTTCAAGGATTAGCTTTTCTTTTGCTCTCACTGCCTCAAAACCTCATTTACTTTTAATATTATGATCATAGGCTAGAACTTATCGAAGATCTACAAATTTAATTGACTTATCTAAAATATTAGATTAGTTAATCTAATATTGATTTTATGAGTTTATTACATGGCAGTTAAAGCATTAAATTTATTAAAGAAAGAGCTGGATTCTCGAAAAAGCAGAAATCCTAATTACTCTCTTCGAAGTTTTGCTCGAAGCCTCGATATTTCTCCATCGAGGCTTTCAGAAATTTTATCAGGCCAGCGTATGTCCATGAAAACGGCAAACAAAATTGCGACCAAACTAAAACTTAATGAAAACGCTAAAGCTGAGTTTACTAAATCCATACATAACCAAAAAATGATTTTCAAAAAGAGCAACACAGCCCCTAGCCCAGCAGTTTTTACTTTAAATCTTTCGACAAATGATCTCAAAGTTCTTCTATCTAAACTAGAAAAGCTGTCTCACAACAAGAAAACAAGTTCAATAAAAATCTCGGTGCATTGAACCTATAAAGACTGCCCCCCATTTTGAATTAAAATGAGGGGAGCTTGCAAATTCAATATTCTTAAAAGCCTGTTCGTACGAAGGTCGTGACATCATCACTAAAGGCGTTGGGGTAATCAGAATCACACTCTAGTTGCAACTCTCCTGAGAGGTCTAAAATTGTATAAATACAAAAATTTTGCATATCAACTATCACTGGAAAATCCTTAGAGCTTTTATCAATTTTTGTAATGACCTCAGAGAACTTACCTTTTTCAGAACTAAGAATTTTTATTTCAAAACTCAACTGAAGTTCGCCTTCTACATACAGTTCCAAAAAACCTGTTCCGTCTGCATTAAACTTTCTGATTTGCTTAATACCAAGGGCATTTGACATCCACTGCCCCTCGAAATCATTAGCCTGCGATTGTGCACTACTCATAATATCTTCTATTTTTCCTTGCTCTGAAATAATTTTATCTACAAGTTTTTCACCTGCGTCTGATGCACCACAACTACAAAGAAACCCTACTAGACCTAAAGTGTACATTAAATTTTTCATACTAAACTCCTTTACCAAATTAATTTCTTTTAAAATATTTAATGTCAGTTTATTTGTCTACATATGCACACCGATAACTGTTCGGAACGAACACTTTTTTACATTTATAGAAGATCTCTTTTCGATTTAAACACTAACACCAAGAGGTCTATAGTTCTGGTGCATGTAAACAAAATCCTGCATAAAAGCTTAGTTCCTCGAAGCAAAATTTAAAGTCATTTGATACATAGCTACTTCTTTCAAACTAATTCAGCTTAACGAAAAATATACGACTTCCTACACGTAGCTTACCTTGATATTTGATTGAAAACTAAATACTCATTCTTCAAATTTATTAAACTTTTACGGTTGGAATGAATAAAAGTATCTTTTATTCGTTAAATATCTATATATTTTAGCAAGTAGGCCACTTGCTAATTAACTAAAACAAGAACTCATGAATAAAATCCACCAAGCAACATAAACAATAATAGCTGTAGCACTTTAAAAGCACTACTCAAGTTATTAGAAAAGGGCTAATAAACACATAAATAACCATCTGTTATTACAATATAAATTTTAATATTTGCAATTTTGCTACAAGCCCGCTAGTTTCTGATTGTTTTTTAGGCAATTGCTCAACCTCCCTATATTAGGAAATTAATTTGAAAACATACTTACATATTTCTATTGTTTTATGGGTCTTCATAAATGCACTCACTTCATCTGCTCAGACACCTATAGAAACTAAAAAGAAACAAACAAAAATTGAGTTTATATTTAAAGATGGCTTTCTTGAAGCTTCTACTGAAAAGCAAACTATTTCAAAACTCACCAAAGAGGAAAAGAAAGTGAGTATATTATGGTGGAATGTTTTCAGACAAGGTGTATCACCTCTAGACCTTAATAAAAATCTTTTGGCTTTTATACTACCGCCACACTCTGTAGACATGATCGTTCTTGGAGAGTTTGATGCCAATAAAACACTCCACCCAAAAGTACTTTTTGAGATCATAAAACGTTACCCTTATTTTGAGTATTTTCATTACAACGATAACTTTGATGATACTAAGGCTCGCAGTATTCTTGTAGCTAGTAAATTCCACCCAAAAGACCGCACTTATGAAAAAGGTGGACTAAAGTGGTCGGACCCAAAAGAAACTAAAAAAGAACAAAAAGAGTTTATTGCCAGCTGGAAAGAAGACTATGCAAGTAGTACAACAGACTGGGAACGAGCTTTTATTGCATTATCATTTACCGCATTTGATAAAGATTTTTCAATTGTTCCAGTTCATTTAGCAAACCCCTGGGCTGTTGTTAAAAATGTTCATAACTACGATTCATTTGGAGTGAGTTCTGTAGTTTGTGCAGGCTGTTCTGTTGTGTTTGGAGATGACAACCCTCTTTCAAACCAAATAGAGGGACTTCAAGATAAAATAATAAAAAAGTTCAAAAACAAAAAAAATCATACCGTTTCTGTTTTTGGAGATTTTAATATGCCTCGTTCTGTCATGAGAAAAAACACGAGCTCATATAATTTTCTAATCAAAAGCATGAAAGACACAAAAAAAGAACACGTTATAACTTTCCCTACAAGTCTCGCAGAAAAACTTGGAAACAAAACCCCTCATGTTGAAATAGATCATTGTTTTTGCTTTCCGAAAAACACGACTAATATTCAGTCGCATACTTTACACCTAAAAGGTAGCGATCATTACCCAATGTTAATTCATATAGATTTAAAGTAATTAATTTTGCTTTTCAAAATCAAATAAAGGCAAGAATAATAGAAT
>JALZUQ010000043.1 GCA_023301465.1 Oligoflexales bacterium
AATGGTCGGCAGATATTGTGGTTGCCTGGGGGCAAAAGAACCCCTCGACGATCCATTGGATTGCTAAGATGATTCAAACAAACTATTCGGAATAGCAGGGTTGAAACAGAGAAACGCGTTTTTTCGTTTTTTGTAAAACTGCCATCCAAGCACACGATCCAAACGAGTTTCCGTCGTAGCCCAAGATGATTGTACATCCTTTTTTTACCTATATTATTTTTTATCGGCTCTATAAGGCGGTTTAAAACATGGATAACTCTTAGTGATGGAAGGCTCGTATCGACTTCGACCTTCTCTCTGTTGTATTCATCTATGTTGAATTATGCCCAAATGTTGTGGATCGCCTAACAGGCTAGACATAAATGTTTGATCTTTCTGAAGACGTTCAATCAGGCTGAAAAACAAGCTTCCAGCCGGAAATACGAATATGTTGAAAATCGTTGATCCAGACTCTAACGAAAGCTAGTTACACATCACCAACTCACTCCACGAGATCGCGCGGCAAGGGGCTTAGCTACTTCTGGCCTAAGCCCTTGACCTGGAAGTTACATAGTACCTCGTAGAGCGTAAAGAGTTATAAAGACGCCCAGTTCACCTCTGAGATCTTGCCTTCTTGTCGTCACGGGGGTTACCGAAGAAGGTAACAAAGAGGTGATTGCAATTGAACCTGGTCACCGTGAGTGTGAAGAGTAGTGAACGATACTTCTTCGTTCGCTAAGGTCTCGGGGAATAAAAGCCTCCTTAAATTGTTGATCAATTTTCACACACCCAAACGTGCCTACAAGGGGATAAAGCCATATCAAAGGCAAAAAAAAGAGTCGGTATAGGGATTTGTTTGATTAACGAGTAACGCCCCTGTATCTCTATAGCCAGATAGATTAAAAATACAAGAACACTTGGGGGGATTTACAATGACGAGAACAATACAGTCGAAACTTTTACCTTTGCTAGTAATGTGTGTGGTCGTATCCGCGCGTGCGCAAGTGAATACCTCAATCAGCGAGAAAATGACTGAGCATTTTCAAGAAGCGTTAAAGAGCATTAACGATGAAAGCGGTAATGACTATAAGGGGCATAAAATTCGCTACTGCCCTGCAAATGTAAAAGCTAGAGGTTTTGGTGATTACCAGGTTGCACCAACTTGCAACTCAGACGTCTCTCAAAAGCAAATGCAGTACATAGAAGTCCAAGCTGAAGATGGTAAATGGGTCAAAATCGGAATGTTTTTTCCAATGAAAAAAACAGAAGAAGGGATGGCTCCTCGCGGCGCTGTTCAGGTAAAATCTGTTATGAATCAAATACTTGATGAGTACATTCAGTTTTTATCTTCTGAAAAAGACTTTGACAAAACAAGTCATGAATCAAAAACCTACATTGAAAAAATGCTCAAAGTCTTCTCTATTGGTGCAAGCCCAATTGTATTGAGCAATGGCAAAAAAACCGCGGCATATTTCTTTTTGCGTCGCCCTAAATCTCAAGCAGGCACTCCTGGACTTGGGTTTGAAGGCCAAGCAAAAGGACTCAACATTTTTGTAAGCTTTAACCCTTTCGAACAAAGAAACAAAACTCTTAGCGTCGAATCTTCCACGGATGATGAGATATTCTTTGTTATTAAGTCAGGTCCAACATCTGGTTCACTGTTAGACAAAATTAGCGGTAACCAGTACCACGGGATAAAAATATCAAATAGAGACGAAGGCACTTACACAGTGACTGCGGGCAGGCTATATAAAAATTTTGGGAGGTATAGCTTTGACAGTGGCCTAAGTGGTTCGTTTGTCATTGAGAAAAGCGGGAAGCCATACTGGTATAAGCATAACCTAAAGTATTTTAGGTTTGTAAATGGGATTGATTTAGGCGTGGACCACCAATAGGGCCTACGGTCTTTTGATTTCAGAACAGTGAAGAAAATAAGTACTAAGAATATTTGAAGCAGTACTTGTTATTGTTAGAAAACCACGAAGTAGCTCACAGAATTTTAGTGGGCGAGTTATAACCGTTATAAAGAGGCAATGATGCTTTTTTATATATACTAAAATGTTTAAGGAGAATTTAAAAATGAAAAACATGATCATGATTTCTATGCTTTTTTTTACATTTGGAACTGCTCAAGCAGAAACTTCGTATGACTATGACGCAAAGTCAACTGAGCTTTTAAGCGTAGTAGTCAACCACTGCCCAATTCAGTTTATCCAAGCAATGGCTGGTGCTAACCGAGTCGGGAAGGCAGCTTTTTCTGAGTCAACCAAAGAAGGAGTTGTCTCACGCGAGTATACCATTGTCACTGTTGCTGGTGGATACGCGCCTAGCTTTCAATCCTACGATGTTGCTACCTTGAAAATAGCAAGACAAACAGTAAACAGACCTAGTCATGGTGTGGCAACTGATAGACCTACTCAGTGGAATACAACTTGTAAGTTGGTTCCGGCTAAGAAATAGTCAAAAATTTATTTTTAATTTTTTGACAAGACTCTCTAAAGGAAGGTGTGCGACTTTTCTGAAGTTGCACACCTTCAAATTTATATTAGTTTTAGGGGTTCAGTCCACGACTCAATGCTGAAGTTGAATGAAACCCTTTAACAATGTTTTTTATGCTTTTCGTTCTTATGCTCTCGAGGAGGTCTATTCCAACGGGCCCCGCAAAGTACAAAGAGGCAATGAATGTCAAATATCTAACTATAGTTCCCATGGTATTCTCCTTTCATGATGTCAAAAATTATTGTCCAGCCGGTTGACGACCGTATAGTGGACCCCGGATTTGGGACACCTGGTTAAGTAAAGCCTCCTGTGTTAAAAGTGATCAATTTGGATGTCGAAAAAATGAGAAAACAGCGGCAGAGATCGCCAGCCTCTACGAGGTCCACCCGGCGCAAACATCTCAGTGGAAAAAACATGCGCTAGAGCAGGTGACTCACGCTCGCTCGAGCTGATGGAGCTCATTCATAGACTCTACTAACCGGTGGACCTAGGAATGGGCTAGGACCGATCTAGTTCAGCTATTTTTTTGGAGAATCTAAAATGGCAACAGTTAATTTTTCTATGGAAGTATAATCCAAGTTTGTTTTAAAAACTTTTTCAAATAAATCAGCAATTTTTTTATCGTCTTTACGTAGGTATATCCATGAACGTCTAATATCAGGCGGTAGGATTTCGCGTAAATAAAAGTACGTTTTGATTAATCCATTGACAAGATTTATTTTCCTTACGTCAGTCACAAATTCTTCGTTTCTTTGGCATCTATGTAAGCTCTTTAGTGTTGAAGCTATGAGGTCTTTTTTCTCGTTTGTTGTCATGACCCATTCTTTTGAGGCTCTATATTCGTTTGCTTGTTGGGAAATAGCAGCGCAGTGACCGGTCGTGTCGAAAATAATTTTTGCATCTTCTATTTTCTCAAGTAGTTCAGGGAAGACCTTGTAGTCGTCAAGTAAGGGGATGAGGGTGACGTCGAGATATTTGCCATCAAAATATAAGTTTTGTTTCTTTAAGCTATCTGTGCCCCTACAGATGCAACATAGGTCAATATCGCTCGTTGGGTTTGACATGCCTCTGGCATAAGAGCCAAAAAGCAAGACCCCTTCAGGTGTATATCGTTCCTTCAGAAAATCAAAAACATCATTAATTTCATCTATTTGCATAGGACCCTCTCATTTCAAGAAATGCCTTGAACCTGTTATTATTATATGTTACCACAAGCTGTCTATAAAATAATCATTCGGTTCAAGAATTAGGAGTTATCTTTTATGAAGTTTGTCACATCACTTATGACCTTTACGGTGTTTTTTGCAACAAGCCTTTTTGCTTCGACAAAAATTAAAATGGAATCAGGTACTGAATTAGATATAGAAGCTGGCGATGACGTTACGATCGTCTGTGGTGAAAAGCCAAATGAAATCTCATCTACAGCTACATCATCAGAAAATGAAATTATTAAAAGACTTCTTTCTGAGTTAGACGCAAAAAAGAAACTAAGAAAAAAACTGGAAAAAGTAAGAGTAGAAGAAGAAACAGAGGAAGAAACAGAAGAGTCAAGTTCTTGGTGGTCTTCTAAGCCTTCATCTTATTATGGTTACAGTAGCTAGATATAGGTTTTTCAATTTCTTTCTTAAGTATTGATTAGATAGTGTCTTTCATAATTCTCTAAGAGATAGTTGTGCTGGTAGTCAGGATGCTCAGGCCCTTGAGCTTTTTTTGCTCGAGGGCGCTGGCATAAGCAATACTATTTAGCTAGGTGTTAGGCCGACAGTGCGTGTTTAAGGTCGTCTA